>CADANF010000031.1 GCA_902789175.1 uncultured Lachnospiraceae bacterium
TTCCAGGCTCCAGTCTTCAATATCTTTATCAGATACATTGCTTATCATTATGGATGAATTAAATCCACTTCCCCAATCACTTGAAAGGGTATATTCCACATAATAATCCTCAGGATCTGCAAGACATTTTTCTCCGAGAATATGATACTTTGATGGGAAGCCCTTAAATTCACCAGTTCCACTAAAGCCAAGCTCTACCGAAGATTCGGGTAAAATGTCCTGATTCCAAACATCATTTTTAATCACTAATGGTTTTAAATCTGAAGTATTATTATTGTTTTCTCCAGCAATGTTCTCATCTTCAGCTTTGTTCTCATCTTCCACTATTTTCGCATTCCAGATGTTAGATATTCTGTCATTGTAATTAAATCCTAAAGCCCAGTTTTCAATGGTTTCATCACTAGTATTTGTGATCTTTACATTAGCATTGTAGCCCGTGTCCCAATGTTCTTTTAGATTAAATTCAACTTTGAATCCATTTCCATAATAAACAGATTCTTCAAGCGTTCCATCCCATGGCAGAATTTCTTCTTCACTGATACTTGCTTCAACCGAATTTCCAGAAGAGTTTCCATCCGGATTATTTCCTCTGTCATCTGCTAAAACTCGGTCGTTACCCCCCCTAGTAAAATAAGGGTTGAGAGCATAATTGCTACATGTCTCTTAAAATTTTTAGTCACTTCTCATGTCTCCTTTAAAATAGTTTCTTTATATTTAATTTTGAATAACATAATAAAAAAGGGATTTTCCCCCGATCCACATTCGAGTAATAATATACACTATGTTTTAAGAATTGTAAACAGGAACTAGATTTTCGATACCCGACACAGGAACTAACTTTTCCATCCCCAGCCAAAATATAAAAAGACATGAAAGGATCCCTCCAAAGGGCTTACTTTACCGCTGGAGGGATCGCTTGAATGTCTTTATATTTTGGCGTCCGGTTGGCTTTCTATCTCAGCGTCCGGTTATCTTTATATTTTAGCGTCCGATTGGCATCTTATTTATCTTTCTTAAAGAACTCTATTATTTTATACACATCCCCATCCATTATCTTTTCCACTGCAGTAAATTCTCCTTCTATCTTTGAAGAAATTTCCTGATCTATATAAAGTCCATCTATTTCTGCCGCTGCGGCTCCGCCCATATCAGAAATATAATCATTTCCTACCATGATGGTTTCTTTCTTATCAAGCCCTAATTTTTTTACAGCATGATTAAAGAATTCCGGATCTGGTTTGCTGATTCCCACATCTGAACTTATATAGATCTTATCCAGATATTTAGTAAGTCCAAGACCATCTAATTCCTGCATTGTAAAAAGACTTTGTGCATTTGACATAAGGATCACCTGTCTTTTTGTAGCCCTAAGATAAATAAGAAGTTCTTTTACTCCCGGGTAAAGTCTAAGGAAATATGTTGATATTTTTCTGAACTGCTTAGCTGTATATTCGATCAGCTCTGTTGTGGCATCAACGCCTTTATCTTTATAAAGCTGTTCAAACACCTTTGCTATATCTATATCGATATATGAAAGTTCAGGATGAAGCTCTGCTACTCTTTTTCTCTCAGCTTTTTCATATATAAGATACATTTCCCTAAGTTCCATAGGAAGATAGGAAGCGCCATTTCTGTTATAAAGGGCCGCAAAATTGTACCAGAGCATCGGGATGTCTTCATTTGTTCTTATATCTATAAGGGTTCCGTATAGATCAAACATTACATTTTTATATTTCATATTAATTCAAGTGCCTCCTGTATTGTCTTTACAAAATGTATCTCCATGTCAACCCCTTTTAAATCCGCATTTTTATTTGAATACGGAACTATAGCTTTCTTATACCCCAGTTTATGTGCTTCTTTGACCCGCTGTGAAAGACTTCTTACACCTCTTATCTCTCCTGCAAGTCCAACTTCTCCAATTATCACTGTATCGTCTCCTACAGGCCTGTTCTTAAAACTTGATGTAAGGGCGCAAATGATGCCTAAATCCGAAGATGGATCATTTATCTTTATACCACCTGCTATATTTACGTAGCAGTCATAACCGGCAAGATTTATGCCGCCTCTTCTTTCAAGAACAGCAATAAGAAGATTTACTCTGTTATAATCAAGTCCCACTGTAGTACGTCTTGGCTGATTGAAATTAGTGTCTGCCACAAGTGCCTGAAGTTCTACCATGATGGCTCTGCTGCCCTCTATAGAACTGATTACTACAGATCCAGGTGCCATGGATGGTCTGCCGCTTAAAAACATCTCAGAAGGGTTTGTAACCTCTTCTAAGCCCTCTTCTGTCATCGAGAAGCAGCCTATCTCATTTGTGGATCCAAACCTGTTTTTTACCGCCCGAAGAAGTCTGAATCCTGCACTTTCATCTCCTTCAAAATAAAGCACAGAATCTACCATATGTTCTAAGGTTCTTGGACCGGCAACAGTTCCTTCTTTTGTTACATGACCTACTATAAATATTGCCACATCAAGTCTTTTTGCTATCTGCATAAGGCGACTTGTTATCTCTCTTACCTGTGTTACACTTCCAGGCACATTATCAAGGCTTGTATCACACATTGTCTGTATAGAGTCAATTACTACAACTTCAGCTTCGCATTTTTCAATAGCCTGCTCAACATTATCAATATCATTATCCGAAAGAAGTATCAGTCTTTCGTCCTGGGCACGAAGTCTTACGCCACGCATCTTTATCTGAGATAATGACTCTTCTCCCGAAACATAAAGGACTTTTGTGTCTTCCTTAACTAGATTACGGCACATAAGAAGAAGTAAAGTTGACTTTCCAATGCCCGGATCACCACCTACAAGTACCAGAGAACCTCTTACGATTCCGCCTCCAAGAACTCTGTCTAATTCTTCGATTCCAGTAAAGATTCTTTGTTCTCTCACAACCTCAACTGAAGTTATGCTGGTAGGAACTGCCTTTTCTTTATTTGATACTGCGTTACTCTTTCCCCGGCCGACAACTACCTTTTCTTCTACAAATGTATTCCATTGCCTGCAGCCTGGACACTGGCCCATCCATTTTGCAGATTCATATCCACATTCTTTGCAGAAATAAACTTGTTTTTCCTTTCCCAATTTTTTCCTCCAAACTAGACAAATTCCTTGCCTTTTGCGGCTGCATATATGACACTCAGCCTCTCTTCCAGAGCGCCTGACAAGGGTGTCTAAAAAAAGCCTCTGCATCCTTCTCGATACAGAGGCCTCTATAATTAATTAAATTAATCAACCTTTTCTACTACTACAGCGATCTTATCATTTTCTTCAAGTTCAGCTGATATAGTAAGTTTTCCACCGAGATCAGTCTTCATCTTTCCTACATAAACCTGATCTACATGTACCTTATACTCTGTCTCTGATTCAAGTTCAAGGGTAATCTGTGCATCCTTATCCCCTTCAACTTCAAACATTACTTTTGAAGCATTAGACATATAATTGTGGACTGCAGTTCCTGGAACTGATTCATATAAAAAGCTGCCGTTTTTCTCAAGTCTTGTGATCTCACAAAAAGTCTTTATCTTATATGCATCTCCATTATATTTAAATCCGTCCTGCTTTGTCTTAACTGGTAAACTGTAGTCGCCGAAGCTGAGTGAACCATTTTCTTCTTCACGAATGAGTTCGCTAATTACTGCCATTTTGCCTTGCCTCCTAATACAATCTTGTAATTAAAATGTCTATAAATCTCGTGTTGCGAAGAAACCCTCGCCAATGATTTAATTCGTTTTGCGTGTTAAGTCCATTATATTATAAAACCGTATTAAATGCCATTAATTAATTATTTATTTTCTATTAAAAATCACATTGTCATTCTTTACAGAAATGCTTACTGAATCACCAGAATTTATATGGCCTGCAAGAATTTCCTCAGAAAGTTTATCCTCAACATAGTTCTGTATTGCTCTCTTAAGAGGACGGGCACCGTATTTAGGATCAAATCCCTTCTTGTAAATGAAATCTCTTAAAGTCTTTCCATAGGAAAGTTTTATATTAAGATTATTTAAAGCTCTGTCCTTTAATTCCTTAAGCATAAGGGAAGCAATATCCATAACATTTTCTTTGGTAAGAGCTGAAAATACAACAGTTTCGTCAATACGGTTAAGGAATTCTGGTCGAAAGATCCGTTTAACCTCATCCATTACGTTATCCTTCATTTCCTTATGACGAAGAGTAGTATCATCATCTTCTGTTATGAATCCCAGATGTTTTGGCTCAACAATCCTGTCGGCGCCTGCATTTGAGGTCATTATGATTATAGTATTCTTAAAGTCCGCCCTACGTCCCTGAGAATCTGTGATCCTTCCGTCATCCAAAACCTGAAGAAGTACATTAAATACGTCAGGATGTGCCTTTTCTATCTCATCAAAAAGGATTACTGAATAAGGATTCTTTCTTACTTTCTCAGAAAGCTGTCCTCCTTCTTCAAATCCAACATATCCCGGAGGTGAACCGATAAGCTTTGATACGCTCTGCTTTTCCATATATTCAGACATATCAACTCTTATCATACTATTTTCATTTCCAAAAAGAGCTGCTGCCAGTGCCTTAGAAAGCTCTGTCTTACCAACACCAGTAGGTCCAAGGAAAAGGAATGAACCTATCGGTCTGTTAGGATCTTTTAATCCTACTCTTCCTCTTCTTATTGCCTTTGAAACTGCATTTACAGCCTCTTCCTGGCCAATTACTCTCTTATGAAGATTTTCCTCTAATTTAAGAAGCTTTGATGCTTCACTCTGAGTAAGCTTTGCTACAGGGATCTTAGTCCAAAGAGATACAACTTCTGCCACGTCTTCTGCCGTAACTACAAATGGACCTTTAGGTCCTCTTCCTGTTCTTTCCATGCGAGCCATTCTCTTTTTATCCTCATCCTCAAGGATAGAACGTATTCTCCTGGCTTCCTCAATATCATTATCCATTATCGCCTGCTCTAAGGCATCGCAATAATCACTTTCATCTTTAAAGACATCAATATCAACTTTGAAATCTTCTATTTTTTTCTTGGCAGAAGCTTCATCAATAAGGTCTATTGCCTTATCCGGAAGGAATCTGTCATTTATATATCTGTTAGAAAGATCCACAGCCGCAACTATAGCATCCCTTTCAATAAGAACCCCATGGTGATCTTCATATTTAGAAGCAATTCCCTCTAAAATGGCAATCGACTCTTCTCTTGAAGGTTCATCAACAAATACCGGCTGAAATCTTCTCTCTAATGCAGGATCCTTCTCGATCCTCTTTCTATATTCATCTATAGTAGTGGCACCGATAACCTGGATCTCTCCACGGGAAAGAGCCGGCTTTAAGATGTTTGAAGCATCCATTGCTCCTTCTGCACCACCTGCACCTATAAGAGTATGAAGCTCATCGATAAAAAGAATGATATTTCCGGCTGCCTTAACTTCTCTTATGGCACCTTTAAGTCTGTCTTCAAATTCGCCTCTATATTTTGAACCAGCGATCATAGCTGAAAGGTCAAGAGAAAGAATTCTCTTACCCTCCATAATATTTGGCACATCTCCTGAAGAAAGAAGCTGAGCTATTCCTTCAACTACAGCTGTCTTACCAACCCCAGGTTCTCCAACAAGACAGGCATTATTCTTCATTCTTCTACTAAGAATCTGAAGAACTCTCTTTATCTCTGTCTTTCTTCCTATAACAGGATCCACTCCACCTGCTGCCGCAAGCTCTGTAAGATCTCTGGTATACTGACTAAGGATTCCCTTCTCTGGAGTCATCTTTTTTCTCGCTCCAGACGCTGCATTACTAAATGCCTTCTCAGCACTCGCTTCAGACAGGCCACAGGCCTTATAAACATCAATAGCCATAGCCCTTGCATTTACATGTAACCTCTGGAAAATACGATAAGCCAGATTATTTCCATGATTTATTATAGCCAGAAGGATATGTTCAGTTCCAACCTCGTGACAATTAAGCATCTTCGCTTCTACCATAGCAAGATCGAGAATATCCAGAGTTTTTTCTGAAAATCCACCAAAGCCCTCCGTATCTTTAAATATCTCTTTATCGATACTTTGAATAGTTGCCTCTAATTTATCCGGATCAATATTATGTTTTTTTAAAATAACCTGAGAAGTGCTTTGGACCTTACAAAGTGCAAGAAGAATATGCTGACTTCCAACGTATCTTTTGTTGTTATTTTTCGCATATTTTTCCGCAAGTCTTAATGCAAAATCCGCCGCCTGTGAATATTTATTACTCAAAAATGATTCCTCACTTTTTACTGCTCATCTATTGCCTTACCAATATCATGACGCATATATTTATTTTCAAAATCTATTAATTCTGTTGCCTTATAAGCATTTGCTCTTGCTTCAAAAAGGTCCTTACCGATAGCTGTTACACCGAGCACACGGCCACCATTAGTAACAACCTGACCTTCTTCATTAAATTTACTTCCTGAATGGAAAGCAAAATAATCATCTTTACCCTTAAAGTTTTCAAGACCTTTAATAACAAATCCCTTCTTATACTCTAAAGGATATCCATCTGATGCCAGCATAACGCATACTGCTGCATTATCTTCAAATAAAAGATCGATCTTATCGAGAGTACCATCAACGCAAGCTTCCATAACATCAATGATGTCATTTTTCATTCTAGGAAGCACAACCTGAGTCTCTGGATCACCAAATCTTGCATTATATTCAAGAACCTTAGGTCCATCAGGTGTAAGCATAAGTCCGCAGAAAAGAACGCCCTTAAACTCTCTTCCCTCTGCACGCATGGCATCAATAGTCTTCTGATAAACATTGGCCTTGCAGAATTCATCAACTTCCTTTGTATAGAAAGGACTTGGTGAAAATGTACCCATTCCGCCAGTGTTAAGTCCTGTATCATTATCTCCTGCTCTCTTATGATCCTGAGCTGAAGTCATAGGAAGGATAGTCTTTCCATCTGAAAAACAGAGAACTGATACTTCTCTACCTGTCATAAACTCTTCAATAACGATCTTATTACCTGCTGAACCGAACTTCTTATCTACCATAAGTTCTTCAACGCCAGCCAGAGCTTCTTCTCTTGTCATACAGATAAGAACACCTTTACCAAGAGCAAGTCCGTCTGCCTTAAGAACAACAGGGATCTTACATGTCTTAACATATTCCATAGCTTCCTCGGCATTATCAAACACTTCATAAGCTGCAGATGGAATATCGTATTTTTTCATAAGGTCTTTAGAGAAAGCCTTAGAAGCTTCAATTATAGCTGCATTTTTTCTTGGTCCGAATGTCTTTATCCCTTCATCAAGGAAAGCATCTGCAACACCTGCTGCAAGAGGATCATCTGGTCCCACAATAACGAAATCAATGTTTTTTTCCTTAGCAAACTTTACTAAGTTTTCTTTATCCATTACAGAAATATCAACGCACTCAGCTAATTCTGCAATGCCTGCATTTCCTGGTGCAGCATAGATCTTATCAACTCTCTTACTCTTTGCTACAGCCCAGGTGATGGCATGTTCTCTTCCGCCGCCGCCGACTATCAAAACCTTCATTGAACCAATCTCTCCTTTTTACAAACTATGGGTGTCCAGAAACAGCCTGGGCACCCAAATATATTTTAGTTATTTAAGTTTTCCATTTGCGATCATATCGATAGCCTGTGGAAGTATCTTCCACTCGCAATTCTCCATGATCCTCTTCTGAAGCACTTCCGGAGTATCATCTGAAAGCACCTCCACAGCCTTCTGTAAGATGATAGGACCAGTATCTGTTCCCTTATCTACAAAATGAACCGTAGCACCTGAAATCTTTACACCTCTCTTAAGCGCCGCCTCATGAACCTTAAGTCCATAAAATCCTGTACCACAGAATGATGGGATAAGAGAAGGATGGACATTGATTATCTTTCCTTCATATCTATCTATCATTTCCGGTGGGATAACAACTAAAAATCCCGCAAGAACAATAAGATCAGGTTTATATGAATCTACTTTGTTTAGGAATTCCTTATTAAAAATGTCTCTTGACTCGTAATCCTTAGGAGATACGACCTCTCCTTTGATACCAGCTTTTGCTGCTCTTTCAAGGGCGAATGCATTCTTATTATTGCTGATAACACCAACTATCTCAGTGTTAGTGATCTCGCCACTTTTTATAGCATCGATGATTGCCTGAAGATTAGTTCCACCACCAGAAACAAGTACAAGAACTCTTAGCATAAGATTACTCCCTTTTCTCCTGTAACAGCTTCACCAAGGATATAAGCATTTTCACCAGCTGCCTTAAGGGCAGCAACTGTCTTATCTGCATCAGCTGAATCAACTGCAAGTACCATACCGATACCCATATTATATGTATTATACATTACATGCTCTTCTACCTTACCTTCTGAAGCCATAAGCTTAAAGATCGGAGGAACATCATATGAATTCTTATTAATCTTAGCAGCAATACCATCTGGAAGCATTCTAGGGATATTCTCATAGAAACCACCACCTGTAATGTGGCTGGCACCCTTTATTACTACTCCGCTTTCCTTAACACTTCTCATAGCCTTAACATAGATCTTTGTAGGCTCGATAAGTGTCTCACCAAGTGTTCTTCCAAGATCAGGGAAATATCTGTTAAGTGACTTCTCTGACATATCAAAGATCTTTCTAACAAGGGAGAAACCATTTGAATGAACACCACTTGATGCAATACCGATGAGTGTATCACCATTCTTAATATTCGCACCTGTGATAAGATTCTTCTGATCTACAACACCAACTGCAAAACCAGCAAGATCGTACTCATCAATAGGATAGAAACCAGGCATTTCTGCTGTTTCACCACCAATAAGAGCAGCGTCTGACTGTACACAGCCAGCTGCAACACCGCTAACGATCTGAGCGATCTTCTCAGGATAGTTCTTACCGCAAGCTATATAATCAAGGAAGAAAAGAGGTTCTCCACCGGCACAAGCGATATCATTTACACACATAGCTACGCAATCGATACCTACTGTATCATGCTTATCAAGTATAAATGCAAGCTTAAGCTTTGTTCCTACACCATCTGTTCCTGAAACAAGTGTTGGGTTTTCCATATCTTTGAACTTTGTCATTGAGAAAGCGCCTGAAAATCCACCAATATTGGTGAGAACTTCCTCACGCATTGTCTTCTTAATGTGCTCTTTGATAAGTTCCACTGACTTGTATCCAGCTTCGATATCAACACCGGAATTCTTGTAATCCATCTGTTTTCCTCCTTAGATGTACCATGTAATTTATCTGGATCATTCTTCCACAACTACTACATCGGAAAATATCCTTCATAATTATAGAAGAAATATACCCTTTTGTAAACCAGTCAATTGACCGGTCGGTCAACAAATACTACAAATTATGAATTATCCTGATATCGCTTCGTAAATCTCTTTAGTAATATCAGACTTGTTCATGCAATACAAATGAATACCTTTTACATTATGACGAAGCAGATCTTCACACTGCCAGATAGCATATTCAATTCCCGCCTGTCTCATACCAGCTGGATCATCTGCATATTTTGCAATCAGATTAGAAAGCTTCTGTGGAACTGAGGATCCGGAAAGGCTGACGCTTGTTCCAAGCTGATTCGCTCTTGTTATCGGCATTATCCCTGCATGTACAGGACATGTCACATCATACTTCTTTAAATTATCTAAAAAATCATAAAACTTTTCGTTATCAAAAAACATCTGGGATATGAGACTTTCAACTCCCCTATCCACCTTATATTTTAAAAACTTCAGATCATCATCCAGATTTACAGATTCCGGATGGATCTCTGGATAACAGGCAGCTGTAATCTTAAAATCACCTTTTTTCTTAATATCATCAATAAGATCTGAAGCAAACTTATAATGTCTTGCTTCAAACTCCTCTTCTGACATATCTCTTGGCTTATCGCCTCGAAGTGCCAGTATCTGATCCACCTGTTTTCTCTTTAACTCACTGAGAAGCTCATCCAACTTTTCTTCTGTCATCCCTGCAGCTGTCATATGTGCAAGAGGCTGAACCTCACAGATATTCTTTATATAAGACGCAATGGTAGCTGTTTTCTTTGAATTACTTCCTCCTGCGCCATAAGTTACGCTGATAAAATCAGGCTTTAAGTCAGTGATCTCATCCAAAGTTCTAAAGATATCATACATATCATCATTTCTCTTTGGAGGAAATACTTCGCACGAAAATATTACATCTTCCCCTGTATACTTATTCTTAAACATCTTAATTCCCCTTACTTTACCAGGCTTTCCATGACACTATATACATCAGGAAATTTCTTTTTCATGTTCATAGGCTTAAAATCTTTATCCAAAAATGCATGACTTGTCATAGCAGTATGCTTTAATGCATCTGTATATGCATCTCTTATCTCATAATCAAGAGAAAACTTCACTGCACTAAGACTCTTAAATTCCGGGATAATGATTATCTCATCTCCATAATGGATGGCGTCTTTATAATAATCATGGAGTTCTAAAACAGGGATTATTATCCCCATCTGCTCCATTTTTTCATAAGACAGTCCAGCCTGTTTCATCAGATCAAGTCTTGCCTCTTCCAAAAATCTGGCATAATTTGAATGATGAACCACCTGCATCTGGTCAGTCTCATAATAATTTATCATTCTTCTATACGGTTTAATTTCCATTATTCAAAATCTCCATAATCAGAAACTTCATCTTTTAATATTTCTTTTTTCTCTTTTTCAATCTTTGACTTAGCTTCTCTTACAGCTTCCTTGATCGGCTCGCGCTTTCTCACTTTAATATCAAGGCTTTCAGCATGCTTTTCAATAGTCTTTTTAACAGTTCTGTCAGGATTTATCTCTTCCCTGTCTTTTAATTTATCCTTTGAAATATCAGGCTT
Organism: uncultured Lachnospiraceae bacterium; assembly: GCA_902789175.1. GTDB lineage: Bacteria > Bacillota > Clostridia > Lachnospirales > Lachnospiraceae > Eubacterium_Q. The sequence continues at coordinate 10,874 of CADANF010000031.1, forward strand.
TCCATCCTCATCAAAGCTGATCTCTAACTGGATCGTCTTATCCTTATCAAGTATCCTCTGCTTTTCTCTTTCACGATATAATTCATTTGAAAGCAGCTGGCTTATCTCCAGGATCTGACTGTATCTGTCTGTTGCTGAAAGCTCGTCAAGATTCTTCATAAGTTCAGCCTTATTCTCAGATACACTGTCGATCTTTTGTTTAAGAGTATTTCTTACTCTTTCATATTCCTGTTCAATCTTTTCATAAGCATCATTTACAAGATGGTCTACCTCTGTAAGCATTTCATCTGTATAAATAAGAGATGCAGCGTAAATGTCATTTGCTGTACGAAGAGCTAATTTTTCATCTCTTGCAAGATCAGACTGTTTAAATGAAGGTGGTTCATTTGCTCTTCTCTTGGAAACACGGATTCGGCTGGCTGACTTCTCCGCCTCATAAAGGATCTCCTCAGCTTCTTCCTTGGCTTCATTTATTATGCGAGCCTGCTTATCTGTAACTTCCCTATAAACCTTCATCTCGCGGGTTACCGCATCGGAAAGGTTTTCTAATAATACAAGCATCTCTTCACTGTCCACCTGCACCATTCCCTGACTAAGAGGAACGCTCTTTGCATTTTTAACTATATTTTCAAGTCGTGAGATGATAAGAGAACTTCTGTCTTTAATCTCTCTTTTTTTCTCCACTGGCTCTGTTTTTCTTTCAAATTCTTCTATTTCTTCTTTAATAACCTTTTTGTCACTGTTCTTTGCCATATATTATCTCTTTCTATACTTTAATAATCCATTCATGATATATGTCATCATATAGAATATTCTTTCACCGAATTTAAGGCCTATCCGTTTATAAGTATTATAATTTAAGATTGCTGAATTAAATTTATTTCCTGATTTTGATCCTGGGCGGACTCTGTAATAAAGCAGCGGCATATTGATGCCCGCAGCATATCTGTTATCTCTAAGGATTTCCAGCCAACATGCATAATCTTCATGAAGCCTGCCATCCTTCATAGGATATTTAAGAAATAAATCTTTCTCTATAAGTACCGATGAGCAATTGATCTGGTTAGTACGAAGCAGTTTCTTATAAGTTACCACTTTGTTGCATCCTATGTAGACCCCTACATCTTTTCCATCTTCACCTATCAGACTTCTGCCTGTAAAAACAATAGCCGGGCTCTTATCTGCAACTTTAAAACTTTCCATAACCTTCATTTCTTTATGAAGTTTATCTCTGTTCCAGACATCATCACTATCAAGGAAAGCAAGGTATCTGCCCTTTGCATTCTCTGCTCCTAAATTTCTTGCAAGAGCAGCTCCTAAGTTAGATTCCGATGGAACGATATTTATCTTCTTCTTATATGTTTTATCATTAAGAACAGGAAGTGTCCTGTCTAATGTAAGACCATTATCAACTATAATTATCTCCCAATCCTTATATGTCTGTTCTATAACTGATCTGACAGTCTCTTCTATCGTATTATTACTTTTAAAGCATGGTATTATAACGCTTACCATATATAAACCTCACCTGATAAATATTTCTTCAAATATTTAAGCCCGTTTATTATATCACAAGTTTTTATAATCTCCAATAAAAAAGCCTGCGGCAAGAACTTAAAGTTATATTAATATAACTTTAAGTTCCACCCCAGGCATTAATAAACCTTATCTCTCATCCCCAATTTCAAAGAGTAATTCTTCATATGTTGGAATAGGCCATGCATTTTTTGCAACCATATCTTCAAGCTGATCTGCCGGAAGTCTTACTGAATCAAATGCATCAAATACCACTTCCTTATAATAGTAAGCCCACTTCTTAACATCCTCCATGTACTGAGGAGCCATTTCAAGCTTCGTTGAAAGTGCATCAGTTGCCTTCTTAAGCTCATCAACCTTAAGTTCGATATCCTGAATAATACCTTTCTGAACCTTAGGATCGATGCCATTTGCTGAGATATCTGCAGCTTCCTTGGCAAGTGTACCTTCGTATTTAAGGATGGCAGGAAGTAATTCCTTATTGACCATATCTACCATAACAAGAGCTTCAATGTTGATAGCTTTAGCATATCCCTCATAATCGATGACAGCTCTTGCGTCAAGTTCTACCTTTGAGAGAACGTTCATTCTCTTAAATAATTCTACTGATTTTTCATTATTTATATACTGAATACAGTCTACCATGTGCTTAATGTTTGGAAGCCCACGTCTTGCAGCTTCTTCAACCCACTCATCTGAATATCCGTCTCCATCAAAGAGGATACGTCTGTGTTCTTTAAAAGTCTTTCTTACATACTGCTTGGCAGCCTTCTCGAAATCCTTAGCCTTTTCAAATTTGTCAGCCACTTTGCAAAGCTCATCAGCCACAATAGTATTAAGAACTGTTGCAGGTTTAGCACAAGGCTGTGATGAACCAACCATGCGGAATTCGAACTTATTACCAGTAAAGGCAAATGGCGATGTTCTATTACGATCCGTTGCATCAACTGTAAAAGTAGGAAGTGTTGCAACACCTGAATCATAAACTCTTGTCTTGGTAAAGCTTTTAGCTTTACCCTTCTTTATGATCTGATCTACCATACTCTCAAGTCTCTCGCCAAGATAAACTGAAATGATAGCTGGAGGTGCTTCCTGAGCACCAAGTCTATGCTCATTACCTACACTGGCTGCTGATGCACGGAGGAGTTCAGCATTATTATCAACAGCTGCAAGAATTGCTGCAATAAACACCTGGAACTGAAGATTATTCTCAGGATCCTTTGTAGGATTAAGAAGATTCTCTCCATCAGATGTAGAAATTGACCAGTTATTATGCTTTCCTGATCCATTAATACCCTTAAATGGCTTCTCATGAAGAAGACAGGCAAGTCCATGTCTGGCAGCAACTTTCATGATCGTTTCCATAACAAGCTGGTTATTATCATTTGTTATATTTGTATCATTATATATAACTGCAAGTTCGCACTGTCCAGGAGCAACTTCATTATGCTGTGTCTTTGCAAGGATACCATACTTCCAAAGTTCATCATTAAGATCACTCATGAAGATAAGCACCTTATCCTTGATGCCTGCATAATAGTTATCATCAAGTTCCTGACCCTTAGGAGCTGCTGCTCCAAAGAGTGTACGACCTGCTAATTCAAGATCTTCACGTTTTTCATACTTCTTCTTATCAACAAGGAAATATTCCTGCTCTGCACCATTATTAGAAATGACCTTACGAGGCTCCTTGCCGAAAAATTTAAGAACCCTCTTAGTCTGTTTATCAATTGCTATCATTGAACGAAGAAGTGGAGTCTTATTATCAAGAGATTCTCCTGTATATGATGTAAATACTGCAGGGATACATAATACCTTTGTTCCATCAGGAGTATCTTTAACAAATGCTGGTGATGTACAATCCCATGCTGTATAACCGCGAGCACAAGATGTATTTCTGAGTCCACCAGAAGGGAATGATGAAGCATCACTTTCTGCACGGAGTAATTCCTTACCAGAGAACTCCATAAGAACTTCTCCATCTTTAGTACCATTTACGAAAGAGTCATGTTTCTCAGCTGTACCATTATTAAGAGGCTGGAACCAGTGAGTATAGTGGGTTGCCCCAAGACTTATAGCCCACTCCTTCATAGCTTTTGCAACTGTATCAGCTATTGAAGTATCAAGAGGTTCTCCATAGTCGATAGTATTCTTAAGTGACATATAGACATCCATAGGGAGTCTATCCTTCATTACGGCATCATTAAATAAATATGAGCCGAATAATTCTGGAACATTGATGTTTGACATATTCATTCCTTCCTTTTCCTCTTTTAATCAGACATAAACTAAAATATCGTAAGTTGGAAAATAAATCAAGTAGATATATAACCAAATTTTCTTAATAAAATTAAGTGTATTGTATTAATTACGTAAAAAAAGCGGTAAACCATAAGTTTACCGCTTGAAAACTCTTATAAAATTAGCCTCTCTTTAAGAAATCAGGAATCTTTATGCTCTGATTTCCATTTGTCTTAAGAGGTGTAGCCTTTCTCTCTAAAGCACTATCTACATCCTGAACAGGAGTTACATTAGTCTCTGCCTGTGACTGACCACCGAGATTGATACTTACTGGAACTGCACGCGCTCCTGACTTTCTCTCATTTGAGAATGTAGGATTCTTAACCTGAAGTGAATCATTACTCTTTGTAGGGATTGAGATCTTAGATGTAATCTTTGGAGATGCATCTTTAGATTCAATACCTGTTGCGATGATAGTGATACTTACATCATCACCTGTTGCATCGTTATCAACTGTACCGAAGATGATATTAGCCTCTTCTCCGGCAACTTCTGTAAGATATGTGATAGCATCGTATGCTTCAACGATACCAACATTACCTGAGAAGTTAACGATGATATCTGTAGCACCGCTGACTGTTGTCTCAAGAAGTGGTGAATCCATAGCTTCCTTGATAGCATCAACTGCTTTATTATCTCCACTAGCCTTACCGATACCGATATGAGCGATACCCTTATCTCTCATAACTGTCTGGATATCAGCAAAGTCAAGGTTGATAAGACCTGGCTTATTGATAAGGTCTGTGATACCCTGAACACCCTGCTGAAGAACTTCATCAGCCTTCTTTAAAGCATCAGGAATACTTGTTCTCTTATCGCAGATCTGAAGGAGCTTATCATTTGGAATAACGATAAGTGTATCTACATTTTCTCTTAATTTTGCAATACCATTATTGGCATTGTTCATACGAGGTCTTCCCTCGAATGTGAATGGCTTTGTTACAACTGCAACTGTAAGAATACCTAAGTTTCTTGCAATTTCTGCAACAACAGGTGCAGCACCTGTACCTGTTCCGCCACCCATACCGCATGTTACGAATACCATGTCGGCATCTTTTATAATATCATTGATCTCTTCTCTATTTTCTTCAACAGCACTTGCACCGATCTCAGGCTTAGCTCCAGCTCCAAGTCCTTTTGTAAGCTTTTCACCAATCTGAATCTTAGTTGTAGCACGGCTAAGTGCCAGTGCCTGCTTATCTGTATTAATAGCTATAAGTTCAACACCTTCAACATTTTCATCAATCATTCTGTTTACAGCATTGTTTCCTGCTCCGCCCACACCGATAACAAGGATTCTTGCAGGTGCCTTCTCGTCGTTTGACTTAATTTCTAGCAAGGTCTTATCCTCCTTAAATATAATTACTTTCTTCAAGTTATATTCTAATAGTCATACTATGACAATGATATAATTTTTTTGACAATTTATCAATAAAAACTTTATTTTTCTTTAAAAGTAGCCGTTGATTCCGAGCTGTTGAAGTCCTTCATATAGAGGACTCCCTTCTTATTACCAAGGCCTTCCAATATACTCTTAAGATTCATCAACTGAACCGAAATGTTATTACCATCTCCAAGCTGAACCTCAATTTCATTGCACATTACGACAATTTCCTGATCAGACGTAAATAGTATTTCATCAATTCCCAGATCATATTTATCTATCAACTGAGTTATCTTAAGAATAACGTCAAATTTTTTCTTATCTTCGAGAGGAAGTTCCTCCCCTCTTTCCCAATTTTCAAAATCGAGACCTCTTATACATGGAACCTTATCATTTTTCTTATCTGATGTATCAAGAACTATTCCGTTCTTATCAAAATAAATATAATGTTCCATATATTCAAAACATCCGGCAGTTGACTTTTCATATACTTCAACTACTACTTTGTTTCTACCATCAAACGAAAGATTTACTTTCGATACAAATGGTATATCATCAACTCCCTTCATCTTAACTTTAAGATAAAGCAGAAGCGTATTATTGCATGGAGCCATATTCTTTACAGTCTCTACCACCGCTTCTTCTGATGACATTTCACACCCTGTTACTCTAATCTCTTTTAACGGGAACAAAAGAAGCACCACGCCACACATGACCACCAAAAAGATCAAGATAGCAAGTAAAATCTTTTTCATCATTTTGCTCTAACCACTCCTTTATCTTCCCTTTTTGAAATCGGAACAATATATCTTGACACACCTAAAGCGATTCCCATTTCAGCCAGCAAGAATACCATTGAAGTACCTCCGTAACTTATAAACGGAAGCGGAACACCAGTGTTAGGGATAACATTTGTTACTACGGAGATATTTACTATCGCCTGCAATGAAATGTGGGCAATGATACCAACAGCAATAAGGGCACTGAATCTATCAGGTGCTCCTTCAGCGATAAGTTTAAGCCTCCAGATAAGCACAAGGAAAGCGAAAATAATGATTGCAGCCCCTATGATCCCCAGCTCTTCGCAGATAGCCGCAAATATCATATCATTATGAGCCTCAGGTATATTTCCTAATTTCTGATAACCTTGTCCTAAACCCTTTCCAAACAATCCGCCGGAACCTATGGCATATAAAGACTGCATTGTCTGATATCCATCATCTTTTAGATCCGGATGAAGCCATGCTTTTATTCTTCCCATTCTATACTTCTGAGTCAGAATGAATATGAATCCGCCAACAGAACCAATACCACCTACAATAAAAAGATATATAATCTTAGGAGTAGCCACAGCCCAGATAACAACCACGATACCTGCACAGATAATAGCCGTACTAAGATTTGATGCAGCAATAATCCCAACAGCCGCTATCGGTATGATAAAAAGCAAAGCTGTTGTCTTAAGATTCTTAAGATCCGCAGGATATCTGCTGCAGATATACGCTGTATAAATAACAAGTCCAACTTTACATATCTCTGATGGCTGAAATGAAATAAAACCTAAATCTATCCATCGTTTTGATCCATTTACTTCTGAACCTATAAAAGGAACCAGCGCTACAAGCAACATGGACACCGCCATAGCTACACGAGCTAATTTGTAATAATATTTATAATTTATCTTTGAAACAATTATCATTACAACCGATCCAAATCCTGCAAATATCATCTGTCTTTTTGCAAAATGACCGGAATTCCCATAATTATAAAGGGCATTTGCCGAGCTTATACTATAAACCATAAGAACGCCCACAGCACACAGGAAAATAACAATGAACAGACAAGGATAATCAAAATAGGTACTCTTCTTGATAAAGAAAGGGATTTTCATCTTCTTTCTATTTGTCTTTTCCAAACCTATCACTCCTCAAGTTCTCTAACATACTCTTTAAAGAGCTCACCTCTTTCTTCATAACTCTTGAACTGATCCCAGCTTGCACATGCAGGAGAAAGAAGAACTGTATCACCCTCGTTTGCATTTTCATAGCAGAACTTTACAGCCTCTTTAAGGTTGTCCTTAAAAACAATATCATTAAAGCCATGACGTCTTGCACATTCTGCAATTGCTGGTGCTGTAACACCGATCAGCACTAAATATTTTACCTTTCCATCAAAAGCTTCGATCCACTCATCATAGGTAGATTTCTTATCATAACCTCCACCAATAAGAAGTGTTGGAGTTGTCATAGCCTTAATGGCTTTTATAGCCGCATCAGGATTTGTTCCCTTAGAGTCATTATAATATCTGACTCCCTTTACATCCTTTACATATTCAATTCTATGTTCAACTCCCATGAAGTTTTGAACTGTTTTCTTTATCACATCTGATGGAATACCCATAAAATGTGCCACTGCAGCTGCAGCAAGTACATTTTCTACATTATGATCTCCCGGGATTTTTATATCACTTATATCCAGAAGTACCTCTTCTTTTCCATCCCATTTTGAAACTATATGTCCATCCTTAACAAATACACCGTTTTCAAGTACACTTACTCTGCTGAACCATACGATACGCGCTTTCTTTACAAGATCTGCTCTATTCTTTGTTTCAGGATCATCGAAATTCAAAACTATGTAATCATCCTCAGTTGCATTTTCCTGAATACGGAATTTGCATGCTGCATAATTATCAAATGTATAATGACGGTTCAGATGATCAGGCGTAAGATTAAGTATTGCTGATACATGCGGCTTAAAAGTATGCACAGTCTCTAACTGGAAAGAACTTATCTCTGCAGCCACAAAAGTCTTTTCAGTTGTCTTATCAGCATATGTAGTAAATGGTGTTCCTATATTTCCAACTACTATCGTATCTTCATTATAATTCTTAAAAATCTCACCAACTAAAGTTGTTGTTGTTGTCTTACCATTAGTTCCTGTGATACCAGCAATAAGTCCTTTATTAAAATAATTTGCCAGCTCTATCTCGCCCCAGACAGGCATCATAAGTCTTGCTTTATTAACAAATTCCGCATCACATGGAATACCAGGTGAAAGTATCATAAGTTCTGAAGATTCAAGGAGTTCATCTGTAAGATCTCCAACTACAACCTGAGGCTTTTCGCCCTCAAATTTATCAAGAAGTTCCTTTACATTTAGATCCTTATTCTGATCATATATAGTTACTTTTGCCTTATTTCTAAGTAAAAGTTTAGCTGACTGAATTCCACTTTTCCCTGCACCTGCGCAGATTATATTCTTCTCAAACATTTTTTCCTCCTAAAGTGCTGCCAAAGCTATAAAACATGTAATCACTGTAACCACTGTAAAAAGCATTACTATCCTTGTTTCTGACCATCCATCGATTTCAAATGAAAGATGGATCGGAGTCATTTTAAAGATCCTCTTTCCATGGGTAAGCTTAAAATATGTTACCTGCATCATAACTGATACTGTCTCTACAAGATAAGCAAAAGCTATAAGGATAACTATAAGTGGCTGTTTTAAAACCAGAGCTGATGAAGCAACAAATCCTCCCAATGCGAGAGCCCCTGTATCACCCATAAATATCTTGGCCGGATGAGCATTAAAAAGAAGGAATCCAAGAAGTCCTCCAAGCCATGCAGCTGTGACAGGTGAAATACCTGCTTTATAGATAAATGAAGCTATGGTAAGAAAAGCAGCTATGACTGATGTTACAGAACCAGCCAGTCCATCAATACCATCGTTTAAATTAGAACCATTTACAGTTCCAAGAATCATGATAAACACAAGGATGTAATAGAATATTCCAAGTTTATATTCTCCATCAAGGAAAGGCACTTTGATTTTTGTGTCATAGCCCATTACTAATTTTAAATATGCAATAACCCCAACTGCGATCACTATCTGTCCGATAGTTTTCTCTAAGGGCTTCATTCCTTCACTCTGTTTCTTAAATAATTTCTTTGAATCATCGATACAGCCGATAACTGCAAAACCCGCTGTAGCAATGAGGATTGGAACTATATTAGGAAACCTCGGAATGTAAAAAACTGAAACCAAAATGACAGCTGATATAAAACCAACTCCACCCATAGTAGGTGTTCCGGCTTTCTTTAAATGTGCTTCATATTCTTCTTCTCTCTCATACTGGCCTATCTTCTTTTTAAGTAAAAATGGTATAAGTTTTTTTGTGATAACTGTGCTTATTACAAATGCAACAAGCATCGGAAGTAAAGCTTCAATAAATAAATATCGTGTCATCGTTCTTCTTCTTTCTGTTTTTTTCGTTTTTATCAGACCATACTGATACAAGACTTAATCACCAGATCATTAATCCGTAATACATTTATTCTTCTTCATCAGAAGATTCAGCACTTTCTGTATCTTCCTCTGATTCAGATGCTTCATCACTTTCTGTCTCTTCTTCTGATCCAGATGCTTCATCACTTTCTGTTTCTTCTTCTGATCCAGATGTTTCATCACTTCCTGTTTCTTCTTCTGTATCAGAAGCCTCAGTACTTTCTGTGGACTGCCCTGTTGCTTCCTCTTTTCTATCTATCTCATCAGTATCTGTTGATTTATAGATATTAAGATATGGAAAGAGATCCTCCGAAATTCTTCTAAATGTCTCTGTTGAAGCCGGACTGTAATCAGCAAGACCATCTCCCGGCTCATTTACTGTTACATAAATAACAACCTGAGGATTATCCACCGGCGCAAATCCTATAAATGAAAGGATATACTTTCCATCATCTCTTTCGCTGGAGCCTTCCTTAAACTTTTCGGCTGTACCGGTCTTACCACCGATCTCATAACCTTCCTGTTTAACTCTCCAACCAGTACCATTTTCAACAACGCCCTGAAGCATCTTTCTCATTTGCTTTGATGTTGCTTCGGAAATGGTTCTTCTTACCAGAATCTTATCGTAATTCTTTACAACATTTCCATTAGAATCAAGCACCTGCTTAACTATATGAGGCTGATAATAATATCCGCCATTTATAACTGAGCAGAAAGCTGTTCCTATCTGTATCATAGTAACTGTAACACCCTGACCAAATGAAGATGTGGCCAGTTCTACAGGTCCAAGATTCTCCTTATCATAGATGATAGCACTTTCTTCACCCTGAAGATCGATTCCGGTATACTGTCCAAAACCAAACATCTTCTGGTATTTATCAAATGTTTCGCTGCCCTCCATTGCAGCAATATGCATAAGACTCACGTTACAAGAACTAGCCAGGGCACTTCCTACATCTACTGTTCCATGACCTTCATGGTTATGACAATAAATAGGGTAAGGCCAGCCATCCACCATAAGACTACCGCCACATTCGAAAGTTGTATTTGGTGTGATAACCGCATCATCTAAAGCTCCTGAAATAGTAAAGGTCTTATATGTAGAACCCGGTTCAAAAGCATCACTTACAGTGAAGTTACGCCAAAGCTTATTTAAAGCAGCTATCATTTCTTCATCAGATACATTTTTTCTATGTTCCGCAAATTCAGCATCTGTCATGGTTGCATACTGATATCTTGTAGCACCGTAATCATAAGGGTTATTGCAATCATACTGATGTGAATTATAAAGTGCGAGGATTTCTCCAGTATTAGGATCCATAACAAGAACTGATATATTCTTTGCCTTAAGTTCCTTATTATACTCCTCAACGTTTTCCTGCACAATACGCTGAACTTCAACGTCAATTGATGTAACCAGTGTATTTCCATCTTTTGGAGCCTCAGTCTCATAAGCTACACTTCCATCACTCTTTGTATATGAGTAACTTCTTCCATTTTCACCTGCAAGAACTGAATTATATTCACCTTCAAGGCCACCGTAACCTACAAGGCCGCTATCTTCAACTGTATATCCTAAAACATGACATGCTAATTCATTATTTGGATAAAACCTGTCATATCTTAATTCAAAGTTAACACCTACTACATTATCTCCTTCCGGAGTATTGCAGAACTCCTTGAAATCTTTAACCTTTTGAGCCTCAACATCTCTTACAACAGGATAATAATAGGAATTTTCATTTCTTAATGCTTCATCAAACTGCTCATCTGTTACCCCAAAATATTCCTTAACTGCCTTTCTGGTAGGCTCTTTATATTTATCTTTCTCAAGAATATTTTTAGGTTCCAGTATTACCTTATAGAGCATCTTGTCAGTTGCAAGGATCGTACCGTTACAATCTAATATATCCCCTCTTTTATAGGGAATGGTCTTACTATCCGACATTCTCATCTGCTGTATTGCTTCAGAGTACTCCTTACCATGCTTTATATTTATCCTTACAATATTTCCGAGGAGCATAGCCATTACAAGGGTTACCGCTATAACATAACGGTTAAGATATTTCCTCATTCGTTTAATGAGTACCTTCCTTGTTTTTTTCTTTGACATGCCTCTCTTTCTTCTATCATCTTCCATCAAAAGTCACCTTAAAAATAGTTCCTGCTTTCATCAAAAGTCATCTTAAAAATAGTTCCTGCTTTCATCAAAAGTCATCTTAAAAAAATTAGTTCCTGAAAGCAGATTTTAGTCATCTGCTTTAGGAACATCATTAAACTGATTTACATAATCTTCAACTGCTGGCTCATAATATCTGATCTGACCATTTTCAGAATATACCATTCCCAGTTCAAATATCGCAATTCTCTTTATATCTTCCATAGTATACATCTTAGCGATGCCTTCCTCTAAGATAGCATTATCTGTTTTCGCCTGCTGAATCTGGCTCTGAAGCTCAGATATGTGATTCTTCTGCTCTTTAATCTTTGACTCTTTATATACAACCATTGAACAACATAAAACAACAGCAAAAACAAGCGAAATAGCAAGTAATGTAAATGCTGGAGTAAATGCAAGAGAAGCCTCCGCCTTTCTTGCTGCTGAAGGATGTGTTACTGGAGCCTGCTTTACTCTTCTTTTAGGTTCAGGATAATTTGGTCTTTTCTTTGGACTTGTTGTGTAATGATCAACACTTCTGATAGCACTGCCATCAACATAGTATCTTCTTTGACTGTTATTACTCATAATCATCTTCCCTCTTATCTTCTTTCAAATACCCTTAACTTCGCACTCTTAGATCTTGGATTTTCTTCAAGTTCTTCAGCATCCGGAATTATTGGTTTACGGGTTACAACTTTGCCCTTTGACTTTCTGTTACAAACGCAAACAGGAAATTCAGGTGGACAAATACAAGGATTCTCAGCAGTTTTCATTCTCTGCTTAACTATTCTGTCTTCTAATGAATGGAAAGTGATGATACAAAGTCTTCCCTTTGGCTTTAACATATCGATCATCCCATCTATAGAATTCTCAAGAACTGAGAGCTCATGATTAAGTTCTATCCTTATAGCCTGATAAGTACGTTTCGAAGGATGACCACCTTCACGTCTCGCCTTTGCAGGAATAGCATTTTTTATGATCTCATTCAGTTCAAATGTCGTCTTAATTCTCTTTATTTCTCTGGCCTTAACTATATGTTTGGCAATATTTTTAGCAAATGGATCTTCTCCATACTCTTTTATTACCCTATATAATTCCTGCTCAGAATAATCATTGATAATATCTTCAGCTGTATATGGACTATCCTGATCCATCCTCATATCAAGTGGCGCATCCATCCTGTAGGAAAATCCTCTGTCACCGTTATCAAACTGATAAGATGAAACACCAAGATCAAGTAAGATCCCATCAACTTTCTCTATACCAAGATCATTTAAAACAGCATCCATATTAACGTAATTGCTCTTAACTACATTTACTCTGCTGTCATTTAATCTTTCTTTCGCTGTTTTTATAGCATCATTGTCCTGATCAAGACATATAAGTCTGCCTTCAGGTCCCAGATGAGAAAGGATGACACTTGAATGTCCGGCCCCACCAACGGTTCCATCAACATAAATGCCATCTTTCTTTATAGAAAGGTTCTCTATAACCTGATCAAGCATTATCGATATATGTTTGAATTCCATTTATAGTGTTCCTTTCTTATATATCTATATCTAAATCTTCAGCGATTCTAACCACATCATCTCTCTGCTGTTCAAGTGAAGGATGTGTCTCTCGATAAGTCTCAGCATCCCAGATCTGAGCCTTCTTACCAAGTCCGATCACGATAACTTCCTTACCAAGGTTTCCCATTTCCATCTGTTCCTGAGGGATAGTTATACGTCCCTGAGAATCCAGTTCGAAATCAGCAGCATTACTGTGGAAATACATCTTAAGTGCTCTATATTCCTTCTTGGAATCAGGAAGTCTATCCAGCTTCTCAGTAAATAAAGCCCACTCTTCTGCTGAATATACATCGATACAATTATCAAAGCTGGCAGCAAGCACTATCTTTGATCCAAGATCATCACGTAACTTAGAAGGGATGATAAGTCTGTTTTTAGCATCTAAAGTTCTTGGAAATTTTCCATTCATGCATGTCATAACTTATCTCCTCCTTTCTTGTAATAATCTCTTTCTAAAATCTGCTTCAAAAAAAATGCTAATTAAAATGCAGAAAAAAAGTATAAGTGGAACATTCTCCACTCTCCTCCATAAGGTATACTTTTTCCCCCATTTCACTCCACATACATTATATTATCTTATTAAAAAACATTTTTCAAGGACGAAAGCTGCCGTTTTTAGTTAAAATTAGCCAATATTATTTTTGCATTTTCATTAGGTTTGCACAAAAAAAGAATCGCAGTTGCGCGATTCTCCTAAATGTTGTGGTGCCAAAACCAGGGCGTACTATATCTAGTTTTTTACATAAAAAACTGCTTTTTATTATGAATCCAGGCCTTATTTTATGTGGGTTTTAAGTTTTTTTATGGGGATTTTATACGGTGGGGAGAAAAGTGGGGAGGATAATAGGGAGGATTTTTCCACATATTTTTACCTCCGGGGAGGATAGTGGGGATTTTAAGTAAGTGGTAAACCACTCGTGTACCTCTAAATTAAAGCCACCCCCGAAGGGATGGCTGAGAGAATTACTTATTGATTTGTTTTCGACAGCTGTCAGGTAAGGTGTTTGACCATGGCAGTAAATTTTTTATATAGGTTTCAAGAGCATCATCCTGATGTTTCAGGATTTCTTCAAGTACATATTTGAAATACTCATATGGCTTTAATCCGTTTGCCTTTGCTGTCTCAGCAATA
>CADANF010000032.1 GCA_902789175.1 uncultured Lachnospiraceae bacterium
TTTGCCCTCCTCCTACGATATCAGGAATTTACCCTTGCAAAGAATATGCCGAGCAGGGATTTACTTTTGCAAACTGGAACTTAGATTTCCATTTCAGCTTGCAAACTTGCATCTTGCGTTTCGATTTACCGCTTATTTACCCTGATTTCAAACTAAATAATAAAAATATATCGCAATACGATAAAAAATAGTTGACAAATAATAAGTGGGACTGTATACTTCAGATATGAGTTGACCAATTGACCTTATTATTGACCTGTGACCTGACATTGATCTTACCAATGAATGGTATGATTGGTTTTTGAAAAGAAATTGTTATGTGAGAGGAGATTTTTAATGAAGGAACTAAAAACAAATAAATCAAAAAAGATGAGTATTTATTTAAAGCTTGTGGCGGGAATTGCTTCTTTACTTATGCTGGCGTTCTTTGTTATGTGTACTATCCAGTCAGTAAGTGACAACCTAAAAGATACAGGAAGTCAGTATTTCTTTATGCTTACTGCGGATCCAAAACTTAATTTAGGATTTATGTGGTTTACAGCAGTACTTTGTTTTTTTATTGTATTTCAGTTCTGGAAGATATCAGATCAGATTGGAAGAGATAACTCATTTTCACAGGAAAATGCAGAAAGCTTTCATAGAATGACTATCAGTTCAATCATCATAATAATTCAGTATATTGTAAGAATCGTATTGTTTATAGTATTGGACAAGGTTAATATAATGTCCCTCTATCTCCGTGGAGGAATGGCGATTGCATTTCTTCTCTTTGCAATACTTACAGAAGCCCTTGCAGGACTTGTTAGAAATGCATACGAGATGAAACAGGAAGCTGATCTTACAATTTAGGAGGTGGGTTTATGATCATAATAAATGTAGATGTAATGCTGGCAAAAAGAAAAATGAAGGTTGGAGAATTAGCTGAAAAAGTTGGGATCACTCTTGCAAATATTTCGATTTTAAAAAATGGTAAAGCGAAGGCTATAAAGATTGAGACGCTGGATAAAATCTGCAAAGCGCTTGATTGTCAGCCAGGGGATATACTTGAATATAGACCAGATGAAGAAGCATAAAAAGGTGAGATAAGATGCCAGATTTTTGTTTATATTATTGCTATCTTTTTATTATAAATAAAAAAATAAAAAACCGGGAAACCGGACCACATTCAAACAAAGTGGAGCAGGCCTAACCTGCTCCACAATTAAAAGAGAATTGAATATAAGGAGCATAGATCATGGAATTTGCAATGAAAAAAAGAAAGTTCCATATGATAGCGAGTATTTTAATAGCGGCGGTTTTTTCGTTTTGTCGTTATGATAAGGGAGAAGGGCTATTAATATTATTGCTTAGTATGGCACTCGTGTTTTATCTGTTTTTAACTATTAGATCCAGCATAGGAACTATAAAGAAAGATTCGTATTTCCTACTGGGGATGATATTACTTTTAGGTTTGTCGAGTTTTATCACAGATAATAAAGATATACAGACAACTAATAATCTTGGAATATTTCTTCTTACATCTGTTACAGTTATTCATAATTATTATTTCGATAATAACTGGAGTCTTACAAAATATCTTGGAATGATAGTAAAATCATTTTTCAATATAATCCCTCTTACATTTCTTCCCGTTAAAGAATTTAGAGAATTAATAAATTATAAAAAGATAGAGCAAAATGGTGATAATGCAGCAGTTGCCAAAAAAGAAACAGGATATTATGTATTTGTTGGACTTGTGACATCTATTCCAATAGTTTTAATCCTTGTTTTTTTACTTGCATCTGCGGATGCAGTTTTTGGAAAAATAGTAAGTACCATTTTTGTAGAGATCATTGATTTTAATATAACAAATGTTTTTCAGATCGTTGTTTTATTTCTGCTGGGGTTTGTTTTATCATATTCAGGCATCAGGGTTATGGAACAAAAACAAGTACCTGACTATGATGGGAAAAATGAATATTTTGAAGAAGTTATAGCAATAACAGTGCTTAGCGTTATCTCTATATTATATTTAGTATTTTCAGTAATACAGATCTTATATCTGTTCATTGGAGATTTCAGATTGCCAGAAGGATATACCTATGCCAAGTATGCGAGAGAGGGCTTTTTCCAGCTTTTGTTTGTCTGCCTCTTAAATCTTTTGATAGTTTTATTTGTGCTTAAACATTTTAGGCGTGGAATTATTACAAAGATACTTCTTACAGTTATTTCAGCCTGTACCTATATAATGATCGCATCCAGTGCACTTAGAATGGGTATGTATGTATCAGAGTATAATCTTACCCGTCAAAGAGTAAAGGTGTTCTGGGCACTGGCAACATTAGCGATTATCTTTATATTTGTAGTTATCAATATCTATAAGGAAAATTTCAGATTATCAAGATGGGCTATGATAGCATTCTGCATTTGTTATCTTGTACTTTCTTTTGGAAGGATGGATGCATTTATCGCCAGATATAATCTGAGTAAGCTTACTAATGAAGAGATGGAACTATTAGATACTTATGGGGAAGATTATATTTACTTTGAGGAGAATTATAAAAATAGAGAAAAAGAGTATCAGATGGAACTTTGGAAGAAGATGGATTATGATCTAGACGCGATGTATGATGAGTATGCAGGATTAAAAAGTATCCGGGAGCTTGTTTTGAGCCATAGATATGAATATACACTTTCTGCAGATGCGATTCCTGCACTTGAAGATACATCCCATATATTTGTTTTAAAATATAAGGATGAGAATTTTATTAAAAAGTATGGAATATCCGATCTTAGCTTCAGGCATCTTAATCTGTCGAAGATTATGGCAAGAAGATATATTGAAAACTAATATGTAAAAATCTAACAGTGGATTTATAATAAAAACGTACCAGGTATATTTTTTATGGTTATGGCGTGAGCCGGGCCAAAGAAATATACCTGGTACGTTTATATGAATTTACGTCGGGATTCACGTTAGTTCTTTTTGCTTTGCCTTGTTTAAATTTAAGTCAAATGATATGATTATTCTATGTTTTTTGATGAATAGTAAATACTAAATGAAGTTTAACGATTATAGGGGGTAAATATGAATGAATCCATAAATAATAAGCCCTTAACAGGATATCGTTTAAAGATATTATCTATCGGGGCATTTTTACTAATCTTATTTTTCCTGTCAGTAGCAGTGTGTTCAGCTGTCCTTATTAAAAAAATCGTAGAAAATGGTTTTGCGGATACATTTAAAAGTGAATGGCCGCTCCTTACAGCTTTAATTATTATTGAAGCTCTTATCTTCTGGGCAGGTATCATTATGGTATATACCACATCAGTGCAGCTGGGAGTAAAACTTCGCCTTATTGGAGTACTTTGCGGCTGGATCCCCATTGTACATCTTTTTGTATTATTTAAGATAATCAAAGTTACAACAGCAGAAGCTCATTTTGAAAAGAAAAAACTTAAACTTAATGAAAAAAGAAAACTTCAGCAGATCTGTAAAACAAGATATCCAATTTTAATGGTTCATGGAGTTTTCTTCAGAGATTTTAAGTATTTTAATTACTGGGGCAGGATCCCGGATGAGCTGGAAAAAAATGGAGCACGCGTGTTTTATGGAAATCATCAGTCAGCAGCTTCAGTTGTTAACAGTGCAAAGGAACTTGCGGCAAGGATAAATGAAATCGTGGATTCTACTGGATGCGGCAGGGTTAATATCATAGCTCATTCCAAAGGAGGCTTAGATATTAAGACTGCGGTAAGTTGCCTTGGCATAGCAGATAAGGTAGCATCGATAATAACAGTAAATACTCCACATCGAGGCTGTGAATTTGCTGAATATTTATTAAATAAAGCACCAGCAGGTTTTAAAGAGAAAGTTGCAAACAGTTATAACAGTGCTCTCCGTAAATTAGGAGATACAAATCCGGATTTTATTGCAGCTGTTACAGATCTTACAGCATCAGGTTGTAAAAAAATCTGGGATATGACAGCAGGCTTTGATTTTAAAGGGCATGGAATTTATACAAAGAGTATAGGTTCATGTATGAAACAGGCAGGAAGCGGTGCATTTCCACTTAATATGAGTTATATGTTCGTAAAATTACTTGACGGAAGAAATGATGGTTTAGTTGGGGAAAAATCATTCCCATGGGGAGATGAATATATCTTCCTTGAAAATAAAAAGAAGAGGGGAATATCTCATGGAGATATGATCGACCTTAATAGAGAAAATATCCCGGGTTTTGATGTAAGGGAATTTTTTATTGATATAGTTGCAGACCTGAAAAATAAAGGATTATAAGATATAAGTCAGGTTGAGGTGACAATGAAAAGGAAAATCAGTGAGTGGTAATATACGAGGTAAAAATGTGCAGGGTTCTTATTGTAGAAGATGATAAAGAAATAAGGGAATTACTTGGAAAATTTCTGTCGCAAAATGGCTTTTTGATCAAAGAAGCAAGAGATGGTTCTATTGCATCAAGATTAATGGCCCAAGAAACATATGACGTAATACTTATGGATATGATGCTTCCATTTAAGTCAGGGGATGAGTTGATAAAAGAGATTCGTTCTTCTAAAGATGTAGAAAAAAGCAGAACTCCGGTTATTGTTATATCTGCTAAAACAAAGATAGAAACAAGGATTGAAGTCCTTCGCATGGGAGCAGATGATTATATCCTTAAACCATTTGACTTAAATGAAGTGTTAGCCCGTATTGAAGTTGTCTTAAGAAGAGTAAGAGAAAGTAAGAATGAGAAAGATGATCTTACATTTAAAAGTCTTAGAGTAAGTCAGAAGAATAATACTGTCAGCTGTAATGATAAAGAACTTAGCCTTACTTCAAAAGAAAGGCAGCTTCTTATCTTATTTATGAAGAATCCTAAAAAGACTTTCTCAAAGGCAAATCTTTATGAAACTGTCTGGGAAGACGATTACATTTATGAGGATAATACCATAAATGTTCATATCAGTAACCTTAGGGCAAAATTAAAAAAGGCGGCAGGAGAAGATATAATAGAAACGGTCTGGGGGATAGGATACAGATTAAAGCAGAATTGAAATATTGCGATCAGGATAATGGAATTTCAAACTATTTCCTATTGGCAGCGAGTATATTATTCTATGCCTGGGGAGAACCCAAACTGGTATTTTTAATGATCTTTTCTATTCTGGTCAATTATTGTGTTGGAGTTGCTTTGGATAAAGCAAAAGGAAAATGGCGTAAGGTATTTCTGGCTCTTGGAATCCTGTTGGATCTTTCAATTCTGGGATACTACAAATATGAAGCATTTTTTGCCAGAATAGTAAATAAGATGTTCCATGCCCAATTGATCCCGGTGCTTAATATAGCTCTTCCAATAGGAATATCATTTTTTACATTCCAGGCGATTTCTTATATTGTTGATGTATATAGAGGAGATACAGAGGCGTCAAAGAGTATCGTAAATGTGGCACTCTATATTTCATTTTTCCCTCAGCTTATAGCGGGGCCTATTGTAAAATATAAGGATATAAATGAGCAGATTAAAAAGAGATCGATCAATTGGATCGATGTTTCGGATGGATTTAAGAGATTTATATACGGCCTTTCTAAAAAAGTGCTTATTTCAAACGCATTAGGGCTTTGCGTTGATACAATATACTCTTTTAAGATAGAAACTGTGGACTGTCGTGCAGCATGGATAGCGGCATTAGCATATAATTGGAAAAGATAACTGGTTGTTTTATAAAACCAAAAAAGAAGATAATCCAATTGCAGACTACAGAGGACAGAATCTTTATAGTGATGAAGAGTTAAAAAAGATAGCGGATAACTGTATCAAACAAAGAGATTATGTTGAGGATCATGGCGGAGAATTTGTAATTTTCATAGCGCCTAATAAGGAGAGGGTATATTCGGAATATATGCCTGACTTTTATGGAAAACCTGCTGAAAATTACAGGGTTAAGCAGGTATATGATTACCTGAAGGAAAATACTGATATTAGGATTGTTTACCCATATCAGGAATTGATGGAAGCAAAAGAAAAAACAGGGTATTATCTTTATTACAAGACGGATACTCATTGGAACTCTGTTGGTGCATATATAGGTTCTGTTGCGCTATTAAAAGAACTGGGGATTGAAATGCCTTCTGTTTATGGTGATGAGATAAATATAGAGGCGTGTAATAATACAGCGGGAGACCTGGCCAATATGTTAAATCTCAGAGAACAGCTTGCTGATATAGATGGAGTCTATAAGGTATCCGGGTACGATGAACATAATACGGAAAATGTAGAATATGATTATACGGGAATGATCAGTTATCATTCTGAAAACGCAGATACCAGAAGAATACTGATCCTCAGAGATTCTTTCTGTGTTGGTATGGCACCCTATATCGGAAGTCAGTTTAATGACAGCTATATGTTCCATAGAAATTATTATACGTATCAGCAATATCTTGATGCGGATCCGGATATTGTGGTTTTTCAGGTGGTTGAACGTTACGTAGATTCCCTTGGGACTTTTTCAATAGAAAAATAAGTCATGGGGTATGATCACGGGGGGCATGGATGAATATTGAAATCTGTTTTATCGTAGTTTTAAGTCTATGTTGTTTGTTCTCACTAAGAAGGTGGATCCTTCTAAGGATAAGTATTAAAGAAATTACCAATGAACTGAGAAAGACAAGAAATCCAGGATATGACAGACAGTTAAGGGTAGATCTTTCTGATAAGAATTTAAATGAACTGGCTAAAGAGATAAATGATAATCTTTCCTTTCAAAAAAAGATCAAATTAGAAACGGAAAGAAGAAGCAAGATTTTAGAGCAGTCTGTTTCTGATACATGTCACGATCTTCGCACGCCGCTTACGGTAATAAAGGGGAATCTTCAGCTGCTGGAAAATGAGGTCAGTTCAACAGAAGGAAAGAAGTACCTTCAGATAAGTAATAATAAGGCGGATGCCTTAAAGGTTATGGTAGATGAATTCTTTGAATTATCTGTTCTTGAAAGTGACAGTAAGCCTGTGGAATTAGAAAAGATAGATGTGACAGCATTTTTAACAGATTTTATCATAGAAAATGAATCTATCATCCGAAAGAAAAAAATAAATCCTGAAATATCATTTCCTGATAAGGCGGTAAATATAAGGGCCAGTGGTGAATTGCTCAGCAGAGTGTTCAGCAATCTTATCAGTAATATTATGAAATATGCTGTGGATGGTTTTATTCTAAAGGTATATCCTGATCCGGTAACATATAAGAATGAACAGCCATATATGTTGGCTTCGGATGGGGAATGCAATATGTATCATATAAGACTGGGAAATAGAGTTAAAGATCCGGAACTTATTGATATTCAGCATATATTTGAAAGAAGCTACAGAGCAGATAAGGCTAGAACTGACGGTAGTGCAGGATTAGGACTTTATATTGCAAAACTCCTATGTGAAAAGCAGAAGGCAGATGTTAAAGCTACATTAGAAGATGATTTTATATATTTTGACCTTTATTTTTTACAGGATTAAAAAAACCTCTTTACTGAAGTAAACAGTGAAGGGGTTTTTTTTGAGTTTTTTAAATTATTTAAGAATTTCTTTATATTTATCTTTTATCATGATCATTGTAAAGAAAGTATGAGTTTATTTAGATACCCAGAAAAAAGGAGAAAAATATGTCGGAAAGCATTGTAAGAGTTAATGATCTGACAAAGCAATATAAAAAACAACTTGCTTTAGATCATGTAAGTTTTGAAATAAAAAAAGGTTCTATAGTAGGCCTTATCGGTCCAAATGGAGCCGGCAAGACTACCATAATGAAAATACTTGGAGGGCTGGCTTATCCTACTGATGGAAGCATAGAAATGTATGGTGAGAGCAGTGAAAAAGGTCTTAATCATGCCAGAACAAGAATGAGCTTTATGATAGAGACTCCTTATGAAAAAGAGAAGATGACAGCGAGAGAGAATCTGGAAAAACAGAGACTTCAGAAAGGCATCCCTGATAAGCAGAGGATTGATGAAGTGTTAAAGCAGGTTAACCTTCTTAATACTGGTAAGAAGGTAGTGAAGAATTTTTCGCTTGGTATGAGACAGAGACTGGGACTTGCAAATGCACTTCTTGGAAAACCAGAATTTATGGTGCTTGATGAGCCGATTAATGGTCTTGATCCGGAAGGTATAGTTGAGATGAGAGAACTCTTTAAGAAGATAAATAAAGAAGATGGTGTAACACTTGTAATTTCCTCTCATATATTAAGTGAACTTTCACTTCTCTGTACGGATTACATTTTTATAAATAAGGGCAAGATAAAAGGAATATTTACTGCTGATGAACTTAGGGCTCAGTGCAGTGAATATATTGAGATTGATACAGATAATAATGAAAAGGCCTGTACAATTCTTACTGAAAAATGCGCTATAAAAAATCTGGATGTGCAGGAATCAGGAAAGATAAGGATCTATGACGGCTTAGAGGATATAAGGAACATTTCCCTTAGTCTATATAAGGACAATGTGATTCCGGTTGAAATATCAAGAAATGAAATCAACCTGGAAGATTACTATATGCGTAAGGTACAAGAGGAGTGATGCTTATGTTTAATATTATAAAATCTCAAAATTATTCGCTTCGCCGTGACCTAATGGTGGTGCTTACGATACTTACAGCTATAGCTCTGCCTTTCCTTGGAATTTATTTTACCAGAATGATGCAGGAAATAGATTTTTCAAATATTACAGGATCAATGTATCATACTCTTCTCAATGAGGATATTGTTGCATTTAATCTTTTTATCATTATGATCTTTGCGGCTAAGACTGTGGGAGGAGATAGCAGTGATAAGACAATAAATTATGAATTAATGAATGGTCACAGCAGAGAAAAAGTGTTTTTTGCAAGAGTGATAAATGGTTTTTTCTGGAGTGTCATATTTGTAATGATCACCATATTCCTGCCTTATGTGGTAGTATGTTATATCAATGGCTGGGGAGATAATTGTTCCTTAAATGAGATGCTTATAAGAAATGGACTTTTGTTTTTTCCTATACTCAGACTATCTGCACTTTTTATGCTGATAACAGTTCTGGCTGATAGCTGTGGCGCAGGAATTGGAGTTAGTTATCTTATTATCCTTATTGAGGCTGTTTTTGATTCTGTCTTAGATGCATCTAAAGATAAAG
The DNA here is from genome assembly GCA_902789175.1 of uncultured Lachnospiraceae bacterium. Lineage (GTDB taxonomy): Bacteria > Bacillota > Clostridia > Lachnospirales > Lachnospiraceae > Eubacterium_Q. Next base: position 9,146 of record CADANF010000032.1, read on the forward strand.
GAGAGTATTTTTATTTATTTAGTCTTTCAAATATCACTAAGCTGACAGAGGTTAACAACTCGTGGCAGACTGTTAAAGAGGGAAGGGTCATAAACTGGTTTGATTTTAGTACAAACAGTGAAATGATCAGAAATACGTGCTTTATATCACTTGTTATGGCAGCTATTTATATTATGGGAGCTTATTTGTATTTTAAAAAGAAAGACAAGGGTTGATGATTATGAAAAATATGATCAGATCGTTATTATATGAGATAAGAAAAAATAGATCTTTAAAGCTGGCATTTATAGGCTTAATCCTGATAAATATCTTATTAGTTTTTATCAATATAGGAGAAAATTCATTTTATGAAGAATCAGGTAGTGCAATGCTTGCAGAGGGAAACAGTTTTTCATATATGATGGGGATGTATTTTGTTTTATTTGCTGTTGCTATGATAGCTGGCGGAGATTTTAAAGATAAGGTTATTAATTATGAGGTGATGTCAGGACATTCCAGGTTAAGTATCTTTATGGCAAGGAATATAATTGCGATATTAGTTGCTTCATCTGGTGGGCTGATCCTTAGTTTTGTTCCGCTTGTTGCGTCCTGTATCGGATGGGGATTTGGAAACAGACTGGTACTTAGTGACGTGATTTTAAGAACATGTCTTTATTTATTTCCGTTTATCAGGATAGCCGCATTATTTTCAATGTTTACATTTTTGATAAAAAATCAATATGCAATGTTGGGAATTGGTTATGGCATCATATCATTTTGCCTTGTTACTTCAGGTACGGTAAAAAATCATACTAATTTTTTTACAGCAATGTTTAATCTGAATCTTTTATCAGGTTTTAAAGGCTGGAGTGTTTACAATATCAGCAATTTAAGAGGATTAGTGACTTATGCCGCTTTTGACAGCTCAGTAACTGTAAAGATGGTGGCAGGGACAGTGGTCATATCCCTTATTGCAACGGGCATTTATCTTCTTTTAGGATATGCACTATTTAGAAGGGATGAGCTATGACTTGTTTTAAAAATATTCCGTATTTAAGAGAAATGAACTATGGGTCGGTGTTGTTAAGAATACAAAATATTTAGTAGAAATAAAAGGAGGATTTCCGTGGATATATCATTTGCGATTTTGGAGATATTACTGTCAGTATTTCTATTTTTTATGTCAGTACGTTTAAAAAAATATCCCACTCCAAAAGGCAGGGTTTTATATTTTGTACCGGTGGCAGTTGCCTTAATTATGCTTGGTTTTGTGGGCTTTAATCTGATAATGGCGGGGCTTTATTTAGCTTCCTCTTTACTTTGCCTTAGTCTGTTTACGGAGAAGATTAATATAAGAAGGGGCATAGCCTTGGCGGCATTTCTTTTATCATTAAGCAGTTTGCTTATGATGAAATTTTCAAAAAATTATAAAAGATATTCCATAAGTGAAGATTTTGAAAATGTCTACAACACTATGAAAGAGCATTATGTTTTGTCAGAAGAAAAGGGAATAGATTTTGATGGGCTTTATCTTAAATATCAGCCTTTGTTTAAGGAGGCGGATAAAAAGCAGGATCTTACTTTAAATTATCAGCTTTGGCAGCAGTTTTCTCAGGAATTCTATGACGGTCATGTAGGTTATGCACCTGGTAATATGAAGGATAAAGAAGTGAGCCGTATCATTTGTGAGTCCTATGGCAATGATTACGGACTTTCAATAATAAAGCTTTCTTCAGGAGAATTTGTGGCAGTAAATGTTGAAGGAAGCAAGGCTTCTTATTCAATAAAGAGTTTAGAAGAAGGTAATTACTTAGAAGATGAAGAGATTAAATTATTTAAGGATGCAAGGTTAGAATTTAAAACAAAAAACTCAGATAATGACAGGCTCAGTCTTTTAAATGCAGGAATTAAAAATGGTACTGTTATCACTAAATGGAATGGAAAAAATATAGAAGATTATTACGATGATATAAAATACTATTTCTTTCAGGTTCCTGTAGATGAAAACGAAGAATTCTATAAGCCGATGTATGTGGCAGGTATGGGAGGAGATTCGGTAGAGATTTCATTTATTGATGAAGAAGGAAAAGAAAAGACTGTAACAGTAAATAAGCTGGGAGCTTATGCCCCTAGGCTTTATAATACATTAATGACTATTGATAAAGGTCTTAAGATAAATAATCTTGGCTGGGAAGCTTTAAATGAAGAAACTGTTGTCCTTAGAATTTATCAGATGGCTTATGATATGAAATCTTATACTGGCACAGATTATAGTGAAATGACAGATAAGCTTAGAAGCGAGCTTTTAGCCTATAAAGATGCAGGATATAAGAATATAATAATCGACCTTAGATCAAATACAGGAGGAAGTCCATTTATGGTAAGGGGAGTGGCGTGTCTCTTTGCCCCAGAGGGAAAGCATTTAGCTTATTATTCAGCAAAGATAAATGAAAACACAGCTACATATGAAAGAGGAGAAGACGGAAGATACATAATAGGAGAAGAGGCTGTTAGCTATGAAGGCGAAGATCTTTGGCATGATGGAAATATCACCCTGCTTGTAAATGCCCAGACAGTCAGTGCCGGGGACGATATGGTATACATGATGGGAGAGTATCCTAATGTAAAAATAAAAGGAATAACAAAAAGTAATAATTCCTGTCAGGCTGTACAGGCAATGGATATTTCAACAGGCTCATTTTCTTTTTCAGTAGTTCCAAATCTTACTCCGGAAGGAGACATTGCAATCGACACCTTAAAAGATCATAAAGCAAGAGTTGATTTTGATGAATATATCCCTGTAACAAAGGAGATGGTGAGGGCTATATTCGATGAGGGGGAGGATTATATACTTCAGCAAGTAGATTAAATATGGCGACCAGATTCTAGACGAACGCCAAAATATAAAAGACACTCAAGCAATGCCATCAGCGGGCTAAAACATGCCCTTTGATGGCATTCTTTCGTGTCTTTTATTATATTTTGGCTGGGGATAGATACTTTATTTCATGCCATCGCAGTAGCCTGATTAATGAGATTTTTGCATCGGTATCTATAATTTAGATGGGGATAATACTTTATGAAAGGGTATCATTCCGGCATATCTCTTCGCGTCATTTTTTTGTATAGACATCCATAATAAATAAGGCGTATTATAGAATAATAAAATTAATGTAAAAAGTCATTAAATGGGGATTAAGGAAGGTTGATATGAAGACCATTAATAAAGTAGGGAGATTTTTAGGAATCATATCATCGTTTGTGATAATAATTGCTTTGTTTTTGCCAAGTGTTGACAGAGATTATATGGATATCAGATATAGTACGCTTACTGTATTTGAGAGCAATAAAGTTGGTGGAGTAATCATTATCATAATAGCGATTGCAGGATGTTATGCTGCATTTAAAGGAAGCGGACTTGCTACAAGTATTGCAGGTATTGCATCACTAGCAGCAAACATTTTCTTTGCAGTACGTTTTGAAAGTGCTGATCCAGTGGTAAGAGCACTTAAAAGGATCGATCTGGGACTTGTGACACAGGGACTCGGGTTTTGGATTGCAATTTTTGGATCACTGGTTTTATTAGGATCAGGAATCATGCTTTCAAAACAAAACTAAGCATTATAAGCAGAGTATCAGCAAAAAAAAAGCGGGTGGGACGTGTAACTTATTTCCAATAAAGAAAATATTTTTTCTAGGTTATGCGTTTAACCTATTGCAAAATAAGGAAACTTAGGTAATAATCATAAACAGGACAGATAATAAATCTAATGAATTGACAGGAGATATTATATGGAAAAGTTTATGACAACAGTTACTAAAGAAGATATAAAAAAATCATTAAAGGAATTAGGACTTGCTAGTGGGGACACCGTAATGGTGCATACTTCACTTGGAAGTATCGGATATGTATGTGGCGGAGCCCAGGGAGTTATTGAAGCTTTAATTGAGACAGTAGGCAGTGAAGGAACAATCATGATGCCAACTCAGTCATGGAAGAATCTTGATCCGGAAGATGGCGTTCATTGGACTATCTCAAAGGATGACTGGCAGATCATAAGAGATAACTGGCCAGCATATGATAAGGCTATAACTCCTACTAATACAATGGGTGCCGTTGCAGAAATGTTTAGAAGCTGGCCTGGGGCTTTAAGAAGTGATCATCCAGCCAGATCTGTTGCTGCATGGGGAAAACATGCAGAGTATCTTACAAAAGATCATGATCTCTCTAATATCTTTGGAGAGGGTTCACCTATAGCAAAATTATATGAATTAAATGCCAAAGTACTTCTTATCGGTGTTGGATATGATAAGAATACATCTATTCATCTTGCAGATGTTAGAGCTGAGTATCCTGGAAAACATAACTGCACTGAATATAGTGCCATTATGGAGAATGGTAAGAGAGTATGGAAGGCATATGACACTCTGTTTGTTGACGGAGAAGATTTTGATGCCATTGGAGAAGCATTTGAAGCAGAATGTGCTGTTTCACATGCTAAGGCAGGAGATGCAGAACTTAGACTTATGAATCAGCGTGACATAGTTGATTTTTCAGTAAAATGGATTGAAGAAAATAGAAAATAGTTCTTACATCTCAATTTTAAATCTGGCTGATAGGGTATGAGTTTCCCTTTAGCATTTTACCCGCTTTAAAACTCACTTACTTAGCTGATGGTCTTTGTTTTTGTTCGTTTTCAAAGACCCTCAGCTTTTTTTTATGCTTATTTTTTGTTGCAGATAAAGTTGTTAATGACGTAAAATAACAAAAAAAGATAGAAAATAAGTTAAAGCAAAGGATTTTAGGCGGATGTTTTTACCAATATCTAAAAAAGAAATGAAAGAAAGAGGCTGGGATACAGCTGATTTTATATATGTGATCGGAGATGCTTATGTGGATCATTCTTCATTTGGACCGGCTATTATCAGCCGCACACTTGAGGCTCATGGTTATAAAGTAGCTATCATATCACAGCCGGATTATAAAGACTCTGCCAGCATCAGAGCCTTGGGAAAACCACGTCTTGGATTCCTTGTATCTGCCGGTAACATGGATTCAATGGTCAATCATTATACAGTGAATAAAAAAAGAAGGCATGAGGATGCTTATACACCAGGCGGAAAAGCCGGAAAAAGACCGGATAATGCAACCATATGCTACTGCCAGATGATAAGAAAAGAGTTCGGAAATGATATGCCGATAATAATCGGCGGCATTGAAGCAAGCTTAAGACGTCTTGCTCATTATGATTATTGGGCAGATAAATATAAAAAGTCTATCCTTCTTGATTCAGGGGCAGATCTTTTAATATATGGAATGGGAGAGCTTGCAACAGTTGAAGTTGTAGATGCTCTTAATTCAGGAATAGCTATAAGAGATATAACTTATGTAGCAGGAACTGCATATAATGCAAGAAATCTTGATACAGTTTATGACTGTATCATGCTTCCTTCTTATGATGAATGCCTCGTAGATAGATCAAAGTATGCTGAATCATTTAGGATACAGCATATGAATACTGACAGTATAAGTGGAAAAACTCTGGTTGAACAGTATGGGTCTCACAGATTTGTGATACAGAATCCGCCAATGAGACCGCTTACTACAATGGAGTTAGATGATGTATATGAACTTCCTTATGAAAATAGATGGCACCCATCTTATGATAAATTAGGCGGAGTTCCTGCCTTTGGTGATATAAAGTTTTCACTTACTGCAAACCGCGGATGTTTTGGGGGATGTAGTTTCTGTGCGATAACATTTCATCAGGGAAGAGTATTACAGGCAAGATCTAAGGAATCTCTCCTTAAGGAAGCAAAATGGATGATAGAACAGCCTGATTTTAAGGGATACATCTATGATGTGGGTGGTCCTACAGCGGACTTTGATCATCCAGCCTGCGAGAAACAAAAGAAATATGGTGTCTGTCAGAATAAACAGTGCCTTTATCCTGAGGTCTGCCCTAATATGAAGGTAGATCATAAAGGCTATGTAGAGGTCCTTCGGGAATTAAGAAAACTTCCGGGGGTTAAGAAGGTCTTTATAAGATCAGGTATAAGATTTGATTATGTTCTTAAGGATAGGGATGATACATTTCTCAGGGAGCTGATAAAGTATCATATCTCGGGACAGCTTCGTGTGGCACCGGAACATGTAACTGATCATGTGCTCGATCTTATGGGAAAGCCAAGGTGCGAGGTATATAATAGATTCTGTAAGAAATTTGAAAAGATTAATAAGGAATTAAAGAAAGATCAGTATCTTGTTCCTTATCTTATTTCTTCTCATCCGGGATCTGATCTAAATGATGCCATTGCTCTTGCGGAAGCTATAAGGGATATGGGATATATGCCGGAACAGGTGCAGGATTTCTATCCAACTCCGTCCACAGTATCTACGGTCATGTATTACACTGGTCTTGATCCTAGAACCATGAAGAAGGTAAGAAGTGCTCATGATATGCATGAGAAGGCTATGCAAAGAGCTCTTCTTCAATATAAAAAACCTGAGAATTATGAATTGGTAAAAGAAGCTTTGATAAAGGCAAAAAGACAGGATCTTATTGGATTTGATGAAAAATGTCTCATCCCTCCAAGAAAGATTAATTTTCAGGAAAAAAAGCCTAAAAGAATAGAGAGAAGTATCGAGAGAAAAGGCAAAAAAAAACCAGCAAAATATAAGAAAAAAGTATGAACTTAAAAGTCATTTTATAGAGAAGAAATGGCCCATATGTTAAAATTATCCTGTATATGCGTTGCATTTACAGGATTTTTTTATGTGATGTATTTATAGGGTTTTATGCGATGCCAAAACAGGATTTTTAATATATGGGGGCGCTTATGAAAAATAGTCTTTTTATAGAAAATAAAGAAGATTTTGATAATTCAGAAACTGGGGTTTATTGTCTTGATGAAGAAAGACGGATCACCTATTGGAATAAGAAAGCAGAAGAGATCACAGGTTATACATCAGATGAAATGATTGGCAAATATTGCTTTGAAGGCGGACTTGATCATATAACAGAAGATAATGCCCATCTTTGTAATACTATGTGTCCTATGCTGGGAAGCATGTTTGATGGAGAAAAAAGAGCGGCTATAGTCTGGCTGCTTAGTAAATCCGGTGAAAGAGTAAAAGTAAAAGTTGAAACGGATTGTTTATATGAGGGGGATAAAACCATAGGAGCAATTGAATTTTTCAAACCTGTAGACTGAGACGGGGGATCTGTTATGGCTAAATACGACGCAGAAAAGTATAAAGATCAACTTTTATTCCAGGCATTTGATTCGATGCCTGGTGGAGTTTTGGTGTATAAAGCCAATGAAGAGGAAGAGATTCTCTATGCGAATCATGCAACCCTTACTATATTTGAATGCAGTTCTTTTGATGAATTTATGGAATTATCTGAGGGATCATTTAAAAAAATGGTCCACCCCGATGATATCGAATTAGTTGAAAGTGATATAGAAAACCAGATCATCACGGGTATCGATAAATTTGATCATGTAAATTACAGGATAATCACTAAAAATAAAAAAGTACGTTACCTGGAGGATTATGGAAAGTTAGTCGAACATCCTTCTTTAGGGCTTTTATATTATGTTTTCCTTGTTGATACAGATATTAAATATCTTACTTATGATGTGGATAAATTAACAGGACTGCCTGGGCAGAAGCGATTTAATGAATATGCTTCCAGGCTTTTAAAATTAATGTCCCTTAATAAAGATGCACCAAAGATGGTGTATATCTATTTAAATATCAGCCGCTTTAAGATAATAAATATTAAATATGGCATCGAACGTGGAGACAGGATTTTAAAAGAAGTAGCTTCAATCTTAAAAGATGTATTTATAAATGATTATATTTCCAGATTTGCCGATGATCATTTTGCCCTTCTTACAGTGAATGAGCGTATCAAAGAAAAGATAGAAGAAATAAGCAGACGTATAATGGATATCGAGCTTATAGGAAATACTATCGAATTAAAAATCGGGGCATTTCTTGTAAGAGATTATAATGAAAAAGCAGAGATTTCTGTAGGCTATGCCCAGATTGCCTGCGAAAGCATTAAATATCAGGCTGGGGAACATTTTGTATATTATACTGATGAACTTGGACGTAAGATCAATCTTCAGTATTATGTTGTAAATAATATAGAAATGGCTATAGAAAAAGGTTATATTAAAGTTTTCTATCAGCCGGTAATAAGAGCACTTACGGGTGAATTATGTGGCATGGAAGCCCTCGCCAGGTGGATAGATCCGGAAGTAGGATTCCTTAATCCTTACGATTTCATATCCGCCCTCGAAGATGCAAGGCTGATCCATAAACTTGACAGGTATATTGTTAAAGAAGTATGCGAGAATTACAAGAGATGTGTAGAAAATGATATCCCTCTCGTTCCGGTATCATTTAATCTATCCAGACTTGACTTTGTTTTGACAGATATAAGAAAAGAGATTGATGATCTTGCAGATTCCTATAATGTGCCTAAAAAAATGCTGAATATTGAGATTACTGAAAGTATGTTTATGGAGGATGCAAGCCGCATTAAAGAGCAGATCGATGGCTTCCATGAATCTGGATATAATGTCTGGATGGATGATTTTGGAAGTGGTTATTCATCTCTTAATGTTCTTAAGGATTTTGACTTTGATGAATTAAAGATAGATATGGTCTTTCTTTCTAACTTCAATAAGAAGTCAAAGAATATCATCGAATCAGCAGTAATGCTGGCTAAAAGAATAAATATACAGACTTTGGCTGAAGGGGTTGAAACCAGGGAACAGTTTGAGTTTTTAAGAAGTATAGGCTGTGAGAAGATACAGGGCTATTATTTCAGCAAGCCATCTCCTTATGAAGAGATAATTAAGAACTGTAAGGAGAAGGGGGCTGAGGTAGAAAAATGGTCAGAGGCGGAGTATTATGACAAGGTTGGTAAAGTGAATTTCCTTACAGATAATCCGCTTGCTATTTCAGAAGATGATGGAAAGCATTTCAGGATACTCTTTGCAAATGAGCTTTTTAAAGAGGTTTTAGCCAGCAGTGGAGTTTTATCTGTTGAAGAAGCTGAGAAGAATATGAATAAACCGGATAATCCAATCCATAAATTATTACGTGAATTCGCGAAAAAGGTTCAGGGAAATGAGGATAAGGAACTGACTTATCCTTATGGAAAAGAATATATGGAGCTCAAGGCCCGGGTCATTGCTGAATATAACGGAAGATATATGTATGCTTTAAGCATTAATAATATTACTAGTATAACGTTCGCAAAATAACTGGACTAATGCGCTGAAAGCTTGCTCGAGAGTGCGTCTCAAAAAACGTAGGCGTAGCAGGCTACGCTGAGGATTTTTGAGGCGTGCTATCGATGTAAGCAGGCAAGCATTCGGTCCATTATACTAGGAAAGTAAATTTGAAAGATAAGATATGATCATAATCAAACCTGTCAGATGAGGTTATCAGATATTATTTACTAAAATCTGATGCCTATGACAGGTTTTTTCGTTTCTTATATGGTTGTTTATTTTATTTATTTTTATTATAATAAGTAGGTATGTAAAAAAATGGGTATAGTCTACCCGTGCATTTATTAGGAATTAAGAAGGATTAAATATGAGGTTTATTCATACATCAGATATATGTCTTGGGGCTGTTCCTGATGAAGGCCGCGATTGGAGTCAGGACCGTACAAGAGAAATAGAAGAAGCATTTGATCGGATAATATCAGACTGTAATGAGAAACATGTAGATCTTCTCCTTATTGCTGGTAATCTTTTTAATGCTCCACCAACTTTTGATGATCTGGTCAAAGTGGATGCAAAGCTTCAGACACTTGAACATACAAGGACTATAATAATCTCCGGTGATAGAGATTATATGGAACCAACCAGTGACTGGGCGCATTTTAAATTTAGATCAAAGAGCGCAGTTCTTCCTGCAGAGAAGACTACAAATGCGTTTCTTAAGAATATAAATACTTGTATTACAGGATATAGCTATGGTAAGAATGAGCATATCGAAAATGTGATCGGAAATATCAATCCAGGTAAGCCAGGGGCTATCAATATCTTACTTGGCTGTGGTGGTGATGCGGAGCATATGCCATTTAACAGGGAAAATATAGCAAGAAAAGGTTTTCATTACATTGCTCTTGGTCATTCAACCAATCCGGTACATATATTAAAGAATCGTATGGCTTATTCCGGTTCACCGGAGCCACTTGGACCAAATGACAGAGGAAATCATGGTTATATTCTTGGAGAGATTGATGAGAAAGGCACAAGGATCAAATGGTGCCCTATAGCTAAGAGAAGTTATATCAATTTCCAGTTTGATCTTAGCTCGGATCTTAAGAACGAAGAAGTTGAAAAGATGGCTGAGGATAAGATGCTTAAACTTGGTAAAGAGAATATTTATACCATTGTTTTAAAAGGTTTTACAAGTGATGAAAAAAAACCGGATTTTTCAAGGATCCAGAAGAGGTTCAATGTATATAGGATAGTTGATAAGACTATTTCAAGAAAGAAAGTTGAACAGATGGAGGCTGATAACGAAAAAAATCTTGTTGGAAGATTCATCAGTGAAGTAAATGATAGTTATACAATAGACACAAGGATCAGAGAAAAAGCTTTAAGATATGGTCTTGAAGCACTGATCAAGGCGGGAGAATAAATATGTATCTTACAAAGCTCTTACTTAGAGATTTTGGAAAATTTCATAATGAAGAGATAGTTCTTAAGCCTGGTCTTAATGTAGTTCATGGTGGAAAAGATTCGGGCAAATCAACTGTAGGTTCATTTATCAAAGGAATGATGTTCGGTATTCCCAAGGATGATAAGAAAGATAGCGAATATGATCTCTATAAACCAGAAAAGGGCTCTTATTATTCAGGAGCTGCTTATCTGAAAAAAGATGGTACTAATTATCTGTTAGATAGATCATTCCTGGATGGAGCAAAGAAAATGTCTGTTCTTGATGTTAATTCAGGAAGAGATATAACTTTAAAAGACAGTAATACTATAACAGGTACTCTTATTGAAACTGATAAGAATACTTATCGCGATACAATGTATATCGGAGATAACAGAGAAGGAGCAGCTAAGGAATTAAATGATTATCTTAGTAGCATGATCCTTACAGGTTCATCTGATATTGATCTAAATAAGGCAATAGCACATCTTAAGGCTGAGAAAGAAAAGCATAATTCTAGAGCACTTTCTCATAAGGTAAGTGAGCTTGCTGAAAAAATAGAAGAATATGATGATGTAGATCCTGGACTGGCTGAAAATAAGCAGGCTCTTAAAGATCTGACTGAGAAATTTTCTATGGAGGCTCAGAGAAGAAAAAGGGTGGCAAGACAGCTGGTGGAAAATGAAGATGGCTCAGTTTCTTATAAAGATGATGAAGTGATCGATAAAGAAATTGAAGCTATGAATGGCAAAAAAGCTGAAGATGAGGTAGATATTGAGGAGACTAAAGAGACTCCTTTAACTGACAGAATGCCTGTGATACTTCTTACAGGTATCCTGGTAGTACTTGCTATAGCAGAGATTGTTAATCTGCTTCCTTTTGATGATGCTATTAAAAAGCTTTTTGTCATATTTACTATAGGCCTCGTAATAATCACTATTGTAGATGGACTTAGAAGAAAAGGATTCTTTAATACGGATGATATAGAAACTCCGGATGAAGATGAATTTAATAAAGTCCTAGAAGAGATTCAGGAAGAAAGAGATCAGCAGGAAGAAACAGAATTCGATATGACTTTTGCAAAGGAATATCAGGAGAAGAAACAGAAATTAGCTGAGGAAAAAGAAAAACTCTTAGAGAGAAAGGCTTCCAGAGATAAACTTAAAGCAGAGCAGGCTCTTGTATTTAAAAAGAAAGCAGAGCTTGAGGATGAAGTTAAGAGTATCAAGCTTGCTATAAACACCATTGAAGCTTTATCAAGAAGTTATATGGAAAGAGCAGGAAGAGACATAGTTCCTTATCTTTCAGAATATATTCCGGTTCTTACCAATGATCTTTTTGTTGGTATTTCTTCAGACAGTAATGGAAAGCTTATTGCAGAAGGACATGGCGAAAATATGCCTGTTTCATCTCTTTCAGAAGAGATGGCTGCAAAGGTTTACACAGCTGTAAGACTTAGTATTGCTAAGCATTCTGATAATGAGAGGCTTCCGCTTATCATAGATAATGCTATTAATTTTAAAAATCAAAAGGATACAGAAGCACTTCTTTCAGTGCTTTCAGGTATAGATACTGAGCAGATAGTAATTCTTACTTCAGAGGATACAGTTTCAAATATCCTGGATGATATGAAAATTTCTTATAATTATATTGATCTGTAGGAGTTTTTAAATGGAATTAAAGCATAACATTAACAAATCCGGTCCTAATCTTCCAGGAACGGATTTTATTAAAGAGAAAATCATAGGAAAAAGGTATGTTAATACAAAAGTGGTAGATTTCCATGTGCATATCTTTCCTGATGAAATTGCAGAAAGAACAATCAGTAAACTTGAAGATCTTAGTGGGATTGGACCATATACAAGGGGAACAGCGGCAGATTTAAAGGCTTCCATGGAGAAATCAGGGACAGATATCTCTGTGGTGCTTCCTATTGTTACAAATCCTGATAAGACATCTCATATCAACCAGGTAGCTGCCCGTACGAATGAATCATTTAATGAAACGGGGATCATTTCCATTGGAGGAATTCATCCTGATAACTCTAATTATAAGGATATCATTAAAGAGATAAAGAGTCTTGGACTTAAGGGTATTAAACTTCATCCGGATTATTACGGTGTGAGACTTGATGATATCAGACTTGAGAGAATAATAGATGAGGCTTCAAATCAGGGGTTATTTATAGTAACTCATGCAGGTCCTGATATTGGACTCTATCCACCTGCGTTAAGCCCGGTAGATAGCATTGTAAAGGTAATAAAGGATGTTCATCCTGAAAAATTCATCCTGGCCCATATGGGAGGATGGATGGTATGGAATGAAGCCTATGATAAATTAAGAGAAACCAATGTTTATCTTGATACTTCATTCTCAATCGGGGAAATCAACTGGAAGCAGTTATCTAAGGTTAGATATGGTTTCCATATGATGAATGATGACTTATTTGTAAAGATGGTCAAAGGATTTGGCAGTGAGAGGATTCTCTTTGCCACTGATTCTCCTTGGTCAGATCAGAAGGAATATATTGAAAGGATCAGTATCATGCCTCTTTCTGATGAAGAGAAAGATAATATTTTTTATAAGAATGCATATAAGCTGTTACAGCTTTAAAATAAATGGAGGTACATTATGCCACAGTTGTTAGAAATAAAAGGGCTGACTGTTAACGTGAGCGACAAAGAGATTCTTCACGGAGTTGATCTTAGTGTCAACAAAGGTGAAGTTCATGTGTTGATGGGACCAAATGGTGCCGGAAAGTCAACACTTGGCTACGCTTTAATGGGCAATCCTAATTATTCAGTAACGGGAGGTTCAATAACCTTTAACGGCAAAGATATCTTGGAAGAGAACGCAGCAGAGCGCGCAAAAGACGGACTGTTCCTTTCATTCCAGAATCCTATTGAAGTTCCCGGTATCACACTTTCAAATTTTATCAGAAGTTCTGTAGATCAGAAAACTGGTAAACGTCAAAGACTCTGGGACTTCAGAAAGAAGTTGGAAAAAGAGATGAAGGTCCTTAAGATGGATCCTTCATATGCTGATAGAGATCTTAATGTAGGTTTTTCAGGCGGAGAGAAGAAGAAGGCAGAGATCCTTCAGATGCTTATGTTAAAGCCTGATCTTGCAATCCTTGATGAAACTGACTCAGGACTTGATGTTGATGCAGTAAGAACTGTATCAGACGGTGTTGAAGAATTCATGAAGGAGAAAGAAGGAGCACTTATCATCATCACACATAGTACAAGAATCCTTGAGTCACTTCATGTTGATCATACTCATATTCTTGTTAATGGAAAGATAGTTGCTTCAGGAGATGGTTCTCTTGTAGATGAAATCAATGAAAATGGATTTGAGAAATATTTAGGTAAGTAATCTTACTTATAGAGATTTTTTAGGAGACTGTAATGAAAGAAAAGACTAAAGTCGAAGATATTTCAAGAGAGTTCTATGATTTCAGATATGAGGAAAAGGACTACTACAAGGTAGATGAAGGACTTACAGAAGAGATCGTAGAACAGATTTCAAAAGAAAAAAATGATCCTGAATGGATGCGTGAATTCAGACTGAAATCTCTTGAAGAATACCGTAAGATAAGAGTTCCTCAGTGGGGACCTTCTATAGATGGTCTTAACATGGATAATATCGTTACCTATGTAAGACCAAAGAATAATAAAATGAGCGCTGACTGGAGTGAGGTTCCGGAAGAGATCAAGGAAACATTTGAAAAACTTGGTATTCCTAAGGCTGAAAGAGAAAGTCTTGCAGGAGTTGGAGCTCAGTACGATTCAGAACTGGTTTATCATAATGTCAGGGAAGAAGTTGCTGCCCAGGGTGTTATTTATACTGATCTTGAGTCGGCAATGCACGGACCTTATGAAGAGATGATAAGGGAACATTTTATGAAGCTTGTGCCACCACAGGATCATAAGTTTGCCGCTCTTCATGGAGCAGTATGGTCAGGTGGATCATTTGTATATGTACCAAAGGGAGTTTCTGTTGAAATTCCACTTCAGTCATATTTCAGACTTAACGCACCTGGTGCAGGTCAGTTTGAGCATACACTTATAATAGTTGATGAAGGAGCAGATCTGCATTTCATAGAGGGATGCTCTGCGCCTAAGTATAATGTTGCAAATCTTCATGCCGGATGTGTTGAGCTTTTTGTAGGAAAAAATGCGAAACTTCGTTATTCAACTATTGAGAACTGGTCAAAGAATATGTATAACCTGAATACAAAGCGTGCCGTCGTTGAAGAAGGCGGTAAGATGGAGTGGGTATCAGGTTCATTTGGTTCTCATGTTTCCTATCTTTATCCTATGACAATCCTTAAGGGTGATAACTCTCAGATGGAATATACTGGAATCACTTTTGCAGGAAATGGACAGAATCTTGATACTGGTATGAAGGTAGTTCATACAGGTAAAGATACAAAGTCTGTTGTAAGTGCTAAGTCTATTTCTAAGGATGGAGGTATCAGTACATTTAGAAGTGCTGTTGTTGTAAATAAAAATGCTAAAGGTGCAAAATCTTCAGTAGACTGTGCATCTCTTATGTTAGATGATATTTCTCGTTCAGATACTATACCATCGATGGATGTAAGAACTGATGACGCTGATATCGGACATGAGGCAAAGATTGGACGTATCAGTGATGAAGCTGTATTTTATCTTATGTCTCGCGGAATTTCAGAAGCGGACGCAAGAACTATGATAGTCAGTGGATTCGCAGATAATGTATCTAAGGAACTTCCTCTTGAATATGCTGTTGAGATGAATAATCTCATACGTATCGAGATGAAGGGCAGCATAGGTTAAGGAGGTATAAGATGAGCGAATTAAGAGAGATCAGCGTAAATCATTTACCTTCACCAACATGGAACTGGCTTAAGGTAAATGAAGCCTATATCAAAGTTCCATCAGAGGCTGTAAAAGGAAATGAACTGATCGAAGCAGGAAAAGATATAAAAAGAAATGTATCTTTAGATCAGGAAAGATTTTTATCATTTGAAGCGGGATTAGGTGAAGAATTCAGTCAGTTAACTGAAAGCTTCAAAATAGCAAAAGAAAGCTTTAAGATAGAAAATGATACTAAGGTTAAAGAACCTGTAAGAATAGATATAAGTTACCTGGAAAACAGCTTTGCTTTCAACAGCTATGAGGCTCATGTTGGAGATGATTCAGAATGTACCTTCATTGTAAATCATATTATCTGTGAAGGTTCAGATATCAAAGAAGCTGCATGTGACATGAGATTTATCATTGGTAAAAGATCTACAGTTAAACTGGTTCAGATACATAGCTTTAATGATGAGATGAAGTTCTATAACAATGTTTCAGCAGAATGTGCTGAGGATGCAAGATTTGAAGTGATCCATCTTGAGCTCGCCTCAGCGGGGATATTCGAAGGACTTTGCTGTAATCTTCTTGGAGACAGAAGTTCTCTTAGGATTGATACTGCATATCTTGGAAAGAATGAAGATATCATCGATTTTAATTATGTTGCAAGACATAGAGGTAAAGAAACAAAGAGTAATATCTATTGTAACGGAGTACTTAAGAATAATGCCAGTAAGGTATTCCGTGGCACAATTGACTTTATCAAGGGATGTGCCGGTGCTGTAGGTGATGAGAAGGAAGATGTTCTGCTTATTGATGAAGATGTAGTTAATAAGACTGTTCCGCTTATTCTTTGTGCAGAAGAAGATGTAGAAGGTACACACGGTGCAACTATAGGAAAATTAAGCGATGAAGTACTTTTCTATTTTATGGCCAGGGGAATCGATGAAGAGAATGCTTATAAACTTATGATCGATGGCAGAATCCGGGAAGTTGCTTCTAAAATTGAAGATGAAAAGACCAGGGAGTATATATTTGAAACTCTTTTAAAAAATGAAGATGAAGTAAGCGAGGAGGAAGAGGATGAGTAGACTTGATGTTAATGCTATAAGAAAAGATTTTCCATTTTTTGCATCCACTGATCTGGCTTATTTAGATAATTCTGCTACTACTCAGAGACCAAAAGTAGTATTAGATGCAATAAGTGATTATTATTATCATTCAAACGCAAATCCATTTAGAGGGCTTTATCAGCTTTCAATCGATGCAACTGAAAAATATGAGCATGCAAGACATACTGTTGCACAGTTTATAAATGCATCTTCTGATAAAGAGATCATTTTTACAAGAAATGCATCAGAAAGCCTTAATCTCGTAGCTTACAGTCTTGGCAATCTTCTCCTTAATGAAGGGGATGGAATAATAACTACTATAGTTGAGCACCATAGTAATATGCTTCCATGGATGGAAGCAGCAAAGAGAAATAAGGCTGAACTTAAATTTTTCTACTGCGAAAAAGATGGATCGTTTGATATAGAAAAGTTGAAAACATTAATAACACCAAAGACAAAGATAGTTGCAATGACAGCCATGTCTAATATATTTGGCAGACTTAATGATATGAGTAAGGTGGCAGAAGTGGTTCACTCTGCGGGTGCATATCTTGTGGTTGATGGAGCCCAGAGCGTTCCTCATTCTGTGACTGACGTAAAGAAAATGAATTGTGATTTTCTTGCATTTTCAGGCCATAAGTTACTTGGACCATTTGGAATTGGTGTTTTATATGGTAAGGAAGCTTTACTCGAAAAAATGCCTCCTTTCCTTACAGGTGGAGAAATGATAGAGTCAGTAGATATTGACTATGTTTCTTATGCTGAGCTTCCTCATAAATTTGAGGCAGGAACAGTTAATGCTGGTGGAGCCATTGGCCTTGAAGCTGCTATTAATTATATAAAAAGTATAGGTCTTCAGGAAATTGAAGAAAGAGAAAGGGAACTCAGCCATCTTGCTTTTGCTAAATTTAAGGAGATCCCTCATGTTACGCTTCTTGGAGCAGATGATCCAGATGAACATCATGGTATCTTTACATTTAAGATAGATGGTGTACATCCACATGATGTGGCAGCTATAATGGCTGAGGATAAGGTTGCTATCAGAGCAGGACATCACTGCGCTGAACCTCTTCATACCTATATGGATGGCAGACCAACAACCAGAGCAAGCATAATGTTTTATAATACAGAAGAAGAAATAGAAAGACTGATCGAAAGTGTCTCATCAGTCAGGAGGAAAATGGGCTATGGAGAATAGAACATTCTATAATGAAATACTTACGGAACATAATATGAATCCGGAACATAAACATAAGCTTATGTCTTATAATAAAGAGATGCGAGGAGTTAATCCTTCATGTGGAGATAAGATAACGCTTCAGCTTAATGTTTCTGATGATGGAATTATAGAAGACGGCTCATTTATAGGAGATGGATGTGCCATATCACAGGCCAGCGCTGATATGATGCTGGATCTTGTTATTGGAAGAAGCGTTGAAGAGGCGCTTTCACTTAAAGATACTTTCCTTAAGATGATAAAAGGAAAGGTAAGTGATGAGGAGCTTGAGATGCTTGAAGAGGCATCGGCTCTTCAGGATATTGCACATATGCCGTCAAGAGTTAAATGTGCTGTACTTGGATGGCACACTCTTGAGGAGATTTTTAATGAAGAAAATCAGGGAAAAGATGTTTCTACTGAGGATCAGTAATAATAATTGCAAGGCCGCATGTAATGCTATGTACCCTCTTTACTGGACAACCAGTAAGGAGGGTATTTTTATTGCACAAGGTAGCCGGGATTAAGGTGTATTTAAGCATTGACATACTTTGTTATAGTATGTTACTATATCAGAAAAATTTATAACCCACTAAACCGGTAGGTAAGATGGGCTATAAAGATAAACAATACCAAAAGGTTATGGAGGAAGAAATTATGGCAAAGATTTATGAAAATGCATCAGAACTTATTGGACATACACCACTTCTTCATTTAGCGGCTTATCAGGAGAAGGAAGGATTAAAGGAAGCAAATATCTTTGCAAAAGTGGAATATTTTAATCCGGCAGGTTCTGTGAAGGACAGAGTTGCGCTTTCTATGATCGAGGAAGCAGAAAAAAGTGGAAAGTTAAAACCTGGTGCAACTTTAATTGAGCCAACCAGTGGAAATACAGGTATTGGAATCGCGGCAGTAGCAGCGACAAAGGGCTATAAAGTAATAATCACTCTTCCAGAAACCATGTCAGTTGAAAGAAGAAAACTTATGAAGGCCTATGGAGCTCGCCTTGTTCTTACAGAAGGAGCAAAGGGAATGAAGGGAGCCATAGCAAAGGCTGAAGAATTAAATAAAGAGATAGAGGGATCTCTTATACTTGGTCAGTTTGATAATCCAGCTAATTCCCTTGCGCATTATAAGACAACAGGACCTGAGATCTGGGAAGATACAGAGGGTAAGGTAGATATATTTGTTGCTGGTGTTGGCACAGGCGGAACAATAACAGGTGCTGGAAAATATCTTAAAGAGAAAAATCCGGATGTAAAAGTAATTGCAGTTGAACCATTATCAAGTCCGGTACTTTCAAAAGGAGAAGCAGGACCACATAAGATTCAGGGAATCGGAGCAGGGTTTGTGCCAAAGGTTCTTGATACAGAAATATATGATGAAGTTTTACCGGTATCAAATGAGGACGCATTTGAAACAGGAAGAAAGATAGCGGCGTACGAGGGGATACTTGTAGGAATATCATCAGGAGCAGCACTTTTTGCAGCTTCAGAGATTGCCAGGAGACCAGAAAATAAAGGAAAGAATATAGTAGTTCTCCTTCCTGATTCAGGAGACAGATATCTTTCAACAACATTGTTTGGGGAGTGATAAAGTGACATTACAGCAGTTAAGATACGTTATAGAAATTGCAGAAAGTGGTTCTATGAATGTGGCAGCAAAAAAACTTTTTTTGTCACAGCCAAGTTTATCAGGAGCAGTGAAAGACTTGGAATCAGAACTTGGATTTGATATTTTTTTAAGATCAAACAGAGGAATTGTCATAACTCCTGATGGAGAGGATTTCCTTGGATATGCAAGACAGGTTCTAGATCAGTTTGAATTATTAAATGATAAATTTATAGAGAAGAGATCTAAAAAGAAATTCAGTGTTTCCATGCAGCATTATTCCTTTGCAGTTAAGGCATTTGTTGAGGTAGTAAAGCAGTTTGGCATGGACTCTTTTGAATTTGCGGTGCACGAGACAAAAACAAAAGAAGTAATAGAAAATGTAAAGAATTTTAAGAGTGAGATTGGAATCCTTTATATTGATGATTTTAATGAGAAAGTATTAAGAAAGCTTTTTTTAGAAAATGATCTTGAATTTAAAGAGTTATTTACCTGTAATACATATGTATATCTTTGGGGACAGCATCCTCTTGCAAATAAAAAGAAAATATCGATAAATGATCTTGCCTGTTATCCATGCCTTTCATTTGATCAGGGGTTAAATGCTTCTCTGTATCTTTCGGAAGAACAGCTTTCTACTTATAATTACAGCAGAATAATAAAAGCAAATGACAGAGCCACAATGCTTAATCTTATGGTAGGATTAAATGGATATACACTTTGTTCTGGTATAATAAGTGAAGATCTTAATGGAGATGCCTATAAGGCTGTTCCATTAAAAGAAAACCAGAAGATGAGAATAGGATACATTAAACGTAAAGGATCCAATCTGAGCCGCTTAGGAGAGCTTTACGTGGAAGAATTAAGTAAATATGAGGATCAGGTCAGATAAGAATAAAAACTTAAATTTGAGGCTTATAAGAGCTTTAAATAAGGACGCAAAAGAATCCCTCCATCGAGCATTGGCTAGGTGGAGGGATTTATTTTTAGCGTCTTTATTTTTATACCAGTATATCGTCATTTAAATAACTAGTATAACGTCACTTAAATAACTGGACCGAATGCTTGCCTGCTTACATCGATAGCACGCCTCAAAAATCCTCAGCGTAGCCCGCTACGCCTACAGCGCATTAGTCCAGTTATTTTGCGAACGTTATACTAGAACTGAGCTGAGCCATCGTAATTATCAGAAATTGTATGGCTTTCACGATATTCATTAACTCTTGCCTGAATGCGTTCTCTTGGATCGAGAAGTGATGAAAGAGAAGCGTTGTGGTTAAGGTGATCGATGATGATAGCGATATATTTGCTCATATCAGCTGAAAGGTACCAATCACGTGTGAAGAGTTCAGGATTCTGATATACAACATTTGTTGTGATAACTTTATCAATGATTCCCTTGTTAAATGCATCATCAAATACTGAAAGACCAGCTGTGAAAAGGCCAAATGTTGAAAGGCAGAATACTCTCTTTGCTTTTCTTTCCTTTAACTGTCTTGCTACATCGAGCATTGATTCACCTGAAGCAATCATATCGTCGATGATGATAACGTCCTTACCGTCAACTGAATCACCAAGGAATTCATGAGCAACGATAGGGTTCTTTCCGTTAACAACCTTAGAATAATCTCTTCTCTTATAGAACATTCCAACGTCAACGCCTACGTGATTAGCGAAGTAGATTGCTCTATGCATAGCACCTTCATCAGGGCTGATAACCATAAGATGATCTTTATCAAGCTGAAGGTCACTTATATTCTTGAGGAGACACTTGATGAACTGATATGTAGGCATAACATTTTCAAAACCACTAAGAGGGATTGAATTCTGTACACGAGGATCATGAGCATCAAATGTGATGATATTTGAAACGCCATAATAATTTACAAGTTCCTGAAGAGCAAGAGCACAGTCAAGAGATTCTCTCTTGTTACGCTTATGCTGTCTTGATTCATAAAGGAAAGGCATGATGATGTTAAGACGGTTAGCTTTACCGCCGATAGCAGCAATAACACGCTTTAAATCCTGGAAATGGTCATCCGGAGACATAGGGATCATCTGACCACCTAAGTTGTACTGAATGCTGTAATTTGTTACATCAGATAAGAGATAAAGATCTGTTCCTCTAACTGATTCTGAGATTGTTCCCTTTGCCTCACCTGAAGCAAATCTAGGGCAGCAGGAATCGATGATGTAGCTATCTCTTTCATAGCCGTTGAATACAAAATTATTATCGTTGAGATTTCTCTCTTTTCTCCATTTTACAAGGTACTGATTAACCTTATCACCGAGTGATGTGCAACTCTGTAATGGAATAATACCAAGTTTGCCTACTGGAACAGTTACAAGTTTACTTGCGTCTGGCATTTCTTTCTCCTCCAACTTAAGTACTTATTTGTTTTTATTTTGAAAAGCTTGTTGCTTTTTCTGGTAACGTATGTCTTTACCGAAGATATTAAAAAACTCATATCGGTCAACAAAGCGTGACATAAGTCTTTCGCTGTAAGCCTTACTAAGGTCCTGTACTGAGAGATTAGTAGTGATTATTGTGGACCTGTTCTGTATCAATCTCTGATTTACCACTTCAAAAACTTGAGAGGCGGTAAAATTATTTGGAACTTCTGTGCCCAGGTCGTCAATCACTAAGAGATCTGCATTATAAACCAGCTCATAAACTGGTTCAACTTTAAGCTTTGTATCAGTATCGTAAGACATTAAATACTTAGATAAAATGTCACTGAAAAGCTCATTTGCAGATACATAGAGTACTGAATGACCTGACTCGATAAGCTCTTTTGAAATTGCATGCGAAAGGAAGGACTTACCAAGTCCCGCCTCGCCGTATATTAATATATTTTGACCTCTGTTGTCAAATTGTTTTGTAAACTCTTTTGCTTTTTCAAGTTTATCAACCATATTATCATAAGGTGATTTCTTGTATCCGGCTATAAGTTCATGGCTATAATAAGAAAGAGAGAAGTTCTCGAAGGATTCCTTTTTTATTATATCTGCATGACTTGATTGTTTATAGAGGATATCAGCAAGTCTTTTATTAAAACATTCACATCTTTTGCCGTTTACAAATCCCTCGTCCTTACAGATAGGGCATGAATAGTGGACTAACAGGTAGTCAGAAGGATAACCGGATTCCTTAAGAAGGGTTGTCTTTTCTTTATTAAGTAAAGCAAGTTTCTTTTTCCTTTCTATATCAGAATCCTTTGATCTGTCTTTTGCCATGTTTCTGAGGCGGCTTTTGATAAAACCAATATTAAGTAGAGAAATTTCCTCATCAATCTTTGCAATCCTTGGAATCTTTTCATAAACCTCTTCTTTACGAAGAACTCTGTTACGAAGAGCATCTGATTTTAATCGGCTGTATATGTTTTTAATCTCATTCTTATCAGCTATATAATAATTGCTCAATTTTCTTTAACCTCGTCCATATAAAGGTCTTCTATCATCTTAAGATCATCTGAATGATCAGTCTGCCTGAATGAATTAATATTACGCTTTTTAGAAGTATCAACATTTATTACATTAGAACCTGTAGAAGACTGATAGCTGTCTACATCCTTAAGAGTCTTAACCCCTGCTGCGTGCCATTTTGTAAGTATTCCGTCAACATAATTAAATGTAGCCTTTGAAGGGCTGTTAACGATAGCAATTTCACATGCTTTAAGTATTATAACATTATCGAAGAGGAAAGTAGTAGTCCATTTGTTGATAAATGACTTTTCTTTCACATTTATAGAATGCCACTGTATACCAAGCTTTTCTAAAATCTTGCCAAAGAGGGTGAAGTAACGTAAGGTGAATTCCTTTGCCTCTGCCCTTGTAGTTATTTCATTTTCGTACCAGTTGATGGCAACCTTCTCATAAAACTTCGAGTCAGTCTTCTTTATCTCTCCGCAGTACTCAAGGAGATATTCGCAAAGGTCAAAAGAAAAATGAAGCTCATCGTGAATGTAGATGAGAGAATTCATATCTTCCTGTGCAAGCTCTCTCTGGAAATATGCTTCAGCTTCATCACGAAGGTCCATAAGTTCAGGATCCTGAAGTTTAAGATTAAGCTGGTTTTGTGTAAGACGTTTCTTTGAAGGATTCTTTTTAGCAGCAGGGACACTGGCTGCAGGTGTTTCTTCAACTACTTCAACTTTTTCGGCCTTTACAGCTTTTT
Organism: uncultured Lachnospiraceae bacterium; assembly: GCA_902789175.1. GTDB lineage: Bacteria > Bacillota > Clostridia > Lachnospirales > Lachnospiraceae > Eubacterium_Q. The sequence continues at coordinate 32,778 of CADANF010000032.1, forward strand.
TCTCATTCTTTTGAAATGCGATGATATTCATGAGGTAGTCATCACTTTCATATGAGGTATCAGCCTCTTCTTCCTCTTCTAATTTAAGAAGAGTGATACTATAAGTATCTTCAGCCTTATCATATTTAAGATCAAGGATACCTTTAGAAATCCAGTATTTGATACCACGACATACATCCTTTTCCTGACATGACATTTTATCAGCTATAGATGAAACTGTAGCTCCGATATTGTCCTGAAGAAGTCTGACGAGATAGATGTAAAGTTTTACAAATTCTCCGTTGGCTTCCGGCATATATCTGTCTATGAAGATGTTTGATACAGTGGTGAATTTTTCTTTCTTTTCAGATTTAACTTTGATGTAACCCATAACGCTTTTTCCTATTTCATACCTTATTTCTTTAAAGCAAATGATTGCTTTTTGCAGTCTTCCGTCGAACTGCAATGAGATTATATATTACTTGTTTTACGAATGCAAATTGCAGGGAGGCTCTTAGAAGAATGTTGATTTTGTTGATAACGTAAACCTGATTCAAAAGGTGTGTGCACAAATCCATGAAAAAGGCGGGGTTTATAAAAAATAATAAAAAAAACGAAATGTTGATAAATAAAAAAACAGGTCTCTATTACGAGACCTGAAATTTTGTGGGTATTGTTGATAAGTATTATTTAAGTAACTCAACCCCGATAGAATCAATGTTACCAGCACCCATAGTTATCAACATATCATTGTTACTTACATGAGATTTAAAATAATTTTTTATGGATTCGAAATCACCGAGATATACGGCATCGCATCCTAAGGCTTTAAGCTCCCTTTCCAAATCTTTTGAAGAGATAGTACCATCATCCTTTTCTCTTGCGGCATAGATATCTGCAAGAAGTACATGGTCACATACTGAAAGAGCCTTGGCAAAGTCTGAGAGAAGTGCCTTGGTACGTGAATAGGTATGTGGCTGGAATGCACACCAAAGCTCATTCTTTACAACTGAGCGGCCAACCTTAAGAGTTGCAGCAATCTCTGTTGGATGATGAGCATAGTCATCTATCACTTTAACATTTCCAGGGAGTGTACCCTTATATTCGAATCTTCTATGAGCAGATGCACAATTCTTTAAACCTTCTTTTATAATAGAAAGGTCTATATCAAGGAATCTTGCAGCAGCAATGGCAGAAAGAGAGTTAACTGCATTGTGGATTCCTGTTACGGCAAGCTCTATCTTATCGATATATTCACCATCAATATAAAGATCATATGCAGGATGACCTTCTTCATTTAAAATGACATTTTTAGCCTGATAGGTATTTCCATCATTAAGACCAAAGGTGATGATACTGCAATCCTTATCCTTAACTGCGGCCTTTATATCGTCAAGATATTTCATATCCCCATTTACAATTAAGAGCCCCTTATCCTTAAGGTTAGTTGAATATTTAGCAAATGACTTAACGATATTTTCGATATTCTTAAAGAAATCCAGGTGGTCGTTGTCAATATTAAGAATGATGCTTATATAAGGATAAAATGAATGAAAGCTGTTGGTGTATTCGCAGGCCTCTGTGATAAAGTAAGGAGATGATCCTACGCGGATATTTCCACCTATAAGATTAAGCATTCCCCCAATTGATATTGTTGGATCTTTGGCTGCAGCCATAAAAATGTGTGAAAGCATGGAAGTTGTTGTTGTCTTTCCATGGGTTCCACTTACTGCTATAGAATATTTATAGTTTTCCATGATCTGACCAAGAAGCTGGGCACGGGTAAGAAGAGGAATGTTCTTTTCCTTAGCCATAAGAAGCTCTTCGTTATCATTTGAAATAGCAGCTGTATAAACAACTAGATCGATATCTGCTTCAGAGGTGATATTTGACCCGAACTGTCCGATATATATTTTGATTCCTTTATCTGCTAATATTTTTGTAGTCTCAGATTCTTTCATGTCTGAACCTGTGACTTTAAAGCCTTCCTTATTTAATATCTCAGCAAGTCCACTCATGCTGATTCCGCCAATTCCTATAAAATGTACATGACAAGGCTTTGTAAAATCTACCTGGTACATAATGACTGTTCTTCCTTTCCAATAAAATAAAAAACATTGTTCATTATAACATACGCAATCTGGTTTTTAAAGTTTAATCAAAAAACCGTCCCATTGACACCTACAATACGTTGTGGCATAGTAAAAAAGATATATTTATGTTGGAAAGAAGGACAACAAAGAAAGACTATGATTAAAGTCAGAGAAGAGGAATTTGATGTGGTTGTTGTTGGCACAGGAGCAGCGGGACTTTTCGCTACCCTTTCTATGCCATCGGATCTTAAAGTCCTCATGATTACAAAGGATGAAATCCTTAATAGTGATTCATATCTTGCACAGGGTGGTATATGTGTTTTAAAAGAACCATCTGATTTTGATGCTTTCTATGAAGATACAATGAAAGCGGGCCATTATGAGAACAGACCGGATTCAGTCAGGATAATGATCGAAAATTCGCCAAGAGTAATAGATAGACTTGTTTCTTATGGCGTGGATTTTGAGAAAAATAATGATGGAACATTTGATTATACAAGAGAAGGCGGACATTCTACCTTCAGGATACTTCACCATGAAGATGTTACAGGTAAGGAAATAACAAGCAAGCTTTTTGAAGCAGTTAAAAAAGCTGATAATATTACATTTAGTGAGCACACTACCATGATGGACCTTATCACTGAGGGAAATACATGCCATGGTATCGTGGCAAAAAAGGATGATGAGTTTATCCTTATATATGCAAAGGAAGTGATCCTTGCCACTGGAGGTATCGGTGGATTATTTAAGAATTCAACTAATTTCAGCCACATTTCCGGAGACAGTTTTGCCATAGCCTTAAAACATGACATAGAACTTGAAAATATCAATTATATTCAGATACATCCTACAATTTTCTATGAAGATGTGCCTGGAAGAAAATTCCTCATATCAGAATCTGTAAGAGGAGAGGGCGCCATTCTTATTGGAAAGGATGGAAAACGTTTCACAGATGAACTTCAGCCTCGTGACGTGGTGACTGCAGCAGAAAAAATCCAGATGGAGAAAGACAATCTTCCATATGTGAGACTTTCATTTGAAAATATCCCAAAGGAAGAGATATTAAGCCATTTTCCTAATATTTATAATCATTGTAAGAAAGCTGGATTTGATATTACAAAGGAACCAATTCCTGTTACTCCGGCTCAGCATTATCTTATGGGGGGGATACATACAGATACCTATGGAAGGACTACCATGGAACATCTTTATGCAGTTGGAGAAACAGCTTGTAATGGCGTTCATGGAGCAAACCGTCTTGCAAGTAACTCCCTTCTTGAAAGTCTTATATTTGGCGAAAGAGCGGGATATGTCATAAATGAAGAGATAAGAAATATATCTTTAAAGAAACCTTCAGTTGATCTTGAATCACTTAAGGATGAAAAAAAATGGAAAGAAGATAATAAGAAGATCATAATGAATGAGATAAAGAGAAAGGATAAGGCTTTTTATGATAAATGGTGTAAACTTTAGAATAAATATCGATGATTATATAATCGCAGCTTTAAAAGAAGATATTACCAGTGAGGATGTTTCTACAAATGCCATTATGCCTGAAGATCAGGCTGGAAAGGCTGATCTTATCTGTAAGCAGGATGGTATAATCTGCGGACTTAAGGTGTTTGAGAGAGTATTCTATCTTTTGGATGATAAGTCAAGATTTGAAACAGAAGTAAAGGATGGAGATTTCGTAAAGAAGGGACAACTTATAGGTGTTATCTATGGTGACATCAAGGCACTTCTTTCAGGAGAGAGAACAGCACTCAACTATCTTCAGAGAATGAGTGGAATCGCTACTTATACAAATAAGTATGTTGAAGTACTTAAAGGTTCAAAGACAAAGCTTTTAGATACAAGAAAGACTACTCCTGGTATGAGAGTTTTTGAAAAGTATGCTGTAAAGTGCGGTGGAGGCACAAATCATAGATATAATCTTTCAGATGGCGTACTTCTTAAGGATAATCATATTTCATCAGCAGGTGGAGTAAAGAAAGCTATTGAAATGGCAAGAGATTATGCTCCATTTGTAAGAAAGATTGAGATAGAAGTTGAAACATTAGACCAGCTTAAGGAGGCACTTGAAGCAAAAGCTGATATCATCATGCTTGATAACATGGACCTTGATACCATGAAGACTGCAGTAGCGATGATTGATGGAAGAGCTGAAGTTGAGGTTTCAGGAAATGTTACAGAGGACCGTCTTCGCGATATAGCGTCTATCGGAGTAGACTATGTTTCTTCAGGAGCCATTACTTATTCAGCTCCAATCATGGACCTCAGCTTAAAAAATATGGTAAAAATTGCAGAATAGAATAAAATTTTCTTGACATTCTAAAGATACGGAATAAAATGTATTTATTAAATTTAAGAATGGAGATGCAGATTATGGAAAAGAAGGATATTGACTGGGGCTCACTTGGTTTCGGATATATGGAAACAGATGCGAGCTATGTATCATGGTTCAAAGATGGCAAATGGGATAATGGCGCTCTTACAAAAGAGCACACTGTAACTATCAGTGAATGTGCTGGTGTGCTTCAGTATTCACAGTCAATCTTTGAAGGACTTAAAGCTTATACAACAAAGGATGGACATATCGTCTGCTTCCGTCCTGATCTTAATGCCCAGAGAATGGCTGATTCAGCAGCTCGCCTTGAAATGCCAGTTTTCCCTGTCGATAAATTTGTAGAGGCCGTTGATGAAGTTGTTAAGGCCAATGCAGCATGGGTTCCTCCATTCGGTTCAGGTGCTACACTTTATATCAGACCATATATGTTCGGGGCGAATTCAGTTATCGGTGTTAAACCGGCTGATGATTATATGTTCAGAATTCTTGTTACTCCTGTTGGACCTTATTTTAAGGGCGGTGCAAAGCCAATCGTTATCAGAGTAAGTGATTTCGACAGAGCAGCTCCAAGAGGAACAGGAAATATCAAGGCAGGACTTAATTATGCTATGAGTCTTCATGCAATAGTTGATGCTCATAAGAATGGTTTTGCAGAAAATATGTATCTTGATCCTGCTACAAGAACAAAGGTTGAAGAGACAGGTGGTGCAAACTTTATCTTTATTAAAGGTAATACTCTTATCACTCCAAAGTCTGATTCAATCCTTCCTTCTATCACACGTCGTTCTCTTGAAGTAGTTGCAAAAGACTACCTTGGAATGGAAGTAGAAGAAAGAGAAGTATTATTTGATGAAGTTGAGACTTTCGATGAATGTGGTCTCTGCGGAACAGCTGCGGTTATCTCGCCAGTTGGAAAGATTAATGATCATGGCAGAGAAATCTGTTTCCCAAGTGGAATGGAAGAGATGGGACCTGTACTTACAAAGCTTCGTAATACACTTACTGGAATTCAGATGGGTGAGATTGAAGGACCAGAAGGCTGGGTTCATACAATTCTTTAATCATAAACTCTAAATTAAAGTATGTTAACAAGGCACTTTTCTTACGGGAATCCCCCGTGGGAAAGGTGCTTTTTAAGTATATGGCTTTGTTGACTTTTATATTAAATGATTCTATTATTAGTGTATACATGATGCAGGATTGTGTCTTTTGTCTGCATCTGCTTTAGAAAAAAAGTGTATTATATTGAAAAGGATTTATTATATGAGATTTAAAAAAAAGGCATTGCTTATGGTTCTTTTTATGGCAATGCTGTTTATTACAGGTTGTAAAGAAAAGAGATTCTCAGATCTTGGTGGAATGGCAATTTCCATGAGTGAAGATATGAGAGTTGTTAAGAACAGGAATGCAACCTGGGCTATGACAAATGGATATATTAATGCTGTAGGTATAAGAACTGATAGTGATGATCTTGAGAAAACCGGCCTTGAAGTTAATTCTCTTTCAGATTATGTTGCAGCATATATAAAAGGAAATGATATTCCGGACAATGTTACTGTAAATACAGAAGATAATTATATTTATTTTACATATAATAATAAAGAATCAAAGCTTACTTACGTTAATTTCTTTTATGATAATGGAGATTATTACTGGCTTGTTTCTTTCGCATGCCCGATGGGAAATACTTATGACCTTTATAGAAAAGATATTTTCAAATGGGCTGACAGTGTAAAATTTACAGATAATTAAGGATATTAAGATGAACACAAATACATTTTTACAAAACAGATTTATTTTATCTGAACTTGTAAAGAAAGGGATCAAACTCAAGTATAGAAGGTCTTACCTTGGTATCATTTGGTCACTTCTTGAACCACTTCTTACGATGATAATTCTTACCATTGTTTTTGGAACACTGATGGGAGTTAAAGATAAGGCATTTCCGGTCTATATACTTGCCGGGCGACTTCTGTATAGCTGTTTTTCACAGTCAACAACAGCGGCGTTAAAATCTATCAGGCAGAATGCATCTATGATAAAGAAGATATATGTACCAAAGCTTCTTTATCCATTTTCAGGTATCTTATTTAACTTTATTATATTTTTAATATCTCTTATAGTACTGGCTGCAGTGGCTATAGTGCTGGGGGTATATCCATCCATATATCTTCCTTTGGCTATAGTGCCTCTTTTTATACTGCTTCTTCTGTCTACAGGATGTGGTCTTATACTTTCTACTATAGGGGTATTTTTCAGGGATATGGAATATCTATGGAATGTTTTCCTTATGATGATAATGTATACATGTGCCATATTCTATAAGCCGGAAAGACTTTTAAAGAGCGGCTGGGGGTTTGTGCTGAAGGTAAATCCTCTTTACTGTATCATTATGAATTTCAGAGATTGCATATTTGGAAGACCTATGGAACTTCCTTATCTTTTCTATGCATTTATATTCAGTGTGGTATCAGTTGTTTTGGGAATATTAATGTTTAAGAAAAATGAAGATAAATTTATCCTTAATATATAAGGGCGTAAATGTATGAGCGATACGGTTTTAAAAGTAAATGATGTTAGTATGAGATTTAACCTTAGTAAAGAAAAGGTTGACTCTCTTAAAGAATATATGATCAAGCTCCTCAAGGGACAGCTGGAGTTTGATGAATTCTGGGCATTGGAAAATATTGATTTTGAGCTTGAAAAAGGTGACAGGCTTGGAATCCTTGGGTTTAATGGAGCTGGAAAGTCTACACTGCTTAAAGTTATTGCAGGAGTATTTAAGCCAACAAAGGGATCTGTAGAAAGGTCTGGGGTTCTTGCTCCTCTTATTGAACTGGGAGCAGGTTTTGATCCTCAGTATACAGGACTTGAAAATATCTATCTTTACGGAGCATGCCTCGGATACAGCAGAAAATTCATTGACTCTAAGTTAGAGGAAATAATAGATTTTTCAGAATTGAGGGACTTTATTCATGTTCCTTTAAAGAACTACTCTTCTGGCATGAAGACGAGACTTGGATTTGCCATAGCAACTATAGTTGAACCGGATATCCTTATCCTTGATGAGGTTCTTTCTGTAGGTGATGCAAAATTTAAGAAGAAGAGTGAAAAGAAACTCATGTCTCTTTTGGATAAAGGAGTTACGGTACTGTTTGTATCTCATAATACTGATCAGGTAAGAAGAATATGTAATAAGGCCATGATACTTGATCATGGAAAAATGATAGACTTTGGGGAAGTTAACGAGATTGCTGATAAATATACAGAACTCGTTGATAAATAGGAAATAAAAATATAGCTTGTTTAAATAAAATAGGTTATAATTTTTTGCGGATGACTAAAAACTAAAAGGGGGCAGGTATGAGCTTTTTAGAGATAATTAAGGTTATTTTTCTTGGTATTGTAGAAGGAATTACAGAATGGCTGCCAATAAGCAGTACGGGGCATATGCTTCTGGTAAATGAATTTCTTAAATTAAATGTATCAGAACAGTTTATGAATATGTTCCTGGTGGTAATACAGCTGGGAGCTATAATGGCTGTAGTTGTTATCTATTGGAAACGTCTCTGGCCTTTTTCTAAAGAGGAAGGAGAGAGGACTGGCGTAGTTGTTAAGCGTTCAACACTTCTTATGTGGGTAAAAGTTATAATAGGTACACTGCCTGTTATGGTAATCGGATTATTATTAGATGATATCATCGATAAACACCTTCATAAACCGGTTGTTATAGCTCTTATGCTCATCGCATATGGTGTGTGGTTTATTTTTATTGAAAACAGAAATAAAACAAGAAGACCTAGAGTAGATAAGATGAAGAAGATGACCTATAAGGATGCACTTATGGTAGGCCTTTTTCAGGTCCTTTCAATAATTCCGGGAACATCAAGATCAGGTGCTACAATAATTGGTGGACTTTGGATCGGACTTTCAAGAAAGGTTGCTGCTGAATATACTTTCTTCCTTGGAATCCCGGCAATGTTTGGTGCGAGCCTTTTAAAAATCCTTAAATTTGGATTACATTTTAAGACTTATGAATTCTTTGCACTGATACTTGGAATGGGTATTTCATTTATCGTATCTATATTTGTTATCAAATTCCTTATGAAATATATCAAGACTCATGATTTTAAAGCTTTTGGATACTATCGTATAGGTCTTGGAATAATAGTTTTATTAGTGGCTTTAGTAAAGGTTATTGCTAAATGAAATTGATCAGACTTGATAAGCTTCTTTGTGACGCGGGACTTGGCACAAGAAGTGAAGTAAAACAATTATTAAAAAAACATAATATAACAGTAAATGGCATAAAGATAATAAAACCGGAAACAAAAGTAGATACAGAAAATGACGAGGTAGCTGTTGACGGGAAAGTTATCAGTCATGAAGAATTTGAATATTATCTTCTCAATAAACCTGCCGGAATCATATCTGCAGCGGAGGATAAGAAGGAAAAGACAGTAGTTGATCTTATTAAAGAGAAAAAAAGAAGAGATCTGTTTCCTGTGGGACGTCTTGATAGAGACACAGAAGGCCTCCTTCTTATTACTAATGATGGACATCTTGCAAACAGACTTCTTAAACCAGGAAAACATGTAGATAAGACATATTTTGCCTATGTAAAAGGACCTGTTAATGAGGATACAAAGAAAGCGTTCCTTTCAGGAGTAGATATACATGATGAAACACTTACTAAACCTGCGGATCTTATCATCTTAAAGGAAGATGAATCGGACTGCTTTAAAGATGCTCTTGATTATATAAAAAATAGTGATAAGATAGATGAGAGCATTTTAGATGAAAAACTTACAGGAACTTATCTTACTATAAGAGAGGGAAGGTTCCATCAGGTAAAACGTATGTTTCAGGCAGTTGGCTGTGAGGTGATATACTTAAAGAGGATTTCCATGGGACTTCTAAAGCTTACGGAGGATCTTCCTATAGGATCCTATAGAAAACTCACAGAAGAAGAACTTAAAATAATACGAAGTGAGAACTAAATAAGAACATATACAATAAAAGCCTTGACGCATCAGTACGTATTATGGTAATCTATACGTTGCGATGCCTTCGGGCTTTTATTTTTGTGCATGAAATGGTGCACATTACCAGCGACGGCTGGAAATAAACGACCGAATTTCGCAAGGCAAAAGTTGTACAAAATAAAAAAATACGGAGGTGACAGTTGTGCGCGTAAAGATCACATTGGCATGTCAGGATTGTAAACAGCGTAATTACAATATGACTAAGGATAAGAGACAGCACCCTGATAGAATGGAGACAAAGAAGTATTGTCCATTCTGCAAGGCTCATACAGTTCACAAGGAAACAAAATAGTCTAAATTAGGAGAATTATTATGTCAGATAAGAAAGAGACATCACCTGCTTTAGAGAGAAGTTGGTTCAAGTCTATCAAGGCTGAATTTGGCAAGATAACTTGGCCATCTAAGAACCAGCTTATCAAAGAAACAGTCGTTGTGGTTGTTTCAGCAGTGTTGCTTGGTGCGATTATCTGGGGTGTTGATCAGGTTCTTCAGTATGGACTTACTTTTATTTTTTAATTAGGGAGTGTAAAGATGGCAGAAGATAGAATTGAAAATGTAACAAACATTGAAAACATCAATGCATCAGAGGCCCCTGTATCAAAAAATATCAAGCAGGGTGGGGATAATGAACCACATTGGTATGTAGTCCATACATACTCAGGATACGAGAACAAAGTAAAGACTGATATCGAGAAGACTATTGAGAATCGTAAACTTCAGGACCAGATGTTCGAAGTTATGGTTCCTGTTCAGGACGTTACCGAAATGAAGAACGGCACTAAGAGGGTCGTTTCAAGAAAAATTTTCCCAGGTTATGTTCTTGTTCACATGATCAAGAATGATGTTACATGGTACGTTGTAAGAAATACTCGTGGTGTAACAGGATTTGTTGGACCTGGATCAGAACCTGTACCTCTCAGCGATGAAGAGATGAGGAAGCTTGGCGTTAAGTCAGACGATATCGAGATCGACGTTGAGATTGGCGATTCTATCAAAGTAATCGCAGGTGCATGGGCAGACACAATCGGTGTTATCAAGTCAATTAATGCTACTAAGCAGACAGTAACAATCGATATTGATATCTTCGGTCGTTCAACAGATGTTGAAATCGGCTTAGGTGATATTGAGAAATTGTAACAATTTGTGGAAGGGTTAGAAGAACCCGTTAATACCACTTTTAGGAGGTACGCTAAGATGGCGAAGAAAGTAACAGGATACATTAAATTACAGATACCTGCAGGTAAGGCAACTCCTGCACCACCTGTTGGACCAGCACTTGGTCAGCACGGTGTTAATATCGTAGAATTCACAAAGCAGTTCAATGCAAAGACAGCTGATCAGGGTGATATGATCATCCCAGTAGTTATCACTGTTTATGCTGATAGAAGCTTTAGCTTCATCACAAAGACTCCTCCAGCTGCAGTTCTTATCAAGAAGGCTGCTAAGCTTTCAAAGGCTTCAGGTGAACCTAACAGAAAGAAAGCTGGAAAGATTACAAAGGCTCAGGTTGAAGAGATTGCTAAGACAAAGCTCCCAGACCTTAACGCTGCAAGCCTCGAGGCTGCTATGAGCATGATCGCAGGTACAGCACGTTCAATGGGCGTTGAAGTAGTAGAATAATTCACAGTGATTAATAATTAATTAGGTGGAAGGAGGTCGCTCCTCCGATAATACCACAGGAGGTTTATTTAATGAAAAAAGGTAAGAGATATATCGAAGCTGCAAAGCTCGTAGAAAAGAATAAGTTATATGACCTTGATGAGGCTGTTTCAGTTATCAAGAAAGTAGCCAGCGCAAAGTTCGATGAGACAGTTGAAGCTCACTTAAAGCTCGGTGTTGATGGACGTCATGCTGATCAGCAGGTACGTGGTGCCGTAGTTCTTCCTCACGGTACAGGTAAGACTGTTAAGGTTCTCGTATTTGCTAAGGGTAACAAGGTTGACGAAGCACTTGCTGCAGGCGCAGATTACGCTGGTGGCGATGAGCTCGTTCCAAAGATCCAGAACGAAGGTTGGTTAGACTTCGACGTTGTTATTGCTACACCTGATATGATGGGTGTTGTAGGACGTTTAGGACGTGTACTCGGACCTAAGGGATTAATGCCAAATCCTAAGGCTGGTACAGTTACAATGGACGTTGCTAAGGCAATCGCTGACGTTAAAGCCGGTAAGATCGAATACAGACTTGACAAGGCAAACATTATCCACGTGCCAGTAGGAAAGGCTTCATTCGAAGAAGCTAAGATCGCGGACAACTTTAAAGCCTTATTAGATGCTGTAGTTAAAGCTAGACCAGCAGCAGCTAAGGGTCAGTATTTAAGAAGTGTAACAATCACTTCAACAATGGGCCCTGGAATCAAGCTTAATCCACAGAAGTTTATGGATGTTGCTGTTTCAACTGAAGAGTAATATAGCATTTTTATAAAATAAGAGAGACCTGTCGGTTAACGGCCGGTCTCTTTTTTGTTGATTTTAAAAAGTAATAATAGTAAAATGTAACTAGATTTGCATTCAAATGAGTCGGCGTTTTGTATAAAATAACTATCTGAGAGGGGGTTAAAGATGGGAAAGACTAAGGTTCAGGAAGCTGTGATAAGTCTTATAAATGAGGCACTTCCGGAAATTAAAAATGTTGATACCACAAAGGATTTAATAACTGAATATGGTGTCAATTCTATCTCAATCATAAAACTTATCGTTTCATGTGAGAATATGTTCAAGGTGAGTTTTTCAGATTATGAGCTCGATATTTCGGACTATAAAACATTTGATGATCTGATCGAGAGAGTTGGTAAAAAACTAGACGAACAGGCAGGAGAGAGAAGGGTTATTGGAGGAATAGAGTATGGAAGATAAGATGCGTTTACCAGTAACGAGGAATCCGCTTATTACTTCATGGCAATGGCATGCAACATTATTCTCGATTCTTTCAGAGGATGATAATGCTAAAAAATGGATATATAGTAATTATATTCAGTTGAGAAGTTTTAAAGTTGAAGAGATCTTTACAGGGGATGAGATACTTTTTGCAGATATGATACCGGGAACTAGTTCCTTAAAGGCTTGTCCTTATCTTGTAACATCGCTTATGACTAAATCACAGATAGAATGCTATTGCGGGGATATAGTAGATTTCATCATTAAGACACTTGATCTGGGGGGTTATGTTTATGGTGTCTTTGATGAAGCAAAGATTTTAAGTGATTACAGTGTGGATTATAAATTCCCTCATGAATTATTTATTTACGGATATAACAGAGATAAGAAATATTTCTATACAGGAGATTTTACATTTAAAGAGAGATATTCTCATAATACTGTATCTTTTGAGGAGTTAAGAAAAGGCTATGATGCCATTTCTCCAGATGAAGATCATATGTTCAGAGATGACTATATGGGTCACAGAGGGCTTTATGTTATCTTTAAGAATACAGAAAATCCTGTGTATGAAGTAGATATCGAATTCATCAAAGAGAGTATTTTTGAATATCTGAATTCGGTAAATACAAAGAAAAAATATAGGATGTTAAGAAACGTTCATGATAATACAACTTATGGTATAAGCGTTTTAGATGCGGTCTATGACAGGCTTATGGAACAGGTTAATATGGAAGAGCCTGATTTTGACATAAGAGCGATTCATGTTCTCTATGATCATAAAAAACTTATGTATGAGAGAATAAAATATCTTATGGAAAGAGGCTACATCGCCTATGATGCGGAGCTGCTGGATAACTACAGCCTTGTAGTTAAAAACATGCTTACTGCAAGAAATCTTCTTATCAAGATCTCAATTACAGAGAATATGGAAGATGCTTCCAGATTTAAAATGTATTTTGGAATAGCGAGAGAAAAGGAAGCGAGTGTTCTGCTTGAAGTGCTTTCCAGACTTGATAAGAGAAAATAATAAAGCTAGACATGCTTAAAAGTATTTGTATTAAAGCGGGTTGCCGGGAGGTCGAGTGATAACGATTTCCCGGCTTTTTCAAAAAATAAAGTTACAACTATCTTAAGCGCTGTGATAAAATCTTATTGATATTAAGGGGATATTTTAATGAAAGTATATATTTATAAAGTTGATAAGATTTATATTGGAGAAAAGATTAAGGCTGTAAGGGAAATGCTCTGTGACTGGAGAAAAGAAAAGCTCGATAAACTTAAGGTGGAAGATGCAATCCTTACTTCAGCCGGTGCAGGTCTTTTAGTACAGAGAGCTTTAAAAAAATCCTTTGGTATCAGTAAGGATGATATAAAGATCAGATATAATGAAATGGGAAAGCCATATCTTAAAGGATTTGAAAACTGTTTCTTTAATATAGCCCATTCAGGTAATTACTGTGTTGTGGTCACAGATGATAGTGAGTGCGGTGTTGACATAGAAACAAAGGATGATAAAAATTATGCTGTTACAAGACGACTGTTTACAGATAAAGAAAGAAGTGCAGTTGAGGATGCGCCTGAAGATGAGAAACAGATAGTATTTAGAAAGATCTGGACTATGAAAGAGGCATATCTTAAGCTGAATGGTACAGGGATAAGCATTCCGTTAAAGTCATTTGAAGTGACTACAGACAGCTGCAAAGTAAAGGATAATAATGGATATATATATCTTATGAATGAAAACAGCTATAAAGAAGAATATATTATTGCAATTGCTTCAAAAAAAGATAATTTTTCTCTTGACATAGAATACATTGTAAGTATATAATATCTTTTGTTGCTGATGCGACTTCATATATATTTTGCGTGTTTAGCTCAGCTGGATAGAGCGTTTGACTACGGATCAAAAGGCCGGGGGTTCGAATCCTCTAACACGCACACTGTTAAATCGGGAAACCTTTCTAGAGGGGATCCCGATTTTCTTTGTTTAAAACCATTTCACAATTCCTTCATTTGAGTAATAAAATCCTGTATTTTATAATGAACTTAGTAGTTTTTACTTTGGGTAATCAGGGGTTTTTATGTATGGAGGTGTTTTTATGGCGGGATCTAAAAGGATTCTTGGTATTTTTCTTACAGTTTTTCTTATTTTTACAATTTGTTTTAGCAACACATATCATTTGGTTGATGCAGCTACTGCTGGATGGAAGAAAAACCAAAAAGGCTGGTGGTACTGCTATCAGGATGGTTCATATCCCGCGAATAAATGGGCCAGCATCGGGGGCAAATGGTACCATTTTGATCAAAAGGGTTATATGGAGACAGGATGGATCAAAGTAAATGGAAAGTGGTATTACTTAAATTCCAATGGCTCTATGGCAACCGGCTGGGTAAAGTCAGGCAGTAAATGGTATTATATGAATTCCAATGGTACTATGGCAACTGGCTGGGTTAAATCGGGCAGCAAGTGGTATTATATGAATTCCAGTGGAGCTATGGTAACTGGTTTTGTTACAGTAGGTGGAAAAACTTATTATATGAATTCCAGTGGAGCCATGGTAACAGGAAAGCAGACGATTGGTGGAAAAGAATATTTCTTTGACTCCAGTGGAGCCATGGTAACAGAAACAAAAAACTATTGTCTGAATAAAACTGAGATAACTCTCGGGACAGGAGAGAGCTTTAAATTAGTTTTAAAGGATGCAGCAGCTAAAGAAGTGGTATGGAAATCCTCAGATCAGAGTATTGCTGGAGTAGAGGGTGGCGTGGTTAATGGAAATCAGCCGGGAAGCTGCTTTGTAACAGCTACTTATAAGAATAAAGAATATAAGTGTAAGGTGAATATTATTGATTTTGAATTCTCATATTATGGCATGCACCTTGAACCAGGGGAGGATTTTTTACTAAGTGCTACACCTAAAGGACCGGGTGTTTCATATACCTGGAGTTCTTCAGATGAAAACATTGCTACGGTTGATGCAACAGGGCTTATACATGCAACTCCGGGTCTAGGAGGATCATGCGATATCAGAGTGGGATTTGAAACGGTAAATGGCATATCATATAAAGGTGTAACTATATACGTTTCTTCATTCGAAGATCTTTATAAAACTGATATGACAACAGATAATTCCTATAAGAAAGCAAAAAATCCTGAAGAAAGAGAAGCATATGATGGAATGGAACTTGATCTTACTCTTCTTTCATCGGGGATTGAAAAAGTATCAGATAGATATTATGAGCATCCGGGAGATATGGATACGATATCTTTAGGGGATTTTAATTATTTTTTCTTATCAGATACCTGGGCAAACAGAGTCATAATATTTAGAGTACCTCATAATATAACATTTAATGGTGCCGATGTATCAGATTATATTTACTGTGTTTTAGGTCAAAAGGATACTGTATCTTCGAAAGCTGGATATGATCTTTCAGGTCTTAACTGGCCTGTGGGAGTAGCTGCAACAGTTACAAAAGAGGGTAAGGTAAAGATTTTTGTGGCAGATGCAAAGAATGACAGGATCCTTGTATGGAATGATCTTCCAGAGGAAGGGGATAATGGTGCAGCGGCAGATTTTTCCATTATGCAGATGATCGATTCCACGTATTATTCCTATGGAGAAAATGCTGCATTTATAAATGCTAATGAATCAAAGATAGCATGGCCATGGGATCTTTGGACTGATGGAGAAAGACTAGTATGTACTTCAACTCAGAGCGGATTTGTGCTTATATGGGAAGACAATCTTCCGACAGCAGAAGATAAATATCCGGATAGGATAATAAAGACTGGTGGAACTCCTCGTACCATAACATGTAATGATAATATACTTCTTTTAGGAGATCATAATATTACAAAGGCTGATGGATCACAGGTGCCAGCCTTACGTGTGTTTAATGATTATAAGGCTTTATCATATGAAGAGAATTTAAGTGCGATAGATAATGATAAGGTACTTTTCTTATATGCAGAAGATCCGGGAGATTTTATCTATACAGATAACAATTCCGGTCAGCCTTCCGGTCTTTATCTGACAACTGATATGACTACAAAGAATGGAAATGTGCTTCCTGAAGGAACGCTCATTCTTCATGAAGCCGGAGCATTGACTGTATGGAAAGATGGAAAAATTGATGATGAAAATGACAGGCCTGATTATTATATTGGTGGAAGTCAGATAGATTGTGATGATTACTATTATTTCATTGGCGGAGACATCTGTTCTATAGTACAGGATGATAAAGGAAATCTTTTCTCTCTTGGTATCAATGCAGGTAAGATTGTTGGATTTAGCAATGGAGCATTTCCGGATGAACCGGAAGCTGTGAGTGAAAGCGTGATAAGTCAGATGTATGGAGATACATTTGTTTATAATGGGGCTTATTACTGGAATAATAGAGAAATAGGAGTGGTTGAAAAGCATTGCATAGAAGATCCTAATATATGTATTGGAGCTTCAAACTGTGATGAAAAAGTAGCAGACACCCTCTATAAATATCAGAATTGTAAGACTGTGTCTGACGGGGAACATCTTCTTGTAGTAGATGATTATAATTCAACAGTCTGCCTCTGGAAGGATATTCCGGATGAAAATGATGCAAAGCCTGATATGAGATTATTCTTTGCAAAATCTGTTGAAGATGCTTCTTTTGTTAAGGATGGACAGTCAACAGGGCTTATAATAAGTGAAAGAGAAAGATTATACTACTGGAAAGATATAAATAATCTGTTTGGTGGAGAGTGGCCTGATGCATACTACAATAAAAAAATAGGAAGTGTGATATTTAGTTATATAAAGTCGATTGATTATTGCGATGGATATTTATATATAGCCCAGAATGACAGGCTTTATATTTATCAGGGAATACCAGCAAAGGATTCCGAACCAAAGGCAACAGTCCAGTTGTCATTTAAGGGGGCTATGGGACGCGATGTGAGTTATTATGGCCCGGATATTCATGCTACAAAGTGTGATGATGGAAATACTTATATATCAATTGCTTCAACTAAAGATAGCGCGGCTATTATAAGCCTTGCAGATGCTTTAGATAATACGGCAAATGAAAATGCAAAGGTTATAGAAGGCTGCCATATAAGAACTGTAGCAGAACTTCAGAATGGTATAAGAAGATATGAGGATACTTATAGATCTTTCAATGGAGTATCGGATGTCATTGTTACTAAAGAGGGTAAGGTGATAGCTTGTGATGGAGGATTTGGAAGGATCGTCGTATGGAACAGTATAGATGATGCCGTGTCAGAACTCTATGATGAGACAAAGAAGAGTGTAGTTATAATTGGACATGGAACTAATATATATGACAGCTATGATGTTCTTCTTTCGGATCCTACAAATGATTTCTTTAATATGGCTTATGATGTAAAAGCCATTCAGTCCAAAGATACTTTCTATAATGCTCATTACATAGATTATGATGGTACTTATCTATGGGTTGGAGATTACAAATTCTCAGGGGGAGTAAAGAGATTTACAATTGAACTTTAGTAAGTAGTAATGTATAAAGATCCAGTGGCGTAAAGCGGCTGGATCTTTATTTTTTTGAGGGGAATAAGCCATGCAGATTCTTGACACTTATATAGGATTCTGTCATAATCTACTTTAGCGCGTTAACGCAATAATGCAGAAAAGGGAGTAGAAAAATGGCGGTAAAAATCATTCTTTTAGTAGTGTTTTTTTCAGTAATGATTGGCGTTGGTTTTTATTCAAGAAGAAAAGCAAGAAACGTCAATGATTACGTATTGGGTGGAAGAACTGTAGGTCCATGGATCACGGCCTTTGCCTTTGGAACATCTTATTTTTCATCGGTTGTATTTATAGGATATGCGGGTCAGTTCGGATGGAAGTATGGACTTTCATCTACCTGGATCGGTCTTGGAAATGCCATGATAGGAAGTCTTCTTGCATGGCTTGTGCTGGGGAGAAGAACAAGAGTCATGACTCAGAAGCTTGAAGCAAGAACCATGCCGGAATATTTTGGAAAGAGATTTGATTCAAAAGCCCTCAGGGTTGTTGGTTCTGTTATTGCATTCGTTTTCCTGGTTCCTTATACAGCATCTGTTTATAATGGACTTTCAAGACTTTTTGGAATGGCTTTTTCGATAGATTATCATGTATGTATCGTTATCATGGCGCTTCTTACAGGTGTTTATGTAGTTGTAGGCGGTTATATGGCAACTGCTTTAAATGATTTTATTCAGGGTATCATAATGCTTATCGGTATAGCGGCAGTTATAATTGCAGTTCTTAATGGACAGGGAGGATTCCTTGAAGCAGTTAAGAAACTTTCAGAAGTGGAAGTGGATGCAGCGGTTACTGCGGCACCTCTTCTTGGTTCTAAGGGACTTTTCGCAAGCTTCTTTGGACCAGATCCACTTAACCTTTTAGGTGTTGTAGTACTTACTTCTCTTGGAACCTGGGGACTACCTCAGATGGTACATAAATTCTATACCATTAAGGATGAGAAGGCAGTAAGGACAGGAACCATCGTTTCAACATTTTTTGCTATTGTGATCTCAGGAGGATGCTACTTCCTTGGCGGTTTTGCAAGACTTTTCAGTGGAGCTGATATCTATAAGCCAGATGGAACAGTAGCTTATGATTCAATTGTTCCAGCAATGCTTTCTACATTACCTGATCTTCTTATAGGTATTGTGGTGGTACTGGTATTTTCAGCTTCTATGTCAACTCTTTCATCGCTGGTACTTACATCAAGTTCAACCTTAACACTTGATCTTATCAAACCACTTATCGCAAAGAATATGAAGGAGAAAACTCAGCTTAGTCTTATGAGAATCCTTGTTATTGCATTTATTGCTCTTTCTGTAATACTTGCATTTAATCCTCCAATGTTCATTGCTCAGTTAATGGGAATTTCATGGGGAGCTCTTGCCGGAGCATTCCTTGCACCATTTATGTTTGGACTTTATTCAAAGAAGATCACAAAGGCATCAGTTTGGGCAAGTTATATCTTTGGTGTAGGATTTACTGTTGTTAATATGATCCATCCAATGATAAAATCTCCTATCAATGCCGGTGCATTTACAATGTTAGTAGGACTTATCATTGTTCCAGTTATAAGTCTTATAACACCAAAACCAGACAAGGCTCTTATAGATGATATATTCTCTTGCTATGAGGAAACTGTCGTTGTACATAAGAGTGAAAGTCTTGAGGAAGAAAAATAATAAAAAAATTTTAAAAATTTTAAAAAAAGTGCTTGCATTTCAGAAAAGTATGCCGTATAATCATATCTGTTGCTGATGAGCAAGCACTTGAATATTGGGCTATCGCCAAATGGTAAGGCACTGGACTCTGACTCCAGCATTTTCAAGGTTCGAATCCTTGTAGCCCAGCTTTTACTAGACGAACTAAGATACTTAGCTCGTCTTTTTCTTTTCTTGACAAGTTTTATTATATGATGCTAATATTTGCGTGTTGCATACAGCAGGTATTTTGCTATTAGGAGGAAAGTAAAGTGAGTAGTATTATTTATGTAGTGCCATGGGCAATCTGTGATACAGAGAATGTCTACATAAAAAAAGTTAGTCTGGAAGGGGCAGATGTTCTTGATAAGGGAACTCCGGTTGATGACTGGTGTATCAGGGATGTAATAAGCAGTCCGGACAGAAGAACGAAAGATGTTTATGCAATAGTTGATGTATATAACGGTTACGATTTCGATAATTTAGACAAGAAGAAGCCTGTAGAGATAGTTAAGCTTACCAATTCTATAACTAATTTAAAGAGTCTTGGATATGAGTTAGCTGATGAAACACAGAGACAGTTTATCAGAGAAAAAGTGCTTATGATTGAGAAGCCTGGCAAAAAGAAAGCAAGTAAAAAACAGGCGGTATAAAACAGGAGATTAAATGAGAACAGGAACATGGAATGAACTTAAAGTTGATAGGATAAAAGACTTCGGCGTTTATCTTACAGATGGCTGCGAAGATGTGCTTCTTCCAAGAAAACAGGTTCCAGAAGGAACAAAGGTTGGAGATACTATCAAAGCTTTTATTTATATGGATTCAAGTGACAGACCAATTGCAACACTTGATACACCTCTGATCGAGCTGGGACGTATGGCAAAGCTTAAGTGCAAGGCTGTATCTGATTTTGGTGCATTTATGGACTGGGGACTTGAAAAGGATATCTTCCTTCCTTTCAAGCAGCAGACAATAAAGGTAGTTCCTGGATCAAGATATCTTGTAAGGATGTATGTAGATAAATCCGGAAGACCTTGTGTATCTATGAAATTATATGATTTCCTTGGTGGATGTTTCGGATATGAGGAAGGCAGCACAGTAACCGGAACTATTTATGAGATAAGAAAAGGTTTTGGGGCTTTTGTTGCGATAGATGATAAGTATTCAGGTCTTATTCATCAGAGTGAGATCTTTGATAAAGTTTTTGTTGGTGAAGAAGTAAGCTGCAGGATCGTAAAGATAAGAGAAGATGGAAAAGCCGATCTTTCTATGAGAGAGGCTATCCCACAGCAGATGAATAAAGATGCTGAAATGGTATATGACATCATTAAGAGTTATGATGGGGTCCTTCCATTTACAGATAAGGCAAGTGCCGAGCTTATAAAGACAGAATTTGGTATCAGTAAAAATGCATTTAAGCGTGCGGTTGGACGACTTCTTAAAGAAGGTAAGGTAAAACTCACAGAAAGAAGCATTATACTTACAGAAAGAGATAATTAAATATAAATCCTAGGGCCTCACACTGATTAAGCGTGAGGTCGTTTTACGTAGAGTTCTTGGCACCGTGTTTTTACTGGACGAAGGGACCTTTGCAATCGCCCGACAAGGGGCAGCTAGTATAACGTCACTTAAATAACTGGACCGAATGCTTGCCTGCTTACATCGATAGCACGCCTCAAAAATCCTCAGCGTAGCCCGCTACGCCTACGTCCAGTTATTTTGCGAACGTTATACTAGGATAGATGTCGGGTAGTTGCGATGGCATTGGAGATTAAGCTGCTGACTGAGAGTGGAGAAAAGGAATAAGAATATGAGTATAATTTCAGTTGAGGGATTAAAGAAAGCATTTGGCGAAAAGAAAATACTAAGTGACGCAACCTTCGGTCTTGAAGAAGGGGAAAAAGCAGGTGTTATAGGAATTAATGGAACAGGAAAATCTACGCTGCTAAAGATGATAGCAGGAGAGGAAGAAAGTGATGATGGAAAGATCATTAAAGCTAATAAGGCCAGAGTAGCTTATCTTCCGCAGATACCTGATTTTAATTCTGATAAGACTATTATTGAATATGCAACTGATGATCTTTCGGACATGGCAGACGGCTGGAACTTAGAGGTTAAGGCGAAAGATATGCTCATTCGTCTTGGATTTAAGGACTTTAGTCAGAAGGTAAATGTTCTTTCCGGTGGAGAAAAAAAGAAGGTGGCACTGGTAAGGTGTCTTATTGAGCCTTCTGATATCCTGCTTTTGGATGAGCCTACCAATCATCTGGATGCTGCTATGGTTAGATGGCTTGAAGATTATCTTAAGGCTTATAAGGGAACTATCCTTATGGTCACTCATGACAGATATTTCCTGGATATTGTAACAAGTAAGATAATAGAACTTGATCATGGAGATGTATATAGTTATGAATCCAACTATTCTGGATTCCTTCTGCTTAAAAATAAAAGAATTGAAGATGCCATAAATCAGGAAAAGAAGAGACAGAACTTCCTTAGGAATGAACTTAAATGGGTAAGACGAGGGGCCAGAGCAAGAACAACAAAGCAGAAGGCCAGACTTGCTCGTTTTGAGGAAGTAAGTAATACATGTGCTCCTGTTATGGATGAAGCTTTAGTTCTTGAATCTGTAGCTTCAAGAATGGGAAGAAAGACTATAGAGATAAATAACATTTCCAAGGAATATGATGGAAAAGTGCTCATTAAAGATTATACCTATACAGCTCTTAGAAATGACAGGATCGGTATAGTTGGACCTAACGGATGCGGTAAATCCACCCTTCTTAAGATGATAGCCGGATTTATACAACCAGATAAGGGAGATATATCTCTTGGAGAGACTATAAAGATAGGCTATTTTGAGCAGGAGATAACAGAACTTGAAAATGCACCTCAGGATCAAAGAGTCATTGATTATATAAGAGATACTGCTGAATATATAAAGACACCAACAGGCTATATATCAGCGGCTCAGATACTGGAAAATTTTCTTTTTGAGGGAGAGATGCAATATTCACCTCTCTACAAGCTTTCAGGAGGCGAAAAGAGGCGTTTAAAGTTGCTTAAGGTAATTATGACGGCTCCAAATGTTTTGCTTTTAGATGAGCCTACAAATGATCTGGATATAGCGACTCTTTCAGTTCTGGAGTCTTTTCTTTCTAGTTTTGATGGGATAATCATCACTGTAAGTCATGATAGATATTTCCTGGATAATGTTGTTAACAGGATACTTTTATTTGATGGCAGTGGAAATATAAAACAGTATGATGGTAACTATTCGGATTTTGTTGAAAAATCAGGATATGTTATGAAACTAAAGAATAGTGATGCTTCAGCAAAAGAAGGAGAAAGTGCGTCAATTCCTAAAAGTAATGTTGGAAAGCAGACATATAAACCCCGCCATGAAGAAAAACTTAAGATGTCTTATAAAGAAAAAAAAGAATATGAGACTATTGAAGAAGATATTGCTCTTCTTGAAGAAAAAATCGAGAAGTGTGATGCCGAGATTCTTAAATATGGCAGTGATTTCGTAAAGTTAAGAGAATTAGGCGATGAAAGAGATAGGTTAGAAAAAGAAATCGAAGAAAAGATGAGCCGTTGGGAGTATTTAGAAGAGTTAAATGACAGGATCATAAATCAGTGACATAGATAATGATTAGGGGATTGACGAAAAAAAGACAAATTATTAAGCTATCTATATTTAAAACGAACTTTTTAAGGAGGAGTTATACTATGTGGGGAAGAGAGATTGTTCTTAACCAGATAAAAAGTAAAACTAAGAGATTTTTTGTACTGAGTATAGTTTTTATTGTATTAGCAGCTATACTTATTGGGCTTGGAGTGATTGTAAGTTCTGGAGAATCTGACTTAGGCCCAGGAATTGTTTTTTATGTTTTTGCAGCGATATTGCTTTTATTTGCAATACCTCTTTTATTGTTTGGAATCTCAAGAAAAAAACATCCAGAGAAGCAGAGGTATTTAAGAAAACATCCGGAAGTATTAGAATATGCGGATGAACTTTATGCAACTATGGAATATCAGAATGATCATCTTATCATTTCAAATAGATTATTTGCATTTAAGACAGATCTTACAAGAATAGTAATGAGGGAACATCTTCTTTCAGTTTATGTATTTGTACAGTATTATAATGGAGTTCCATCAAGTGTATCTCTTGTTGTTCAGACTGTAAATGATCAGTTTAATATTCCTATCAAGTTTAAAGAGAAAGATTCCTATAAAGATGATTTTATGATCCTTGCAAAAGCGTGTCGTTTCTGTCGTCCGGGATATGGCAATCAGGACTATGTTACATATATGAGACAGATGTGGGAAGCTGCTGAAAAGAAAAAACATGGTGGGTTTAATCATACATTATCATAATGTTAAAAAAATAGTAAAGGGATAAATATATTATGAAAACGGGAATAGAATTAGGAAAAGAGAAAAGAAGGAATGGGCGTATTTTTATATGTATTGGTTCATTGTTAATCGTATTTTTTATCGCCGTAGTTGTTAATGGAGGTTCTGATAAATTTTCATTTAAGGATCTTCTTATTATTCTTATTACTGGGTTAGGATCTATCGCTTTGGGAATATGGTTAATTTTTGGATGGAAAAAACAGCTTTTAAAAAAAGATCCTAAAATATTATTTAAAGAAAAACAACATTATGAAAATATTGAATTTGAAAATGAATATGTAATCGTTTCAAAAGAATATATATCATTTAAACAGCAGCCGGATCATATTTTTAAAAGAGATGAAGTTCTTAATATGTTTTATAACAAATTCAGTGTAAGAGGGAGTAGCTTTTACTTATTAGAGGTAAAAACTGTAAGAATGGATGATCAATTAACTATAAACCCAGACAGGTTTAATATAAAAGATCTTATAAAGGGCCATGTGTTTGATAAACAGCTGGAAATCTTAGGAAGTGCATGCCCTTATGCATGTATTGGAAAATACGATCCAGGCTATGTTGAACATATGAGAAAGATGTGGAGAGAAGCACAGCAGGCTAAATTGGAAAATATGCCGGATGCCAAGGATGTGATCCATATGAGTAATGGCATTGGCTGATCCTCGATTATAAAAATAAAAAACTTTAGTGAATTAAAGTAAAAAAGTGTTGACACGAAAAAGATAAAGCGTTATAGTTAATCCAACAAAAAAATATCAGTAAACCGTTGATGCGGAGATAAAAATGAAAGATGTGCTCACAGAGAGTAAGGGATGCTGAGAACCTTGCAGTAACAATTCATTAAATGGACCGCTGAGGGAGTGGTGAAAAGTTATTCTTAGTATTCCACTACGTTAAGTGCAGGCGTTAACTGCCGTGGGTATGTTGGTACCCAGCTAAGTGTAAAATGCGAAAGCCTTTTAAAATGAGAGTGGCACCGCGGATATTTTATTAATTAAGATTATTCGTCCTCAGGTTGATATTAATATATCGACCTGGGGATTTTTTTATTGCCTGAAAGGCAAAAGTAAACATATCAAAGGAGGTAAGAAGATGAGTATCTTAACTAGTTTACAGGATTTAAAACAATATGAGAAAGATAAGAAAATAGTTCCTGTTGCAAAAGAAATCCTGTCAGACATGGTAACACCCATTGAAGTATTAAAGAGACTTAAGAAAGTCAGCAAGAGAACTTATATTTTAGAAAGTGTAGTGAGCCAGTCTTACTGGGGAAGATATACATTTTTAGGGTATGATCCGATCCTTGATCTTGAATTAAAGAATGGAATTCTAACCAAAACAGATCTTCTTACTGAAGAAAAAGAAGTATATGAAGTAGGAAAAGGAAAAGAAGTTGAAAAACCAGGAGACATAATTAAGGAGATAATTGACGCAAATTCTTCTCCAAGGATTCCTGGACTTCCTTCTTTTACCGGAGGCCTTATAGGATATTTTTCTTACGATTTTATAAAATATGCTGAACCGGTACTAAAACTAAAAGAAGCAAAAGAAGATGATTTTTCAGATATGAATCTTATGCTGTTTGATAAGGTAATAGCATTTGATAATATCATGCAAAAGCTGGTGCTGATAGTAAATATAAAGACTGATAACCTGATCGAAAATTATGTAGCGGCACTTGCCCAGCTTGATCATATGGAAGAACTGATAATATCAGGAGAGAAGGAAAATGTTCCAAAGGGGAGGCTTTTAAGTGATTTTAAAACAGCTTTTAGCAAAGAAGAATATGAAGAGATGGTTGAAAAAGGAAAGAAGTACATCTTCGAGGGGGATATCTTTCAGGTTGTGCTTTCTAACAAGCAGCAAGCTCAATTTGCCGGAAGCTTGTTTGATACATACAGGATTCTTAGATCCAGCAATCCATCGCCATATATGTTCTATTTCGACATTAACGGAGAAGAAATAGCAGGTGCATCTCCGGAAACACTTACTAAATTAGATAATGGAGACCTTTATACATTTCCTCTTGCTGGAACAAGAAAGAGAGGCAGGACACCTGCTGAAGATAAAGAGATAGAGGAAGAGTTATTACAGGATGAAAAAGAACTGGCAGAGCATAATATGCTGGTAGATCTTGGTAGAAATGATCTTGGACGAGTTGCAAAGTTTGGAACAGTTGAGGTTGTGGACTATATGTCAGTTGAAAAGTATTCTCATGTAATGCATATAGGTTCTACAGTAAAGGGAGAAATTGATGATACAAAGTATGATGCGACAGATGCAATTGCATCAATTCTTCCTGCAGGTACACTTTCAGGAGCTCCTAAGATAAGAGCCTGTCAGATTATCGATGAATTAGAAGGAGACAGGAGGGGAATCTATGGCGGAGCCATTGGATATATAGATTTCACAGGTAATATGGATACCTGTATAGCCATTAGACTTGCGTTTAAGAAAAATGGCAAAGTAACTGTTAGATCCGGTGCCGGAATTGTGGCAGATTCCTTTCCCGCAAATGAATATCAGGAATGCATAAACAAGGCCGGTGCCGTGATTGATGCTATCAAGGCAGCAAATGAGAGATAGGAGGAAATATGATATTACTGATAGATAATTATGATAGTTTTTCCTATAACCTTTATCAGCTCGTAGGAAGCATCAATAATGATATAAATGTTATAAGAAATGATGAAATGTCTTTAGATGAGATAAGAGAGTTAAAGCCTGAAAGAATAATACTTTCACCGGGACCCGGTAGACCAGGTGAAGCGGGAATAATTGAGGATGTGATAAGAGAATTTAAAGGAGAGATCCCAATCCTTGGTGTTTGTCTTGGACATCAGGCAATCTGTGAAGTATATGGAGCTACAGTAGGTTATGCATCTCGTCTTATGCATGGAAAAAAATCTCTTTGCAGGATAGACATTACTTCCAATATCTTTAAAGGGATAAATGAAGAGATGGAAGTGGCAAGATACCATTCCTTATCTGCAAAGAAAGAGACAATACCAAAAGATTTAAAGATCACAGCCATAAGTATAGATGACGGTGAAGTAATGGCAGTAGAAGATAGTAAAAATAAAGTCTACGGATTGCAGTTCCATCCTGAATCAATACTTACGCCGGATGGCAAGAAAATGTTAGAGAATTTCTTAAAGGAGGACTAAAAAATGATTAAAGAAGCAATAGTTAAAGTATCAGAAGGTAAAGATCTTACATTTGACGAAGCTTATGAGGTAGTAAGTGAGATCATGGGCGGAGAGACAGATCAGGCCCAGACAGCGGCATTTTTAACAGCCCTCCATATTAAGGGAGAAACACCTGATGAAATATCAGGCGCTGCAACAGCAATGAGAGAAAAAGCTCTTCCTGTAGAACATGAATCAAAGGTGCTTGAAATTGTAGGAACAGGTGGAGATAAGGCTCAGTCAATGAATGTTTCAACCACAACAGCTTTTCTTTTAGCTGCAGCGGGCGTAAATATAGCTAAGCATGGCAACAGAGCTGCTACATCAAAATGCGGAACAGCGGATGCTCTTGAAGCTTTAGGTGGAAATCTTATGGTAAGCCCTGAACTTAATCAGAAGATGATAGAAGAAAACGGCTTTGCATTTATGTTTGCTCAGAAATATCATTCAGCTATGAAATATGTTGGACCTGTTAGAAAGACTATCGGAATTCCGACAATATTTAATCTTCTTGGACCTCTAACAAATCCTGCAAGACCGGACTATTTCCTTCTTGGAGTTTATAAGGAAGAATTAGTGGATGAGATTGCAGAGACACTTAAAAAAATGGGAGTAAAGCGTGCCATGGTTGTCTTTGGACAGGATGAGTTAGATGAGATTTCAGTAAGTGCAAAGACTTCTGTAGCTGAATTAAAGGAAGATGGCTCTATCGAAAGATACGAAATCAATCCAGCAGATTTTGGAATCACAGAAAAATATACAAGAGATGATATTAAGGGTGGAGAGCCTAAAGAAAACGCTTTACTTACTAAAGAAATCCTTTCTGGTAAGGCTGGGATGGAAGGCTCAAAGGCAAATCTTGCCATGAAGAATGTAGTTCTTTTAAATGCAGCTGCAGCCCTTCACTTAGTTAAAGGAGTATCTCTTAAAGAAGGATTTAAGGAAGCTGAAGAAGTAATGAATTCAGGCAAGGCACTTAATGTGATCGATAGATATGTAAAGATGTCTAATCTTGAAGCTCAGGCATAAGAATTAGGAGGTTACTCGTGATACTTGATGAACTTGCAGAATCAACTAGAAAGAGAGTTGCAAAGAAAAAGGAAAAGATTTCTTTAGAAGAGATTAAAGAAAAAGCTCTTATGATGGAAAATACAAAAGATTTTCCTTTTGAAAAGGCTCTAAAAAAAGAAGGACTTTCTATAATAGCTGAAGTAAAAAAAGCTTCTCCTTCAAAAGGAATCATCGCAGCTGACTTTCCTTATCTAGAGATTGCTAAAGAATATGAGGCATCAGGATTAGATGCAATTTCCTGCCTTACAGAGCCAGAATATTTTAAGGGAAGCGATAAGTATTTAGAGGAGATAGCAAAGGAAGTAAAGATCCCTGTTTTAAGAAAAGATTTTACAGTAGATCCTTATATGATCTATGAAGCAAAAACACTTGGGGCATCAGCGATACTTCTTATTGCGGCAATCCTTAGTGACGAGGAATTAAAGGAATATTATGAGGTTGCAGATTCTCTAGGGCTTTCAGCTTTATTTGAAGCTCACGATGAGGAAGAAGTAAAGCGATGCTTAGCTCTGGGAGCAAGGATAGTAGGCGTAAATAATAGAAATCTAAAGGATTTTACAGTTGATATAAATAACAGTATCAGATTAAGAGAACTGATCCCGGAAGATGTTATCTATGTATCTGAAAGTGGGATAAAGACTCCTGAAGATCTTAAGATCTTAAAGGAAAATGGTACTGATGCGGTTCTTATAGGCGAGATGTTTATGAGAAGTGAAAATAAAAAAGAATTGATAGAAAGTTTACATAAGATATAAGGAGATAAAAATGGCTGGTAGATTTGGTGAATTTGGTGGACAGTATATTCCAGAAACCTTAATGAATGAGATCCACAAATTAGAAAAGGCATATGAATTTTATAAAAACGATCCAGAGTTTAATAAGGAATTAGAAAGTCTTCTTAAAAATTATGCTGGACGTCCTTCTCTTCTTTACTATGCAGAGAAGATGACAAAGGATTTGGGAGGAGCAAAGATCTATCTTAAGAGAGAAGATCTTAATCATACAGGTTCTCATAAGATAAATAATGTTTTAGGTCAGATCCTTCTTGCAAAGAAGATGGGAAAGACCAGAGTGATAGCTGAGACAGGAGCCGGCCAGCATGGGGTTGCAACTGCTACAGGAGCTGCTCTTATGGGGATGGAATGTGAGATCTTCATGGGAGAAGAAGATACAAAGAGACAGGCGCTTAATGTATATAGAATGAAACTTCTTGGAGCAAAGGTTCATGCTGTAACAAGTGGAACTAAGGTCCTTAAGGATGCTGTTAATGAATGTATGCGTGAGTGGACAACAAGAGTAGATGATACTCTTTATGTTTTAGGTTCTGTAATGGGACCTCATCCATTCCCAACAATAGTAAGAGACTTCCAGAGCGTTATCAGTAAGGAATCCAGAGCTCAGATCTTAGAAGCAGAGGGACGTCTTCCGGATGCAGTAGTAGCATGTGTTGGCGGCGGTTCTAATGCCATTGGCTCTTTCTATGAGTATATAAAAGATGAGGGAGTAAAGCTTATTGGCTGTGAAGCTGCAGGCCGCGGCGTTGATACAGATATGAATGCAGCAACCCTTGCAAATGGTACCATCGGTATCTTCCATGGTATGAAATCCCTTTTCTGTCAGAATGAATATGGTCAGATAGCTCCGGTTTATTCTATTTCAGCCGGACTTGATTATCCGGGAATCGGACCGGAACATGCTTATCTTCATTCAATTGGAAGAGCTCAGTATGTGGCAATAACAGATGATGAAGCAGTAAATGCATTTGAATATCTTTCAAGAACAGAAGGAATTATCCCTGCAATAGAAAGTTCACATGCAATAGCTCATGTTATGAAACTTGCACCAACAATGCCTAAAGACAGCATTATCGTTGCTACAGTTTCAGGCAGAGGCGATAAGGACGTTGCTGCAATTGCAAGATATAGAGGAGAAAAGATCTATGACTAGAATAAAAGACGCATTTAAAGAAAAAGCATTTATAGCCTTTCTTACTGCTGGAGATCCATCATATGAAGAATCTCTCGAAAACTTCAGAGCAGCAATAAGAGGAGGAGCAAGCCTTATAGAGGTGGGAATTCCATTTTCAGATCCTATTGCTGAAGGACCTGTAATTCAGGAAGCAGATATAAGAGCTCTTAGCGGGGGAATGACTACAGATAAGGTATTTGACTTAGTTAAGGATATCAGAAAAGAGAGCGATATCTCTCTTGTATTTATGACTTATGCAAATCCTGTATTTCATTATGGATTAGACAGATTCTTTAATAATGCAGCGGCTGCAGGAGCTGACGGTATAATAATCCCTGATGTTCCATATGAAGAATCAAAGGAATTTTCAGAAGTGGCTGAAAAATACGGGATAGATTTTATCCCGCTTGTAGCACCGACAAGTGAAGACAGGATAAAGATGATTGCTGAAAGTGCAAAAGGATTTATCTATGTAGTATCTTCAATGGGGGTAACAGGAGTAAGAAGCGAGATAAATACTGACTTAAAGTCTATGGTAGAAAGTATAAGATCAGTTACCGATGTTCCATGTGCCATTGGATTTGGAATCAGTAATCCGGAGCAGGCAAAAAAGATGGCTGAAATTGCAGATGGAGTTATCGTTGGTTCTGCAATGGTAAAGATCGTGGCTTCTGAAAAAGAAAATGCACCAAAAAAACTTGAAGAATATGTAAGTGCCATGAAGAATGCGGTTAAATCTGTTGAATAAACAATGGGAAAAGCTAAAGTTTCCACAAAAAGCATAAAAAATACAATATTTTTTTGAAAATTTACATTTAAAAGTTTAATAGACAAAAGTGTTGGTTTTGATGTATAGTAGCCTTGTTAATAAAATACTGTATATACAAAGGAGACTAACAATGGGTGGATTTTTTGCATCAGCGTTAAAAGAGGACTGCGTGTTTGATTTATTCTATGGAACAGATTATCATTCACACCTTGGTACAAGAAGAGCAGGCCTTGTTGTACATGGAAAAGATGGATTTAACAGAGCTATTCACAATATAGAGAATGCACCATTTAGAAGTAAATTCTCATCAGATATACACGAGATGGAAGGAAGTCTCGGAATCGGATGCATTTCAGATTATGATCCACAGCCACTTATTGTTCGTTCTCATCATGGAACATATGCTCTTACTACTGTAGGTAAAGTTAATAATACTGATGAATTAGTAAATGAATTATTTGATAATGGAAGCTCTCACTTCCTTGAAATGAGCGGTGGAAATATCAATAAGACTGAGCTTACAGCAGCTCTTATTAATACTAAGGACAATATTCTTGAAGGAATCCAGTATGCTCAGGAAAAAATCGATGGTTCTATGACTATCGTTATCCTTACTCCAGATGCCATTTATCTTGCAAGAGATAAGTTTGGAAGAACTCCTGTTATCGTTGGTAAGAAGGATGAAGGATTTTGTGCCAGCCTTGAATCATTTGCTTATCTTAATCTTGGCTATTCAGATTATAAGGAACTTGGACCTGGAGAAATCTGCGTTATGACTCCAGAGAAGGTTGTTACAGTAGTTAAACCAGGAACAGACATGAAGATATGTACTTTCCTTTGGGTTTATTATGGTTATCCAGCTTCACGTTATGAAGGCCAGACAGTTGAAAATGTAAGAAACCGCTGTGGTGTTGAAATGGCTAAGCGTGACGGCTTTACTAAAGATGATATTGATGTTGTTGCAGGCGTACCTGATTCAGGTATCGGTCATGCTATTGGATATTCAAATGAATCTGGCGTTCCTTATGGTCGTCCATTTGTTAAATATACTCCAACCTGGCCACGTTCATTTATGCCAACACATCAGGATAAGAGAAATCTGATCGCTCATATGAAGCTTATCCCAATCCATGAGTTAGTAAATGGTAAGAAGCTTCTTCTTATTGATGACTCAATCGTACGTGGAACACAGCTTCGTGAGACAACTCAGTATCTTTATGATGCAGGTGCTAAGGAAGTTCATATAAGACCAGCCTGCCCACCAATCCTTTACAGCTGTAAGTATCTTAACTTCTCTCGTGAGAACTCTGAGATGGAACTTATCGCTCGTCAGGTTATTGCTGAAGAAGAGGGCGAGAATGTGGATAGAACAATCCTTGATGACTATGCAAATCCAGATTCAGAAAGATATGAGAAGATGCTTGAAAAGATAAGAGAAAGACTTAACTTCACATCTCTTAAGTTCAACCGTATCGATGATATGATCAAGGCAACAGGAATAGACAGAGATAAGCTCTGCACAAGCGGACTAAGAATGTCCTTTTGAGGAGGTGTTTTTTTAGTTAACTGGAGACGATAAGATTCTGGCAGGATTGGGTGCTTATATCATCTATGGTGGAAAAGATAGGGATATATTAATATAAAATATTGACGTTAATTTTTGCTATGCGATTGCATAAAAAATGGCTAAATCCCTTGAAAAATAAGAGGATTAGTCTTGACAAAAGGTATATATATATATACTAGATGGGTTGCGTTTTGAAAGGAGGCCTGTTTAGCGAAGTGAAAAGGAGTATTAGAAAAAATGGAGCTTATAAATGAAGTAGTTGGTTATATTTTGATGGTTATATATCTTATATTGGGTTTATTTTGGAATTTTAATGTAGACAATTTTAAAGATAAAACAAGAAAGAGAATTTTAATAATTGAAGGTATAATGGCAGTATTTATAGTAATAATAATAATTATTATTAAACCAGTTTTTGTTGTAGCGTTATTTATTGGATCTTTTTTTATTGCGTTGATTGAAGATGCTAAATTTCGATTTGACTATAAAAAAAAGTACAAAGAATTGTATAAATATCATTCAATACAATTTTTTGTTTGCCTTTTTAATAATTTAGTTGGATTATATATTATTTTTAAATTATTGACAAATAGGTGAGGAACAAGATGAATACAAAAGAAAAAATAATAAATGTAATTAATGATGGTAATATCGATGATTCAACGGCCAAAGAATTGATAGAGGGGTATTTGGTTGATGATATTCTTTCAGAAATAAAAAACAATGATTGTAAGGTACTTGTTGTTTCTGAAGGAAAGAAAAATAGATTAAATGCTGAAGAAGTATCATATTCATTATGTAACAAAGATGCAATCAGGTACAATTTTAATCTGGCTACATGTTTAAATGATAAAGAAATGACAGATATAATAGAATCTGCATACAATTGTAATAATACTGTTCTTATAATGGAAGCAAGAAAGAAGCTGTTTAGTAGAATAACGGGTGATGTGGAATTAGTGAATTTAAATTCTGATGGAAGCACCCATGAAAAAATAAGAGGAATAAGTCTTGACAAAAGGCGTATATATACTAGATAGGCTGCGTTTTGAAAGGAGGCCTGTTTAGTGAAGTAACAAGGAGATAAAGAAAATGAATCATATTTATTTGAGATTAGTTATTGGTCTAGCATTGGTGTTTATATATGGTAGTGAAATTATAACAGAAAAACTAAAAAAATAATGTTTATCATTGGAGCTTTAGTTGCAACAATTGCTTTTATAGTGACTTTTTTTCATTCAGGTATTGCATTTTTTTCAATGATATGGGGATTGATGCTTATGTCTAGTTGTTATTTGTTGTGTCATTGTAAATGTCGAGGCATTAGGAGACCCCATATGAGCGATATTGATAAAGATACTTGGATTGAATTAGTATTTTATATTTGTATGTTTATTATAGTTTTATCAATTTGGAGATGACGATGAATAAAAAATAATGACGTTAATTTTTGTTATGCGATTGCATAAAAATGGCTAAATCCATTGAAAAATAAGAGGATTAGTCTTGACAAAAGGCATATATATATAC
>CADANF010000033.1 GCA_902789175.1 uncultured Lachnospiraceae bacterium
TTTTAATTGCTCTTGCTATCATTTTCAGAGAACAGATCATCGGTTTAGTTAACAAGCTCTGGACGTCTATAAATGGGGATGTAAAGAAATTCTACTAAAGATGAAATGTGCTTAAAACATACAAAATGACAAGGAGGAGGATATGAACAATAGGGGATATATAACCGTCTTTATGACGTTGATAACTGCAATGCTTTTAAGTCTGGTTATTGCTGTGATGAATATAGTTGATATGTCAAATGCCGAGGCACAACTAGCCATCGCAGTCAATTGTGCGGAGTCAGATATTAAAGCAGGCTATGACAGATATATATTTGATAATTATCATATCCTTCTCATTGATAGTAATTTTGATGGAAGAAAAGAAGGATATCTTGAAGAAAGAGCTGAGGAAAATCTAAGAAGTAATCTGGGAGATGGATACTCAGATATTAATGTTATTCTTACAGATAAAACTTATATTATGGATAACGATTGTGCCGAATTAAAGAAGCAGATCAATGATTATTTTATCTATGGTATGAGTGAAAGTGTTATAGATAATATTCTGGATAATACAAAGGAAGAAAATCCATTAAATGATCAGGTTATGGAGGGGATAATTGACTCAGCAGATAAAGAATCAAAAGAGATAGAGCAAAAGCAGAGTAATGATGGAAAAGAAATAAAGAAGAGTATAGATGATAAAAAAACTGAGGACGAAGATCCAAGAGATAGTGTTAAGAAATATACAGATTCAGATATAGCAAGCCTTTTAAATCCAAAAGGTGGGTCCTTTCATGATTATGAAGTAGACAAGGCACTAATGCCTTCTACAAATAAAAAAACATTTGAGGATAAGATCCAGGTCGATAGAAAATTCAGTGATATGAATAGATTTAAAGATAATGCATTATCTGGAAATGGTTGGATGGATGGTCTAAAAGAATCAGCAGCCACTTTAAGTTATGTCAGTAATACATTTAATTGTTTTACGGATGGAGAAAAGTCTGATAAAGCATTAAATCTGGAAATAGAATACCTTATTGCAGGCAAAAACAATGACAAAGATAATTTTATCGCCGTCATTAATAAGATCATTGTTATACGCCTGGGCTTTAATTATGGATATATCATAACTGATGTGGATAAGGTGACCAAAATGTCTGCTCTTGCCTGGAAAATATGTGCCTTAACACCGCTGGCACAGCCAGCTGTTAAATATCTTTTGCTGGGATGTTGGGCTTATATTGAAAGCGTTGCAGACGCATATTCTCTTGTAAGGGGAAATAAAGTTGCTTATTTAAAAAATAAAACTAACTGGAAGACGGATCTCAGTGCTCTTACTCATTTATCTGATTTTTGTTCTGAGGATGATGACAAGGGACTTTCTTATAAGGAATATCTGCTTATTTTGCTTACCTTTCATTTGGATGAATCATATTACAGAATGCTGGACATCATGCAGATGAATGTAAATCTGAATGAAGAAAGAAATGGAAATTATTTTTATATGTCAGATTGTATTACTGCATTTTCATTGGATGTAAATGCAAACTACAAAGGTAGAAATATTTATATTTCAGAGGACACAGGATATTAGAATGACCTTCATGAAATGCACATTTCATAAGTTAAAATTCAAGAAAAAGGCCTCTTCGGGAGTTTAGATTTATTGAAGTGTGCATTTCCTGAAGAAAGAAGGGGGAGTGCTTTTTGAATAATAAAGGAATTGCATCTGTAGAAGCAGCTATAGTTATCCCCATATTTCTATTTGCATTTCTGGCCATATATCATGTAATAAGTATCATTTCAGTAAAGACCATTATTTATGAGGCAGCGGTTGAAACTTCAGAATATCTGGCGGAAACAGCCTATTTAGAAGACGTGGGAATGAATGTCTTATC
The DNA here is from genome assembly GCA_902789175.1 of uncultured Lachnospiraceae bacterium. Lineage (GTDB taxonomy): Bacteria > Bacillota > Clostridia > Lachnospirales > Lachnospiraceae > Eubacterium_Q. Next base: position 1,887 of record CADANF010000033.1, read on the forward strand.
AGAAAAGACAAGAAAACTGGAATTTGAAAAGGATTTAAGTGATGTAGGTGGAGTAGCAGCTGCACCAGTTATTTTTTCCAAATATCTGGATGACAAAGGAATGGTTGATAAATATGTTGTAGGTGGAGTTTCAGGGATTACATTTCATCATTCCTATAGGGATGATGCGGATAATGTGATCATATGCTTAAGATATAAGATAAAGATCCCATTTTTATCCATAGAAAAACAGTTTGAGATAAAGATTAAGCAGAGAGCTTATCTTGGAAGAAACAAAGATGAAATCATATCACAGGATGATGAGGATATATATGTGTATATAACAGATAATATGGAAGCGTATCATTTATCAAGAAATTGTTCTCATCTTGATCTTTCTATAGAATATGCAACTCTTGAAGGGGCAAGAGAAGCTGGATATAAGAAATGCAGTTTTTGCGGAAATAGAAAGGGAGACATGGTTTATATAACAAAAGAGGGAGATTGTTATCATAAGTATATCAGCTGCTCAGGATTAACAAGAAATGTACATCGAGTAAGACTGAGTGAAGTAGGAGGGATGCAGCCTTGTCAAAGATGCGGGCGATAAAAGATAAAGGGTTTCTTACGGTGGAAATTACTATCATCATGCCTTTGATATTGATCGTTATCTTTTTAGTAATATGGCTTTTCTTATTTTTACTTGAGAAAGAAAAATTAAGATGTGATGAATATAGAGAAATATATAGTATTCCTTGGGAAATCGTAAGAGAAAAGAAAGAGGAAGAATATTTAAGGGACGTTGATTTTAATCAGGGACATCCTTATGGAAGGATCAGTGTTGATAATGACCTGTCTGATACTATATTTAGTATAAAGGGCAAAGTTACTGTTAAATATGAAGATGAGAGTACTGTTTCAAGAGATGTGGGACTCGTCTCTGACAGGCTCAGGAGGTGGCAGTTCTATGGAAATATCGCAGATAAATAGAGGAATGAGCAATTTCTTTAAAGTGGATAATATAGATGGAATTGGGGAACATATGGCTTATGAAATCGGAATGCTTGAAAATAATTCTTTTAAATATCTTGTAAAGACGAGCTTCCCTGAAGTGAATCAAAAAAAAGATGAGATGTTTAAAATAGATGGTTTATCATCAATGAAGAGCTTTTTTGGAAGTATAGCTCCGGGAAAGAAGGACCTGTATAAATTACTGTGTGATATAAGAGATTGCATAAAGGAAATAATGGAGTATATTCTGTTCCCGGAAAATCTGGTACTTAGTTTTAAGTATATTCTTTTTGATAAAGAGAGGGACGTTTATCGTTTTTTATATATTCCCGGTTACAGAAAAAACTTTAGTCAGCAGATAAAAGGTCTTATGGAAGATATAATGAGGATCTATGATCATGGAAATAAAGACGATGTCATTTTTCTTTATGATATCTATGGCAAATTACTTATTGATAATTTTACTCCGGAAATGTATTGCAATCTGATAACGGAACCGGTCATAGAAAATGTTGATAAGGAATTTGGTGTAAAGGAAGTATCAGTTGATAAAGAAAATGAAATTACAGTATCAGGTCAGATGGTTACAGAAGAAATAAATAATGCTCCCGTAATAGTAACTGACATAAAAACAAAAAAAGGCATTACGAAATATTTTATTATAGCTATATTAATTATTTTCATTGGTTGTGGACTTCTATATTTCTTTGGAATCAGAAGTCTATTTTTTTCCACAGCAGTTCTTGCAGTTTATATCATTTCTTTGATAGGAAAAATTCTAAGTGAAAAAGATCAAAAACAGTTGGATCAGGACATGGAATCATATAGAAATTCTCAATTTGATCACAGCGCTTCCCAATATGAAATTGTAGAAAAAAAAGAAGAAAATGAAATAACAAGGATGATACCGCTGGATTCTGCTTCAGGCGAGATGCCGATAATTCTTGAAGATGGTGAGATCAAAGTGGGCAGGGATGTGTCAGTCTGTAATTTCTTTTTGATAGGATCTGGGGTCAGCAGGATTCATGCTGTTATAAAAAAAGAAAATGGCAGTGTATTTATAAAAGATCTAGGTTCAACTAATGGAACATATATCAATAATAAAAAAATAGAAAAAAATGAGCTGGTTAAAGCTAACTATGGGGATCTGATCAGCTTTGCAGGTAGTGAATATTATTGTCTATAAAGGAGAAGCTTATGACTAAAAAAATAAAAAGATTAATTGCATTGATAATTACAGTATGTCTTCTTATTTCCTGTCCTATTACTGTTAGAGCAGAGGATAAACCGGAAGGCGAGGGTAGTAAAAAGGAAGAAATCATAGAAGATAAAGAAGAGAAAAACCAGGAAGATCAGGGAGATCAGGGGGATAAGATAGAGAAAGATGATGAGGTTATATCTGTTGAGGGAGAAAGTGGCATAGGTCAATTTGCAAGTATGCTTGCAGCAGTAAAAACAGATAAGGGAGATATGGATCGGGTTGGTAATAGTGGACTGGTTGAATATTGTGGATATGGTACAAATCTGTTTTATGTAGGCACAGGGGGAGAGGTATGGAATTGTTTTTGTATTGAGCCGGATAAAGGCTATCCAAGGGAAGGCCATAAAATCGAAAGCAGGATAGAGATAAAAGATAAGACAGTAAGAAAGCTTTGCTATTATACATACAATGCTCCTGGATATAATTCATATTACAATTCTAATAAAAGTGGATTAAAAACTTATTATACTGCAGCAATAAAGATGATGAATCTATCAGATACAGCGAAATATGAATATGCCCTGGGACATCTTATGTTAGCCTATGCTTCTAGTGAGTCAAAGGTAAAAATAAATAATTGGTCTTATGGACTTACAGATAATTATATAAATTCAGTTAAATATATATATAAGCAGATCAATACTGATAAATATGAAGATCCGGATGAAGATTTTAAAGTATATATGGTTACCATGAAGGAAAAGGATGATCAGGCGTTACTTTACTGGACTTATAATCCTAAGTATTACGGAGGATTTAAAATAGCAAAAGTTTATAAAGATAAATGCGTTGAAAAAAATGCTAACTATAATCTTCAGGCAGAATATAAAGTTTATAGTGATGAAAAATGTAAAAATGAAGCTGGAGTAATTAAAACAGATAAAAACGGTTTTGGAAGGATAGATGATCTTTTACCGGGAACTTATTATGTAAAAGAAACAAAGGCGGCAAAGAACTGCGGCCTGGATGTTAATATTCATAAGGTAGATGTAGTGGGAAAACATCTAAAAGGAAAGGATTATAATATTGATCAGTTTCCGATCGTAACATCACAGGAACCAGTTTTATATGATCCAGTATATTTAAAGATTACCAAAATAGATAAATATACTGGAAAGTCAGAACCGGAGGGAATAGGTTCTCTTGAAGATGCCCAGTTTGAGATAAAATTCTATGCTATTGATAATACAAAAGATTATACATCAGAAGATTTAAAGAAGTTTAAGCCGGAAAGAAGCTGGGTGATAAAAACCAAGAAAGATGGAAATTTTTATACAGCAGCACTTGATATAGAACATTTAGTTTCGGGGGATGATTTTTATTATTATGGTGATAATAAAATGGGACTTCCTTTAGGTGTAATATCTATTGAAGAAATAAAAGCTCCCTATGGATATAGCCTTAAAGGAGCATCTTATGTTCTGAACGGAGATGTGATCTCTGATAATATGATAATAGCAAGAACAGATTTTGAATCATCTATAAAAATCGGAAATAAATCTTATTCAGGTGATATTTTACTATATGAATCTCCATTAAGAGGAGATATAATATTTAAGAAGTGTGATGAAGAAGGAAATGGGATTAAAAATGTAAAATTCACCATTACATGTAAGGAAACAGGTGAATCTCATGATATTTATACAGATGAAAAGGGAGAATTTTCCTCAAAGGAATCAGATCTTTTCTTTATATCTGATAATAATATCAATATAAAAAAAGAAGGTAGTGGGGCACTCTATTTTGGAACCTATGTCTTAAAAGAAGAAAGCTGTGAAGCAAATAGGGGAAAACAGCTAGAAGATCCAATAACTTTTACAATTGAAGATGAAACCACTTATGTAATAAAGGATGGAAAAGTAAAAGCTGATCATATTACCAATATGAATACATCCTTTATTAGTTCAAAAGTTGTAGTACCTGAAATAAATAATAATATAATGCCGGGAATTTTAATCAAGGAAATTCAGGATGTTATAACTTATAGAAATTTAAAAGCAGGAGAAACCTACACATTGTATGGAACAGCCATGGTTTTAAATGAAGATGGAAGCTATGAAGAGCTAAGAAATAAGGAAGGAAGAGCAGTAAGTTCCAGCCTTTCTTTTACTACAGATGAAGATTATTCTTTTTCAAAATACGAAAAATGCGGAAATGTAACAGTAAGTTTTAAGGATGTAGATGCATCCGGGCTTTGTGGAAAGAAGCTGGTATTTTTTGAAAAATTGTATCTTGGGGATCATGTACCGAGTGATGGAGAAGAAATAAGACAATATGAAAATTATGATAAAGAAGATGCGGTTACTATGGAAAGGGTTACATTTCCTATATGCCATGAAGATATAAATGATAAAGATCAGACTATATTTATTCCAGAATGTAAAACGCTTGCTTTTAATAAAGAGACCGGTGGAAAGATGATCATAGCTGACAAAGATCAGCATGTTATAGATAAGATAAGCTACAGCTGTCTTAAGCCAAAGGAAAAATATATAATCACAGGCTGGCCGGTATTAAAGAGTACAGGGGAGTGCTTAAAGGATGACCAGGGTAAAGAAATAAAGGTAAGCCATGAATTTGTACCGGAAGAAGAAAAGGGGGAAGTAGAAGTAAGTTTTAATATTGATACTTCAGATCTTATAGGGGGAGATATTGTATTTTTTGAAGAGATTTACATTAAGGATAAATTAATTGCAAAGCATAAAGATATAAAAAGTGATGAACAGACAGTTCAGATTCCGGAGGTTAATACTTATGCCAGTGATATAAAAGATGGCGATAAGAATATTGAGGGATACAATGCAGCGGCAGTAGATAAGATCTATTATTCCAATCTTGAAGCGGGTAAAGAATATCTGGTTCAGGGGAAGATGATGGTAACGGTTGTAAAGGATAATAATAAAGAATTAATAAATGATACAACTAATGTAACAGGTGAGACCTATTTTGTACCTGAGACAAAGGAGGGAAGTACAGAGGTACAGTTTATGATAAGCCAAAGAGAGGGGGACAAGGCGAAGAATGTAGTTTTTTATGAAAAATTATATGAAGTAGATAGAGATGAAGCAGGAAATATAAAAAAGAAGACCCTTGTAGCAGTTCATGAAGACATTAATTCTAAGGAACAATCTCTTAGACTTACTCCGCCTGATACACCAAAGACCGGAGATATGGAATGGATATTAGCTGGAGGAGTAGTATTTATATGCGGGACTGTAGGATCTTTTATTTTCTACAGGAGGAAAGAGAATGAAGAAAAATAGAAAACAAATAGTGATTAGGACTATATTTGTTATTTCTATTACTACAGCAATTGGTTTTATCACTTTTTTTGGAAAAGATGAAAAAAGACAACCAGAGGAAGGACAATCGAAAGAAGAGATACTTATAACTACAGAAAAAGAGGAAGAAAAACCAGAGGCGGAATTAGGGAAAAAGAAAAGTGAGATCAAAGAAAAAGAGGCGAAACAACAGCCGAAGAAACAGTTAAAAAAGGAGGAGAAAAAGGAAGATAATAAGAAAAATAAATCTGAAGTAAAAAAAACAGAAGAGCCAACAGAAAAAATAATAGAAAAAAAGACAGAAAACATAACTGAAAAAGAAAGTACTTATTCTTCAAAAGGAGATACAGAATATAAGGAAGAGAAAAAAACAGAAAAGAATACTGAGGAACGAAAGAATATAGAAAATAGCACAAGTAATGGGCATATCCATGATTTTAAACCGGTATATGAAACTATCCATCATGACGAGGAGGGATATATTGAAAGAACACATATTCAGCCTTGGGATGAATATGTATATGAATGGCATTATTATTGTACTAAATGTGGATTTGATCTTACGGTTAATTGTGGAGGGGCTACAAATGCTGCTGGTATAGCACATCTAGAGACTCATGAGAATGGTTCTAGTTATCAGCTTAAGGAGTCAGATGTAGTTAAGGAAGTTATCCATCATGAAGAAAGAATTGAGGAAGAATATATCGTTACTAAGGAAGCTTATGATGAGGTGATCCTTGTGTACTACCAGTGTAGTTGTGGGGAGATAAAGTTTGAGCCATAAAATGATACGGATAAAAAAATACAGAGCTTTTATAACTGCGATCCTTACAGGTAGTGTGTTGATGTTACTTTACTTTGGTATTTTGTTGATAGAGTCTAAAGCTCAGCAAGATAAAATCATGGATCTAAAAGAAAAAATAAAAGATGACGGTGCTGAAGAAACTGATGGATCAAAAAAGACTACAGGACTTGTGAAAAGTGGCAAAACAGATGAAGCTGAAATTACGACAGAGATCCCGCCAAAGTTTAGAGAACTTTATCAATTAAATAATGATTTTGTCGGATGGCTTACTATTGATGGTACTAATGTGGATTATCCGGTGATGCAAAGAAAAGATGATGAATCATTTTATATTGATAAAAACTTCTATAAAGAGGAATCTATAGGTGGGAGTCTGTTCCTTAGTTCTTCTTCAGATATTTATCTTCCAACGGATAATATAATAATTTACGGACATACAATGACAGATGGGACCATGTTTGGAGATCTAAAAAAATATGAAGATGAAGATTTTTATAGGGAACATAAAACTATTATATTTAACAGTCTTAAAGAAGATGCTTTTTTTGAGATAGCTTATGTATTTAAAGATAGGATACATGATTCCACGTATCAGGGTTTTAAATACTATGAGTTTTCAATGGCCTATACAGATAAAGATTATGAATCATTTATCAATGGTTGCGAAGGGCTTAAATTATATGATACAGGAATAAAGATAAACTGCTTTGAAAAGATTCTAACTCTCTCCACCTGTTCCTATCATGAAAAAGACGGTCGCCTTGTAATAGTCGCTGTAAAAAGATACTAATAAAGCTAAGTCAAATTTCTCTCGATTATTCTGCCCGCTGATGTTAATATTATAAATGTTGGTATGGAAACTGTTATATGACACTTAGTTGCAAAAAAGTGGGCCATATATTACATAATAATAATTAACAGAGGGCAGAAAATTGAAGAGAATCTTTATAGTTGAAGACGAGATCAGTATATGTAAGGAATTAAAGGAATTACTTGTAACAGAAGGCTATGAGGCAGATTATATCAAGACTTTTGATAATACATTAGAAGATATAATTGCCTTTAATCCGGATCTTGTACTTCTTGATATCAATATTCCCAATATTAACGGTAAGCTGATACTTAGAGGCATCCGTAAGAAGTCGGATGTGCCGGTTATCATGCTTACAAGTAAAACTGAAGAATCAGATGAAGTACTTTCTATGAGCTATGGCGCAGATGATTATATTACAAAACCATATAATCCTGTGCTTCTCTTACTGCGCATTTCAGCAGTTATGAGAAGAATGGCACCAGCTAATGATAAAGCCTTATATAGAGGAGCTGAGGTTGATTTTAGTAAAGGTACAATAGAAAAAGATGGTATGAAGATAGTTCTTACCAAGAATGAGATGATCATCTTCCAGCAGCTGCTGAGTCACCTTAACCAGATCGTATCAAGAGATGATATCATGACAAATCTCTGGGATAATGATGAATTTATCAATGATAACGCACTTACTGTAAGTATCAGCAGACTTCGTGCAAAACTCGTTGAGGCGGGATTTGAGTCCACCATAGAGACAAGAAAAAAATTAGGATATATATTACAGGGGTAGAACATGAAAAGGCTAAATTATATATCAGATCAGTGGTTAAGGTTTTTATTGGACGGCATATTTATGGCCTTCTTTATATGTCTTATGGCGGTATACCATGTAGCCAGTGGTCTTATCATAGTATCCTGCATTTTTTTTATCCTTATCATAATGACAGTAATGATATGGGATTATAGGAGAAAGGCGTCATTCTATAACGAATTGGATAAAAAGTTAGAGACCTTAGATCAGAAATATCTGATCCTGAATATGATAGAGGAACCTTATTTCTTTGAAGGAAAGCTCCTTGTAGATAAATTATATGAGATCAATAAATCCATGACAGAAAGAGTCAGAGACTACAGCAAGAACATAGTGGATTATAAGGATTTCGTTGAGATGTGGGTACATGAGGTTAAGCTTCCTATAGCAAGTCTTACTCTTATGGTTCACAATATGATAAATGATTCATCCAAGATGGATGATGAAGAGATGAGGGATGAATACCTTAGAAAAATCTTAAGTCAGCTGACCAGGCTTGATAATTATTCAGAGCTGATCCTTTATTTTATCCGTTCAGAATATAGCCAGAATGATTACCGGTTTTTAAAGAATAAGTTAAAAACTATAGTGGGTGCAGTGGCTATAAAGAATAAGGATCTGATCCTTGAAAATGATATAAGTCTTAATATCCACGACTTAGATCATGAAGTATATACAGATAATAAGTGGATGGAATTCATAATAAACCAGATAATCTCAAATTCAATTAAGTATAAGAAAGATACAGGAGAAGCAGAGATAGAGATCTATGCTACGGAAGATGAGAGAAGTACAACTCTTCATATAAGAGATAACGGTATAGGTATCAGTAAATCTGATATTCCGAGAGTATTCGATAAGACTTTTACTGGAGAGAATGGAAGAAAATTTGCCAAGTCTACCGGCATGGGACTTTATATAGTTAAGGGACTTATAGATAAGATGGGACATAAGATAGAGATCGAATCTGAGGTTATGGAATATACTGAAATTAAGATCTCTTTCGGGAAAAACAATATGTATGATGTTGTAAGAAACGAATAATAAAGAAAAAAATAAACATTACAGAATTGTAATATTAGCGAAATGTAAAAAAAACGACAGTAATGATAAAAGAAAGTAAGATTAGGCCATAGTAATTAAGGAGGAACAAACATGAGCGAATTATTAAAGATTGATAACATTGAAAAATACTACGGGACAAATTCTAATCTTACAAAGGCAATAGATAATATGTCATTTGTAGTTGAGGAAGGTGAGTTTACAGCTATCATGGGAGCATCAGGAAGCGGTAAGACAACTCTTCTTAACTGCATCTCTACCATAGATAGAGTCAGCAGCGGACATATCTATATGGCAGATAAAGATATAACAAAATTAAAAGGAAATGCACTTAACAAATTCAGAAGAGAGGAACTTGGATTTATCTTCCAGGATTTCAATCTCCTTGATACATTGACAGCATATGAAAATATTGCTCTTGCACTTTCAATCCAGAATGTAAAAGCAAAGGAAATTGATGAAAGAATAAATGCCATTGCAGAAAAGCTTGGCATCACACAGCTTTTAAATAAATTCCCTTATCAGCTTTCAGGTGGTGAAAAGCAGAGAGTTGCATCAGCCCGCGCAATAGTAACTGAGCCAAAGCTTATCCTTGCAGACGAGCCAACAGGTGCACTTGATTCAAAGTCATCAAGAATGCTTCTTGAAAGTCTTAGGAAATTAAATGAGACTTTAAATGCAACTATCATCATGGTCACTCATGATTCATTTTCAGCCAGCTATGCAAAGAGAGTTCTTTTTATCAAGGATGGTAAGATATTCAATGAATTAAGAAGAGGCGATATGAGTCGTAAAGACTTCTTTAATCAGATCATTGATGTCATCACACTTCTGGGAGGTGATTTAAGTGACGCTGTTTAAACTTGCAATAAGCAATATCAAAAAGAGTATGAAGGATTTTGCAATTTACTTCATAACACTTTTATTTGGTATCTGCCTGTTCTATGTATTTAATTCTATAGAATCACAGAGTTCTATGGTTAATCTTTCAAGCTCATCTCAAGATATGGTAAAAATGATCCAGCAGATCATCTCATACTTAAGCGTATTTATAGCATTTGTATTAGGTTTTTTAATCATTTATGCCAGCCGTTTTATGATGAGAAGAAGAAATAAAGAATTTGCACTTTATATGCTTCTTGGAATGGGAAAAAGAAAAGTTTCTTCAATACTTTTTCTTGAGAATTTTATAATCGGTATCTTCTCACTTATCGTGGGGATTCTTACAGGTGTAGGTTTATCTCAGTTAACAAGTGTATTTGTAGCTTATCTTTTTAAAGCAGATCTTACAGGTTATAAATTTGTATTCTCACAGTCAGCTTTCACAAAGACTTGTCTTTATTTTGCAATCATTTATATGATAGTTATCTTCTTTAACACAATAGCTATCAGCAAATGTAAGCTTATCACACTTCTTCAGTCTAACAGAAGATCTGAGAAGATAAGGAACAGATTTGTATTCCTTAGAGTTATCGGTTTCTTCGTAGGAGTAGCTGTACTTGGATATGGATATTATATAGTTACTGGTGCTTATTATAATCTGACTGAAAAAAGACTCCTTATAGCTATAATCTGCGGTATTGTAGGAACATTTATCTTCTTCTGGTCACTTTCAGGAATTATATTTACAGTTTGCAGCAACAGAAAAAAATCATATCATAAAGGCCTTAATTCTTTCGTGATAAGACAGTTTTCAAGCCAGGCCAGCACAAATGTTATATCTATAAGTATCATCTGTCTTCTGTTCTTTATAACAATCTGCTGCCTTGCCAGTGCATTTAATATCAGAAATTCAATGAATAAGAATCTGGATACATGTTGTCCTACAGACTATGAATTCACTGTTGATGGGGAAGAAGCATATATAGATGAGATAGATAAGCGTCTTTCAGACTTCGATAAGTATAATAAAGATTCAGTTAAAGTATATAATACAAATACAAGAATTTATTTTTCTGAATCAGGATTTTCAAGTGAAATCAGTGAATCAGAAATGTTCTTTTATATAGGAAAAGTCTTTTCTGAAACAGAATATAATAAGTTAGCTGGGTACTTTGGACAAAAGCAGATCAGCTTAAGAGAAAATGAATATGCAATAATCAGTAATTATAATGAAGCAAAGATGTTCTATAAGGAATATCTTTTGAATAAGCCGGTTTTAAATATTAACAATAAAGAGCTTGTTCCAGGATTCGATGAAGCAATTGATGGATTCTATTTGATATCTGAAACTCCACTGTGCTTTGGTATTTTCGTTGTATCAGATGAAGCTGCTGGTGGACTTGCAAGAGATGGAGTGATCTATACCGGAAGATATTCAGAAGCTTATGCGAAAAATGCTGCAGATACGGATAAAGAGATCAAAGCTATCTATGGTGAAAAAATAGAAAAATGCATGATAGATGAAGGAAGCGATAGGAGATGTATCGGCTATGCTTTTAAAACAGAAGTTGCTGAAATGTCGGTTGGTACAGGTGCTATGGCTACATTTATAGCTCTTTACATTGGATTTATCCTTCTTTTATCAGGAGCTGCGATCCTTGCAATTAAGGAACTTTCAGAAAGTGTTGATAATAAGAGCAGATATCAGATGCTTAGAAAGATTGGTGCAGATGAAAAGATGATCAATCACGCATTATTCAGACAGATAGGCTGGTTCTTTGTACTTCCCCTCCTACTTGCAATCGTTCATTCATTTGCCGGAATGAAATTTAGTACAAAGGTAATGGCAATTTTTGGAACTGAGGAGATCGGTAATGCAATCATTATCACAGGCTCAATATTTGCAGTAATTTACGGAATATATTTCCTTATAACTTATTTTACAAGTAAGAGAATGATAAAAGAAAAAATCTAATAAAAAAGGTCGCGGTGTGTACCGCGGCCATTTTTTAAGAGGGGTGAATTTATGTCGATATTAAAGCTAGCTATAGGGAATATTAAAAAAAGCATGAAGGATTTTACTATTTACTTTGTAACTCTGCTTTTTGGAATATGCCTTTTTTATATTTTTAATTCTATAGATTCCCAGAGTTCCATGTTAAGGCTGAAGGATTCCTCAAGAGTTATTGTGGAAATGCTGATAGAGATACTGTCCTATATCAGTGTATTTATTGCGGTTGTATTAGGTTTACTTATCGTATATGCCAGCCGGTTTATGATGAAGCGAAGAAACAAAGAATTCGCTATCTATATGCTTCTTGGCATGGGAAAAGGAAAAGTATCTTTGGTCTTATTCGTAGAAAATCTTATCATTGGCATATTTTCGCTGGGATTAGGTCTTTTATCAGGCATTGGTTTCTCTCAGATAACAAGTGTATTTGTGGCCTATCTTTTTGAAGCGGATCTCACCGGTTATAAATTTGTATTTTCAATTTATGCATTTAAAAAGACTTTGGTATATTTTGCGATAATCTATGCAGTAGTGATAATTCTTAATACACTTATGATCAGTCACTGCAAGCTTATAACTCTTATTCAGTCAGGTAAAAGATCTGAAAAGATAAGAAATAAGCATATGAGCCTTAAGATATCAGGTTTTATTGCAGGAATAGTAATATTAGGCAGGGCTTATTATTTAGCTCTTAATTTATCTGAGAATCTTTCTATGAAAAGACTTCTTTATGCTGTGATCATGGGCATTGTTGGAACCATAGTTGTGTTCTGGGCAATTTCTGGAATAATACTTACAATTTTTAAGAGAAATAATAAAAAATATTATAAAGGTCTTAATTCATTTGTTATAAGACAGTTTTCAAGTCAGGCCAGCACAAATGTAATATCTATAAGCATAATCTGTATTCTTTTTTTTGTTACCATTTGTTCTTTGTCCAGTGCTTTTAACATCAGAAATACACTTAATAAAAGGCTTGGAAAATATTGTTCCGGAGACTTTGAGTTCCTTATCGAAGGTAGTGATAATTTGATGGAAAATGCAAAAAACCAGCTACCCCAGTTGGATGAATATGTTAAAGAAAAGGTAGTAGCGAGCGCCATAAGTAATTTAGTGGTTGAGACCAGAGATGATGAACCGGTAGATACAGCAGAGATAATATTTTCTGAATCAGAATATAATAAGATCGCGGATTTTTTAGGCTGCGAGAAGATCCATGTAAATAAAGATGAATTTGCCTTTGTATGTAATGTCGAGAGAGTAAAGGCTGAATATGAAAGATTAATTAAAGAAATAAAGGCTATAAAGGTAGATGGAAAAATGTTATATGCCATAAGTGATAAAGCATATGATGGATATTATCTCATGTCAGATACAGCCACCAATTTTGGCTTTATAGTAATCTCTGATGAAGTGGCATCAGAGATGAAGCCGAGTCAGCTGATATATATTGGCAGATACGATAAGAAAAAAGGTTATGATGAGGATGAGCTGGGTGAAAAAGTAATGGATGTATATTCTAAAAAGATCATAAGTACAGTCAGGGATCTTAATGAAGATGGAAGTTGTCACTATATGTCTTATTTTATCACCAAAGATGAAGTAAAAAGAAGCTCTATTGGAACAGGAGCCATAGTGACATTTGTGGCGCTTTATATTGGATTTATCTTCCTTTTATCCGGAGCTATGATCCTTGCAATAAAGGAGCTTTCAGAAAGTGTTGATAATAAAAGCAGATATCAGATGCTTAGAAAGCTTGGCGCAGATGAAAGAATGATAAATCGTGCTTTATTTAGACAGATAGGGTATTTTTTCCTGTTCCCGCTTATCCTTGCTATTATTCATTCTGTGCCAGGTATGATATTCAGTAAAAGCGTCATGGAAGAAATCGGTACGGAAGAATTAGGCGGTGCGATCCTTATAACTACAGCTATTTTTGCAGTGATCTACGGAACATACTTTTTCATTACCTATAATTCAAGTAAAAGGATGATCAGAGAGAAGCAGAATTAATCACTATCAATAAGATAAAAAAAGTGCTATCATCATTATTTGGAAATTTGAAGAAATGAGGTAGCATATGTTGAAAAAATTTAATAGTATATTACTTTTTATAGTTCTCTTAGTTACATTATGCGGATGTAATGGTGCTAATAATAAGGAGGATGAAGTAAAGACATCCCCTGCAACTGAAACTGGAAGTGTTAGTGAAGCAGCCAGTGATAATGACAAAGTTATCGCAAGTGAGAGTAGTCCAGAGGAAAAAGTTCATGTAAGAGTTGCATCTCTTAAAGGACCTACTACCATGGGACTTGTGAATCTTATGAGTAAGAGTGCTTTAAATGAGACAAGATCTGATTATGAGTTTACTATGGAAACTCAGCCGGATCAGGTGGCAGCACTTGTTGTTTCAGGTAAAGCTGATATTGCTCTTGTTCCAGCAAATTTAGCTGCTGTTCTTTACAATAAGACTAAGGGACAGATTGAAGTTATAGATATAAATACTCTTGGAGTACTTTACTGTGTTACAGGAGATGAAAGTGTTAAAAACATAAAGGACCTCTCTGGTAAAACTGTTATCTTAACAGGTCAGGGAGCTAGTCCTGAATATGTTTTAAAATATCTTCTGGAAGAAAATGGTGTAAAAGATTGTAATCTTTTATTTAAGTCTGAAGCTACAGAAATAGCAGCTGTCTTAAATGAAGATAAGAATGCCGTAGCTATTCTCCCACAGCCTTTTGTAACTGTAGCAACAACAAAAAATAAAGAAGTAAAAGCAGTATTCTCACTTAATGATGAGTGGAATGAAGTAAATAGTGAGTCAGAGCTTCTTACAGGTGTCACTATTGTAAGAAAAGATTTTGCAAAAAAATATCCCGAAGCAGTTTCTGATTTTATAAATGACCATAAAGAAAGCGCAGAACTTTGTGATAAGAATGCAGGAAATACTGCACTTCTTATAGCAGATTATGGTATTATAGAAAAGAAAGAAATTGCAGAAGCAGCACTCCCATACTGCAATATCGTATGTATTACAAATGATGAGATGGAGAAAGCACTTTCAGGCTATTTAGAGGTTCTTTATAATGCAGACAAGAGTTCTGTAGGAGGAAATCTTCCGGGAGAAGATTTTTATTACAAAGCTAAATAGTAAAAGTAATAAAGAGATAAAATGAAGAAAAAGATGATTATCATTTTCATATGGATTCTTATTTGGCAGGGACTGTCAGGTTTAATATCTAACAGTATCCTGTTTGCAGGACCTTATGAAACAGCGGCTGCCTTATGGTCAATGCTGGGTGATCATCTTTTTTATTTGTCTATTGGAAGCAGTATCTTAAGGATAATGCTGGGAATCCTTGCAGGAGCTTTTCTTGGAACTATATGTGGCGCCGTGGCCTATAAAATTAAGACATTTAAGGATTTCATAGGACCGTTCGTATCAGTTATAAAGTCAATCCCTGTAGCCAGCTTTATAATTATAATCCTTATATGGACTGGAAATAAGAATGTCTCATTTTTTATCACGGCACTGGTGAGTTTTCCTTTAGTCTATATTCAGATATTAAACAGACTTCTTGGGACAGATAAAGCAATCCTTGAATTAGCCGCCTGTTATAAAGTGGGATTATTAAAGCGGATAAGATATATATATCTAAAAGAATTAAGGGAAGGCTTAAGACCTGCCATGGAACTTGCCATAGGAATGGGATTTAAGAGTGGAACGGCAGCTGAAGTTATAGGGCAGCCTTTAAATTCCATTGGTAATAATCTTTACCGTGCAAAGATAAATCTTGATACAGACAGGCTCTTTGCATGGACAGTAACAATAGTTGTTATCTCATATGTGATAGAGAAAGTAGTATCTTATATTTTAAAGAAAAAAGTATGAATATTGTAGCAGAGAAAATTAAAAAATCATATAATGAACATGTACTCTTTAAGGATCTTTCATTTGAGATAAAGAATGGAGAAAAGGTGGTAATAACCGGCCCTTCAGGAGCTGGAAAATCGACTCTTTTGCAACTTATCTTAGGTAAGATTGTTCCGGATCAGGGAAGGATAATCTTTATGGAAAATGAGACTGAGGCGGATAAAGCATTGGCTAAAGAAATAAATCCTCTTTCTTTAAAAAAGGCAGTTGTATTTCAGGATATCCGTTTATTGGAAGATTTAAGTCCCGTTGATAATATCCTTATGGTTTTGGATAAAAAAGACAGGGAAATATATAAAGATAAAGAGTCTATAAAAAAAGAGATTAAAATACTTCTTCCAGAGATTTTACTTAATAAAAAGGTAAATGAAATGTCGGGAGGAGAAAGAAGGCGGCTTGAGATAATCAGAGCAGTGATGGTTAAAGCAGATCTACTTATCATGGATGAGCCATTTTTAGGATTAGATCCTGACTCAAAAAGAAAGGCTTATCTCTATATCATGAAAAAACAGGGGACAGCTATCTTCACAGATCATACGGGAGAAAATTTTCCGGGATTAAAAAGGATAGAGCTTGATTAGATAAATGGCTGGGATATTTTCCGGCAAAAAATAAAACAACAACACACAGGAGACTATTAATGATTACAAATGATGAAGGCATTGTCCATTTAAAACATAAGATAATCGAGGAAGTTGCAAGACTTGCCTGGGACGACAATCTTACAGAAGAAACAAAAGAAGAACTGGTTTATAAGATTATTCCGGGACCTAAGGCAAATTATAGATGCTGTATCTATAAGGAAAGAGAATTAGTAAGACAGAGAATCAGACTCTGCGAAGGTCTCTGCCCTACAGCAGATCCTGATAAGCAGTCAGATAATATCGTGCAGATACTTGAACCAGCTTGTGAAGGATGCCCAATATCTGCATATGCAGTTACAGATAACTGTCGTCTTTGCGTAGGTAAGGCTTGTCAGAGTTCATGTAATTTCGGAGCCATTTCTACAGGAAGAGACAGATCTTATATAGATCCAACTAAGTGCCGTGAATGTGGTAAATGTGCTCAGGCCTGTCCTTATTCAGCAATTGCACATCTTGAAAGGCCTTGCAAGAAAGCCTGTCCAACAGGAGCTATTACTTATGATGAAAATGGAATCTGTAAGATCGATGAGTCTAAATGCGTACAATGCGGCCATTGTATTCATGCCTGTCCTTTTGGAGCCATCTCATCAAAGTCTTTCCTTGTAGATATAATTAAAAACATCAAGGCAGGAAAAAAGGTTATAGCCATGTGTGCACCTGCCACAGAAGGACAGTTTGGACAGGATATTACCATGGCATCTATCAAGGCAGCACTTAAAAAGATGGGGTTCTTTGATATGGTTGAAGTTGGCCTTGGAGGAGATATGACTGCAGCATATGAATCAAAGGAATGGATGGAAGCATTAGAAGAAGGACGTAAGATGACAACTTCATGCTGTCCTGCCTTTATCAATATGCTTAAGAAACATTTCCCAGAGCAGTATGAGGAGAATATGTCTACAACGGTATCTCCAATGTGCGCCATTTCCAGATATTTAAAAGCTATCCATCCAGGATGTGTAACAGTATTTATAGGACCTTGCATCGCAAAGAAGGCAGAGTCACAGGACAAGTCAGTGCCTGACAATGCAGATTATGTTATGACATATGGAGAATTCAGAGCACTCCTTCGTTCGAGAGATATGGAGCTTACACCTGTAACGGATGAATATCAGGAGGCTTCAGTCTGGGGCAAGAGATTTGCTACATCAGGCGGTGTTGCAAACGCAGTTATGGAATGCATGCAGGAAAGAGGAATCGACACATCTGTTATAAAATTAAAGAAGGCAGCAGGTGGCGATGAATGTAAGAAGACTCTTACATTGCTTAAATTCGGCAAACTTCCAGAGGATTTTGTTGAAGGAATGGTATGCCCTGGCGGCTGCGTAGGCGGACCATCAAAGCATAAGACAGCGGTTGAGATAACAAGAGCAAGAGAAGGACTGCTTCAGACAGCTGATTCAAGAAAGGTTCTTGAAAACTTAAAACAGTATCCTATGGATAAATTCTCAATGTTTAGAGACGGACATATGGGAGATCATGATATTGACTGATTTTTATCTATCGGATTTCCCTGAAAAGAAGAAGGAGGTTTCTTATGAAGATTGCAATGGCAAATGATCATGCCGGAACACAGATGAAAAATGAAATTAAGAAACTACTGATGGATAAGGGATATGAAATTGTGGATTTTGGCACTTACGACACGGAAGCTGCAGATCTTTCGGATTATATATATCCTGCAGCTTTAAGTGTTGCCAAGGGGGAATGTGACAGAGGCATATTTGTTGATGGAGTCGGATATGGAAGTGCGCTTATTGCCAATAAGATCTACGGAATATATGCCGCTGTGTGTCAGGACACGGTATGTGCCCGTTTGTCGAGAGAACATACAGATTCTAATGTATTATGTCTTGGGGCTAAGTTAATTGGAGGTCTCATGGCTACTGAGATCGTAAATGTATGGCTCAGTACAGAGGCTCTTACGGATGAAAAATACAGAAGAAGAGTGAAAAAGGTCAAAGAGATTAATAATAAACATTGTGTCGCTTTGGATTAGGACACAAGAATTTCAAGTTTTTTGTTCAAACCTAACAAAATTTTCTTTTCAAAACCGGTAACGTTACCATTGTAAAAACGTTACCGGGGGTTTATCATATAACCCATAGTGAGTAAGGGGATAGTTAAATATGACAGGAAAAAGAAAATTCGATAATAAAGGTGTAACGCTGATTGAGTTACTGGTTGCTTCTACGATTGTATTAATTTTAGCTGTTGCTATTGGTTTTGCAGCTGTAAGATTTATAAGAAAATCTAGACTGGCATCCGATGCGAATACACTTAACAATGTTAAAAGTGCTGCGGTAACATACTATACCATGAATATGGAAGGTAGGAAGAATTCATGGGAAGTTGAATACACCGATGGAAATGGAAATAAGCAAACGCTTAAATTTAAAGATGTCGTTAGGGGTGGCGGCAAAAATGCGCAGGAAGCAGCAGATAGAAATAAAAGTATCTGGCCTGCAGAAGAGGGCAAAAAACCACATAAGTTTATATGCTTTTATATGGATAAAGACGGCCGTATTTGTATAGACCCACCTAATGATATGGGTGATACAAGTACCGGTGGTTCGGGAAGCGTTGTAAAGGGTATCAATGCCATGGGTGGTGTTACATATAGTAAATGTAGCTACAGCTTTATTAAAAATTTAGCGCCTCCAAACGCTTCAGATAAGTCGTTATATAGAAAAGGCGTAGCAACTTGCCTTATAGATATCGATACAGGCGAAACTAGAGTCGGTTGGAATCTATATTGGAATGATGGACAGGGTCATAGTTATTATGATCTTCAGAATGCAGTATGGAACGACGAGCTTGAAGACGGAGTATATTCTTACAGATAAGCATGTAAAGGGTTTTTAAGAATCCTTTCATATATAGGTTAAACTTCCTTTAAAGTTTGTGTGTGTGTGGTTCCCGATAGCTTAAACCCTATCGGGGATGTAAAAAAATCAGATGATTCAGTTCTTTTTGAGTCATTTTTACCGGATAATTTGCTAAAAACGAGCAGCATTTCTTTGGCTGCTCGTTTTTGCTTTTAATTTGGCGCTCCTTTGGATATAATATTGTTAAGTACACGCAAAACACACAATGAAAAAAACTTTAAACGCACCAAAGGGAGGAGTTACCTATGAAAAACAAGAGAATATTTAAGAATAATAAGGGTGTTACCCTTACGGAATTGCTGATAGTGGTGGCTATTATTGCAGTTTTATCTACAATAACAACACTGGCGGTCATGAAATATATCAAGAAGTCGAGATTTGCCAAGGATACTCAGGTATTGGATGATCTTCGCGCAAGAGTATATTCAGATTATGCCTATGCGATTTCTGATCCGGAAAAATCAGCTACAGAACTTACGAAGAAGTTTAAAGAATTCTACAGAGGACCTAAATCTTATACAGAGAAACAGGCCGGAAAAACCGTAGATATCAAATATAATAATATAAATATCAACAGTGACAAATTCCTCGTATTCTATTACAACAATATAGATGATATTAAGATTGATATACCAGGAGCAATTCCTGTCAGCGCGGATGCGGATACAAAGAAGTCAATTGGTGATATCAAGAATGCTACACCATTAAGTCGTGCTCAGTATAGAAAGTCAAAGACAGATACAACATATAGTAAGGGGGTTGCAGTCTGTGTCCTTGATGCTATAACTGGGAAGGAATATTGTGGATGGGCTATTGATAGAGGAAGGGGATACAACCTTTCTGATATTGTATGGCAGGAAGATTTGGAAAAAAACAGTGATCTTTATAAATAAGGAGACTTAAAAGTGAATTTACCATCAGACCCTATAATGCTTATGAGCGTTGTTAATACCCAGTTAAGAGACAGATATTCTTCTCTTGAGGAGCTGGCGATTCAATATGATACAAAAAAAAGTGAGATAGAAGAAAAACTGAATGCAGTGGGATACATTTATGATGAGGAATTAAATCAGTTCCGAAGAAGATAAAAATATTGAAACTTTTAGGATGTATGATATACTTTATTGGGTTATTTAGTATTAGAAAAATATGAAGTTTCTCGAATCTAAAAGTTTTATTAAGGAGAATAATATATGAAACAGAGACCAGTAGTTTTAATGGTACTTGATGGATTTGGAATCACAGATAAGACTGAAGGCAATGCGGCTTATCTTGCAAAGACTCCAAATATTGATAAGCTTGAGGCTGAATGTCCTTTCGTTAAGGGAAATGCTTCAGGTCTTGCAGTTGGACTTCCTGATGGACAGATGGGAAATTCAGAAGTAGGTCATATGAATATCGGTTCTGGTAGAATCATTTACCAGGATCTCACACTTATTACAAAGCGTATTGAAGATGGAGATTTCTTCAAGAATGAAGAACTTCTCAGAGCTATCAATAACTGTAAGGAGAATAACTCAGATCTTCATCTCTGGGGACTTCTTTCAGATGGTGGTGTTCACAGCCACAATACACATCTCTATGCATTACTTGAGCTTTGCAAGAGAGAGAATTTTGACAGAGTTTATGTTCATCCATTCCTTGATGGAAGAGATACACCTCCTGCATCAGGTAAGGATTTCGTACAGCAGTTAGTTGATAAGATGGCAGAGATCGGAGTTGGTAAGGTAGCTTCAATTTCAGGTCGTTATTATGCAATGGATAGAGATAATAACTGGGATCGTGTACAGCTCGCTTATGATGCTCTTGTTAAGGGCGAAGGCGTTAAGGCAGCTGACCCGGTTGAAGCAGTTCAGGCTTCATATGATAATGATAAGACAGATGAGTTCGTAGTTCCTACAGTCATCACAGATGCTGAGGGTAAGGCTACTGCTACAGTTAAAGCAAATGATTCAGTTATCTTCTTTAACTTCAGACCTGACAGAGCTCGTGAACTTACAAAGGCATTCTGCTATAGCGATGAAGATATCAAAAATATTGGTAAGGATGCTTCAAATTCAAAAGACATTGCATCTCTTAAGAGAGCAAATGGATTTATGCCACTCTGCTTCGTATGCTTCAAGGATTATGATGAGTCAGTTCCTAATAAGAATGTAGCATTTAAGAAGGAAGAGATCGTTAATACATTTGGTGAGTTCCTTGCAGCAAATGGCCTTAAGCAGCTTAGACTTGCTGAGACAGAGAAGTATGCTCATGTAACATTCTTCTTCAATGGTGGTAAGGAAGATCCAAACAAAGACGAGGAGAGAATCCTTGTTAACTCACCAGCTGTAGCTACATATGATCTTCAGCCTGAAATGAGTGCACCAGAAGTAAGTGCTAAATTAAATGAGGCAATTGCATCAGGTAAGTATGATGTTATCGTTATCAATTTTGCTAACCCTGATATGGTTGGTCATACAGGTGTCATCGATGCAGCTGTTAAGGCTGTTGAAGCAGTAGATACATTTGTTGGTGAAGCAGCAAAGGCAGTTAAAGAGGCAGATGGTGTTCTCTTTATCTGTGCAGATCATGGTAACTGCGAACAGATGGTAAACTATGAGACAGGTGCTCCACATACTGCTCATACAACAAATCCTGTTCCATTCATTCTCTATAATTATGATGAGAACTATACACTTCGCGAAGGCGGTGCTCTTTGTGATATAGCTCCAACACTTATTGAAGTAATGGGTATGGAGCAGCCAGCTGAAATGACTGGTAAGTCTCTTCTTGTAAAGAAGAACTAGTATAACGTCACTTAAATAACTGGACCGAATGCTTGCCTGCTTACATCGATAGCACGCCTCAAAAATCCTCAGCGTAGCCCGCTACGCCTACGTTTATTTTGCGAACGTTATACTAGTAATATATTAAACATGGGAGAGGACTGGTAGAAAAAGATGTTTTATGTATTTCTGCCAGTCTTTTTTCATGTCAAATACGAAAAGGGAAGATAAAGGTAAGATGATCCAAATTGATCTTATAACTGGAATATTAGGGTCAGGTAAGACGACATTTATAAGGAAATATATTAAGTATCTTAATTCTAAAGAGATAAAAACAGCAGTTGTATTAAATGATCATGGTGCTGTGAATGTAGATATGATCCTTCTTAATGATCTAGAAAGTGACATGTGCCATTTAGAGACCATTGCCGGTGGATGTGATGCAGATTGTTACAGAAGAAGATTTAAGACAAAACTTATAGCACTTTCAATGATGGGATTTACAAGGGTTGTAATGGAACCATCAGGAATATTTGATGTGGATGATTTCTTTGATATTCTTAACGAAGAACCATTGGATAAATGGTATAAGATAGGAAATATCATAACTATAGTTGACGCCTGTCTTGATGAGGAATTATCTCATCAGTCAGAATTTATGCTGGGGTCACAGGCCGCTAATGCAGGCGTTCTGCTGTTTAGTAAGACCAGCGGAAAGGCTGAAGCAGAGATTAAAGAAAAACTTTCTCATGTAAATCGGGCATTGGATAAAATATCCTGTCGAAGGACATATGATATTGATGACGATAATGTTATCACCAGGGACTGGAACGCACTTAAAGACAGTGATATGGAAAAGATAGAGCACTGTGGCTATCAGCAGTATTCCTATGTAAAGGAATGGTTTAATGGGAAAACTTCCTCTACCCATTATTTTATGCATGTTACAATGGAAGTTGAGGAGTTAGAAAAATATATAGAGAGTCTCTTTAAAGATATTTCAGTTGGAGAGATATATAGAATTAAGGGATTTATGCCCAGTAAAGATGGATGGGTTGAACTTAACGCAACCCGTCATGTGACAACGCTTAAACCAATCGATAAAGGACAGGACATCTTTATCGTTATAGGAGATAATCTTGATTTTAAGAAATTAGATGAAAGATTTAGAAGTGTTACTACAAATCCTGAATATACAAGCATTTAGTGGAAAAATATGAAAGCCGGAAGTATAATAATATTATTTTTAGTAGTTTGGAATACAATTGTATTTGTTGTATATATAGCAGATAAGGTAAAGGCCAAGCAAAAGAAATGGAGAGTTCCTGAGAAAAGCCTTCTTATGTTATCCTTTTGTTTTGGTGGGGTTGGCGCCTTTGTGGGGATGATACTCGCAAGACATAAGGTTAATAAGAAGAAATTCATGATCCTTGTTCCTTTGTCGATCATTATTCAGACAGCGATAATTGTATTACTTATAAAATATGTGCCAGAGGATTTCTGGTATTTATAAAAAATTAGAAAGGTCAGGGGAAAAATGTATACACAGAATTTGGTGGAAGTAAGAAACATCAAAAAAGGTTACGGTGCAGGACATGAAGTCTATAATAACCTCAATCTGACTATTCAGCCAGGCAGGATCATAGGACTTCTTGGACCAAATGGATCAGGTAAGACAACATTACTTAAAATGCTGGCAGGTATCCTTACTCCGGATGCTGGAGAAATCCTTATAAATGGAAATAAGGTAGGGCCGGCCACAAAGGCACAGGTAGCTTATCTTTCAGAAAGGACTTATTTTAATGAGGCCTTAAAAGTAAAGTCAGCAATTCAAATGTTTTCTGATTTTTATAAGGATTTTGATGAGCATAAGGCATATCAGATGTTTCAAAATCTTGGTATTGATGTTAATGCAAAAATAAAGACTTTATCTAAAGGTAATAAGGAAAAGGTTCAGCTGGTAATGGTAATGAGCAGAAATGCTAATCTTTATCTTCTGGATGAGCCTATTGCAGGTGTCGATCCTGCCGCAAGAGATTTTATCCTTAATACTATACTTTCTAATTATAACAGGGGAGCTACACTTATCTTATCAACTCATCTTATTACTGATGTTGAGAGAATTCTTGATGAAGTTATCATGGTAAAGAATGGATATATCCTTACTCATGAAAGTGCCCAGGGACTTCGCCAGAGATGTAATAAGTCTATAGATCAGATATTCAGGGAGGAGTTCAGATGTTAGGTAAGGCTATTAAGAATGAATTTAGAAACAGAGAACATACAGTACTTGTCGTTTTACTTATGCTTTTGGCAGGAGCAATCTTTTTAAGAACTTTAAATGGTTTTAAAGAACAAGTTGGAACAGTTGTATTGATTTTTGCTGTGTTGATCAATATTGTATATTGGGCAGTAAATATTGCAGCCTTTGTTGTAGCTTTTATAACTCCGGTAAAAGATTTTAGAGATAGATTCTTTAAAGATCAGGGATATCTTACCCATACGCTGCCACTTAATATCCCGACTCTTATTGGGGCACGACTTATAGTAGATCTGGCTATAATGGCACAACTTATCCTGGTAACTTTTTTTTGTAATTGGTTTGCATATAGGGATGATGACTTTCTGGATGATATTATTACAATTATGGAGATGTTTAAGTATAACGCTAATAAAGGAGAGATAATTCATTATTTTATATTAAGCGTGATCCTTTTAAGTGTTGCATATCTGAGTTTTATATGGCTTTTTTGCGCATCATATGCAATAGGTCATTCGTTATTTAATAAATATAAGAGAATCATAACAACAGTTACAGCTGTAATACTCAGCACGATAGCTTTTGTTTTTTCCCTTAAAACATGGGTTAGTTATATGACAGGAGATTTAAATATTGATACTCCAGATAGTCTTATGTGGTTATTTATAATTGCGGCGGGTGTTTCGCTTATTATACATGTCTTAATTGTAGGAATAATATTTAAAAAGAAACTTAATCTTGAATAAAACAGGTAGAAAAATGAAAAAAAGTATCAAAAGAGCAGCTGCCTTTTTAATGGTGGCAGTAATTGTTCTGGGAGTGTCCGGCTGCTCTAATAAAGACCGGATGATGTTTGGAACTGGAGGTACAGCAGGAACATATTATGCATATGGTGGAGTTCTTGCTCAGTATATGAGAACATATGCAGGAACTAAAGTTACTGCGGTTTCAACCGGAGCGTCAAAGGCTAATATCCAAAGTATTGGAGATGGGGACTTTCAGCTGGGATTTACCCAGTCTGATGTTATGACATACGCATGGGAAGGAACCCGTTCATTTAAGAAAGATGGACCAACAAGAAATTATAGAACTCTTGGATATCTTTATGCAGAAACAGTTCAGCTCTTTACCATGGATAAGAATATCAAGTCAGTTGAGGACTTAAGAGGTAAAAGCGTTTCTATTGGAGCTGCGGGTTCGGGTGTTTATTTTAATGCGATGGATGTTCTTTCGGCGGCAGGTATATCTCTTGATGAGATCAAACCTCAGTATCAGTCTTTTGAAGATTCAAAGGAATCATTAAAGGATGGAAAGATTGATGCAGCATTTATAGTTGCAGGAGCTCCAACAACTGCTATAACGGAGCTGGCAACAACTAATGGCGTATATCTTATTCCTATAAAAGGAGATTTCAGAAAAAAGATCATGGAATCCTGTCCTTATTATGCGGAATATGTAATCCCGGCAGGAACTTATCCCGGACAGTATGACGATATTGAGACAATCGCAGTGGGAGCCATGGTAGTTGTAAGTGAGGATCTTACTGAGGAGCAGGTTTATAAGCTTACAGCAGCAATTTTTGATCATAAAGAGGAAATTGCGAAGGAGAATGCCAAGGGTAAAGAGCTTTCCCTTGAAAATGCAACCAGTGTGAATACCATCCCTTATCATAAGGGAGCTGCAAAATATTACGCAGAACATGGAATCACAGTTAATACAGAGGAATAAGGAGGCAGAGAGAGTTTATGGCAGATAATAAAGAAGAGATAAAAAATGCCGAAAATAATGATCATGCCGCATCTGTAGAGGCTGTAATGAAAAAATATGATCGTGAATCCAATACAAGAGTTTGGGAAGGAATTCCAAAGCTTATAGTATCAGGAATCCTTGTGGCATTTTCGCTCTGGTGTATATATGTAACATTATTTGCTACATTTTTGGAGGAGATAAGACTCACGTCTTTTATGGGACTTATAATCCTGATGGGATTTCTTATCTATCCGGCAAAAAAAGGCGAGCAGCGTGTAAATCATATGCCCGTATTTGATATTATCTTTATGCTTCTTGGCATGGGATCATATTTTTATTTTACTTTTAATGCAACAAAGATCATAAATCAGGGAACAAGATTTGAATGGTATCAGATAATCATAGGTATTATCGGTGTGGCTGCACTTATTGAAGTTACAAGGCGATGCGTAGGTATACCTATTCTTATCGTAGCAGGATTTTTCGTTTGCTATGCCCTTTTTGCAGGCCTTACAAATCCAAGCTTTTTTGGAAGGGTAAAATATCTTATAAGAAATCTTTTCTATACCAAGGAAGGAATTCTTTCAACCCCTGTAAATGTATGCTCTAAGTTTATTGTGGTATTTATAATCTTCGGTGCTTTCCTTGAAAGAACCGGGATATCAAGCTTTTTTATAAGTCTTGCAAACTGCATTGCTGGTAGATTTGCAGGTGGACCTGCTAAGGTTGCAGTTATTTCTTCAGCCCTTTGCGGTATGGTATCTGGATCATCAGTAGGTAATACAGTAACTACAGGATCAGTTACTATCCCTATGATGAAAAAAACAGGTTACAGGGCTGAATTCTCCGGAGCAGTAGAAGCAGCAGCTTCAACTGGTGGACAGATAATGCCGCCTATCATGGGAGCAGCAGCATTTCTTATGGCAGATTTTGTGGGAGTGCCTTATTCTAGTATCATTGGAAGAGCGATCCTTCCTGCAGTGCTCTATTTCTTAGGAATTTTTGTTTCAGTTCATCTTGAAGCAAAGAAACTGAAACTTACAGGAATACCAAAGGATGAGTTGCCTAAATTCAGTAAGCTCATTAAAAAAATCTACCTTTTACTTCCACTGGTGATGCTGGTCATCTGGGTGTCAGGTAATTATATGACTATGCAGAAGGCGGCTTCTATATCTATCATCCTTTCAGTTGTTGTCAGTCTTTTTGATAAAGAAAGACGTATAACACCAAAGAAGATATTAGAGGCGTTTGAAGCTGGCGGAAGAAGTACTATAACTGTTGGTGCAGCCTGTGGTGTGGCTGGTATCATTGCCGGTTCTATTACTATGACAGGGCTTGCAAATGACCTTATCAATGGTATCGTAGGAATTGCCGGAAATCACCTTATTATTGCACTTTTCCTTACAATGCTCTGCTGTATTGTACTTGGTATGGGTGTTCCAACTACAGCGAATTATTGCATCATGGCAGCAACTACAGCACCAATCCTTATCAGAATGGGAGTACCTGCTTTAGCGGCACATTTCTTTGTATTTTATTTTGGAATTGTTGCAGATATTACACCTCCTGTTGCCTTAGCAGCGTATGCAGGGTCAGCTATAGCAAAGAGCAATCCCATGAAGACTGCTATAAATGCTTCAAAGCTTGCAGTAGCTGTATTCGTTGTTCCTTATATGTTCTGTTATAATCCGGCTATGCTTCTTATAGAGACAGAAACAAGTGGCCCTGTAACGGTTCTTATGATGGTTCGTATCGTTATCACATCAGTCATTGGAATATTTGGACTTTCAGCTGCGCTTGAAGGTTATTGTTTTTCAAAGATGAATGTGATAGTGAGACTTGCTATTGCTGCTGGAGGACTGCTCCTTATACATCCAGCACTTATGACTGATATCATAGGACTTCTTATGGTGGTACTGCTTCTTGCTTTTCAGTTCTTTATGAAAAAGAAGGAAAATGAAGAAGAGAGAAAAGTTGCGGAGGTTTAAGGAATGAAAAATACAGTGATAACAATAAGCCGTGAATATGCGGCCTACGGTAGAACTATTGCTAAAGGACTTTCTGAAAGATTAGGAATTCCTTTTTATGACAAAGACTTTGTAAAAGAGACAGCAAAGATCAGCGGATATTCTGAAGAAGAGGTAAATGAAGAGGGAGAAACTATAAGTCCTGCTGGAAGCATCATGAATTCCATATTAAATAATGCGGCACCTTATACAAGCTCTCATGACAGCATTTTTAATGCTGAAAAAGAACTGATCCTTAAGCTTTCAGAAAAGCCATGTATAATAGTTGGAAGATGTGCAGATCAGGTGCTTCGTCAGGCGGGTATTGACTGTTTTTCAATCTTTTTATATGCAGATCTGGATTTCAGGATTAAGAGAGCCAGTGAGATCAAAGAGAATGAAGGCAAGGATCCAAAGAAAGTCATAGAAAAAACAGATAATTACAGAAGAACTTACTATAAAAAATATACAGGTAAGAATCTTGGTGATTATAAGAATTATAATATCTGTCTTGATACAGGAAAAATTGGTGTAGAAAAATGTATCAATATACTTGCAGATATATTAGGATAGTTTTAAAATTATTATACGGGTGCTGGAAGTTTCCTGGCACCCGTATTTTGCATATATAATGGAAAATATATATGCTTGTTGTAATTGGGTAGTTGGTTATTTTTCATCAGGGGTCATTATGAATAGTCGTAAAGAAAGTGGGAAGAGATACAGGCCCATAGTTCAGGTTCTTATCATTTTAATTTTTCTTGCCAGTGGTATAATGCTGGGATATATCTTAAAAAGTTATGCGGGAGATAAGATCTCACCGGAGCGTGTTTGTGATGCGCTGATATTTTTCACCGGGGTATTCTTCTGGATATTACATATTATCAGGAAAATCTCTAAATCAGGCTCCAAAGGAATGGAATATATATCTGTAGCCTGTATTGTTATGGCTTTATATTATTTTCTTGAAAATGATATTGTAACTTTATTCAAAGGGAACGAACTTACCACAACAGCGGTAATAGCCCTTGTAAATATCATAGTTTCAGCTTTTATCACCATTTATTATTATAATAAATTCTCCAAGGTCTTCAGATATGGATTCCTTATTCCAGCGATCATAGAAATAATAAATGCCATTGTCTATACTTTGATCTATATTTTCGAAATTGTCCCAATGTGGCTTGCCGCAGATTTTTCAAGGCTTGTTCTTGTTATTACTTTAGTTATCATGGGACTTAAGATTGCATTAAATGCCAGATCCAAAAAAGAACAAAACTATAAATATACTATGATAATGGATATAAGCGGGATAGTTATATTTGCTTATACTTTAATGTCAGATGTGATAAATAATGTCTCTCTATCTCCAAGTGGATTTAATGCTATTTCAAGATATGGAGCAACATTTTATGTTCTTATGTCATTTTTAGGGCATATAAGGGAGATAATCATTGAGAACCGTGGACTGGAATCTGAAAATGAGAGACTGTTGCAGCAGACAATTGATAATGAAAGACGTCTTCTTGAAGAGGCCAGAAGTGAAAAGGAAAAGGCGGAAGCTGACAATGTGGCAAAGAGTCTCTTCCTTGCTAATATGAGTCATGAGATAAGAACTCCTATTAATGCCATACTTGGCATGAATACAATGATAAGAAGAGAAGCTATGAGCTCGGACGTAAAAGAGTATGCTGATAATGTTGATACAGCAGCCCATAGCCTTCTTTCGCTTATTAATGATATTCTGGATTTTTCCAAGATTGAATCAGGTAAGATGGATATTGTTCCGACAAAATATAAGCTTTATGACCTTATTAAAGAAGTTTATATCATGGCAAAGGAAAGAGCTGGAAATAAATCCATTAGATTAGAGCTGCTTAATGATCCAAATCTTCCAACAGAACTTTATGGAGACGAGGTGAGGATAAGAGAGATCCTTATGAACCTCCTTAGTAATGCCATTAAATATACAAAAGAGGGAACTGTCACACTTCGTCTTAGCATGTTGGAGATAAGAGATCCGGATATATGGTTTATCATCGAAGTTGAAGATACCGGAAGTGGTATCAAGGCAGAAAATCTTACTAAGATATTTGATTCATTTAAAAGAGTTGATGAAAAGAAGAATAAGAATATAGAAGGTACTGGACTTGGACTTAATATCACAAAGAACATTGTAGAAATGATGGGGGGAACCATCGATGTTACCAGTGAATATGAAGTAGGTTCAGTATTTAAGGTTGAGATACCACAGACGATAGTCTCATCTAAGAAAGTCGGAAATATGACTGAAAAGATGGAGGAAGAGAGCAGTGAATCAAAGAGGGTATCAGATATCTACAGATCCAAGGTATTTGCTCCAAAGGCAAGAATCCTTGTGGTAGATGACGTGGAAATGAATATCCGCGTTTTTAAAGCTCTCCTTAAGAATTCCGGAATGCAGATAGATTCCACAACTAAAGGGGGAGAGGCTGTAGAACTTATCAGGGAGAATCATTACGATATCATTTTCCTTGATGATATGATGCCGGAAATGGATGGTAAGGATGTTCTTTTTAAGATCAAAAAATTATCCAAAGATGAAAACTTTATAAATAGGGATACTGCTGTGGTAATGCTTACTGCCAATGCTGTGACGGGAGCAAGAGAAAATTATCTTTCCATGGGATTTGATGAATATCTTCCAAAACCAATAAAGGATTCGGAATTAGAAGATATGATAATTAAACTTCTTCCTAAGGAGAAGACAGAAAATACAAGGGTTTTATATGAGGCTGAAGTAAGGCATAAGAATAAGAGCAGGATCACAGAAGTATTAAATGAAGATACAGAGATCCTTAGAAGAGAATATCATAGAGAAAGAGAAGAAGCAGAAATAAAAGAAACATCCAGTAAGAAAAAGAAGGACATAAGGATGGTACTTTATGGCGTGGGATATTCATTTTTTGGACTTATTCTTCTGGCTTTCTTTTTCTCAAATTATGGCAGTTCTTATACAAAATTCGGACTGGATAATGATAGCTATATTGTAATGACGGATGGATGGACCATCACTTCCAACGGCCAAACTATAAAAAATGCTCAGATTCCAAATAAACTCCAGGATATTGGGGCAGATAAAGATGTAGTTATATCTAATAAGATTCCAGAAACGGTAAAGTTGGACACGGATGGAAAAAACAAGATAGATATATTAAATGATCCTGATACATATCAGCTTTTTATTTATTCTAAAGGACAGGACATCAAAGTGCTGCTGGATGGAGAGGAAATATATAGTTATAAGTATCAGGAAAATTCTCTGTTTAATGAGAAATTTGCACCGAATATATGGATTCCTGTGAATGTGCCAAGGGATGCAGAGGGAAAAACAATAGAGATCCATTATCATATGACTAGAAATGAGAGTTCTAAGATCAGTCGTGTCATATATGGAGACAGATTATCCATTGCCAAAATGATCATCAAAGATAATATGTTCCTTATCCTTTCGCTTTTTGTAATGGTAGTCATGGCCATTGGTTGTATAGTTTATTACCTGGCTAACAATCTGAAGAAGGAAGATGGAAAAGGTTTCTTATATATAGCCATCACTATGTTATTTGTAAGTATCTGGTGCCTTGTTCAGTGCGATGTAAGACAGCTGGTATTTAAAAATGTACTGGTGGCAAGAGATATGGAATTCTTTACTCTTATGTTGCTGCCAATACCTCTACTTAAATCAGTTACAGAGGTAATCCATAATAAATATAAGAAGATAGTGGACGTTGTAGCATTTGGCTCTCTTTTAATAAATGCTATTATAGTCTGCCTCGTTATTACAGGTCATGGAACACTCAGAAATTATCTGATGCTTACAGATCTTGTTATAATGATTGCCATGCTTACACCAATATATATCTTTATAAAGATATATATTAGTGACAGGTCGATGTATAAGAAATTAAAGAGTCTCGTGGTGATCCATGCCATAACTTACTTTTGTGGTCTGCTTGAAATTGTATCAACACTTTTCCTTGGGGATAAATTCGAAGGTAATTTCCTTGCGGCAGGTGCAGTTATATACGGTAGTGGAATATTTATCGAGATGATAAACAGACAGAGGATTACAGTTATAGAAAAACAAAAGATTGAGATTCAGGACAGGATAAAGAGTAACTATCTTGCAAATGTGGCAGGTCAGATAAGAACTCCTCTCAATGCTCTTCTTACTATGGATGAGATGATACTTTCAGAGACCAGAGAGTCAAATATTGCCGGATATGCTGAAGAAATAAGGCTCCAGGGGCTTAAACTTACAAAGATCATTAATGCTATCATTGAGTATTCAAGGGTCAGGGGAAAAGTAGATCAATATGAAGAATCTCCTTATGAACAAAGAATTCTGGAAAAGAAAGATCTAAAAGGAAAGATATTTGATGAAGAAAAGCTTAAAGGACTTACAGATATCCTTCTTGAGGAAAAAAATACAGATGAATTGTCTCGGGATTCGATAAAAGAGGACGATAAGGAAGAAAATTATGATACAGAAGAGCTAACCGATAAGGGATTTGATACAGAAACAGTAATAAAGAATCTTAGTCAGTCCGGGGACTTTGATGTGGATAAGGGGCTTCGTTATTGTGCTGATGATAAAGAGTTTTATGTTGAAGTAGTCGAGAGATATATCTATGAAAACAGCCTTGATAAGATAGACAGGCTGTTTAAGGATAAAGATTGGGAAAATTACAGGATCTTAGTTCATGCCTTAAAGGCTACATCCTATACCATTGGCGCAGATCATATGGGAGATAAGGCTAAAGAAATGGAATATTTTGTTAAGGAAGGAAATATAGAGGCTGTAGAAAAAGACCATGAAAAGATGATGGATGATTTTAATTCATTTATCGAAAGACTAAAGAAATATACAGGCTTAACAAAATGAACAATAAAAAAAGAAATGAGTGTAAAATTTTCGCCAATCCGCAGAAAATGATGTAAAATTTTAATTCATCTATTGCATAATAAAAAATCCTATAGTATAGTAATGAAATCGTAAAAGATTTTTACACTATAAAAGGAGTGATTAACATGAAGATGAAGAAGTTCGCAGGACTTGTTCTTGCAACAGCAATGACAGCATCACTTTTTGCTGGCTGTGGAAATTCAAATAATGGCAGTGAGACTGGAAAGTCGGCATCTGACTCTAGCGCAGGCGTTGAACCAACAGGCGATGGTCCTGCATGGAAGATAGGTGCTATCGGACCTCTTACAGGTGCTGGTGCAAACTATGGTAATGCGGTATGTGACGCGGCAGAACTTGCTATTAAGGAGATCAATGCAGCAGGCGGTATCAATGGTTATCAGATAGCCTATAAGAAGGAAGATGATGAGCTTGATAATGAGAAGTCAGTAAATGCTTACAATGCACTTAAGGACTGGGGCATGCAGATCCTTGTGGGACCTACAACATCTGATTGTACAATAGCTGTATCTGAATTAACAAAGGCAGATAATGTCTTCCAGATCACACCATCAGGATCAGCAGTTGAATGCACAAAGTATGATAATGTATATCGTGTTTGTTTCGCAGATCCAGCTCAGGGTGCTAAATCAGCTGAATATATCGGAACACATAACCTTGCTAAGAAGGTAGGTATCATTTATGACAGTTCAACAACTTATTCAAGTGGTATTGAACAGTCTTTTGTAGAAGAAGCAAAGAATCAGGGCGTTGAAGTTGTTGCAGCAGAGGCTTTCACAGCTGATACAAAGACTGATTTCACAGCTCAGCTTCAGAAGATGAAGGATTCAGGTGCTGAACTTGTATTTCTTCCAATTTACTATACAGAAGCTGCTACAATTCTTACTCAGGCTTCATCAATGGGACTTTCAGTGAAGTGGTTCGGATGTGACGGTCTCGATGGTATGCTGGATATGGATAACTTCGATGCTTCACTTGCAGAAGGAGTAATGCTTCTTACACCATTTGCTGCAGACGCAACAGATGATCTTACAACTAAATTCGTTTCTTCATATAAGGAAGCTTATAAGGTGACACCTAATCAGTTTGCGGCAGATTCTTATGATGCAGTATATGCACTTAAGGCTGCATTAGAGAAGGCTGATCTTAAACCTGATGCTTCAGTAGCTGATATAACAGCAGCACTTAAGACTAATATGACAGAGATCGAACTGGCAGGTCTTACAGGAAATATTAAATGGACAGCAGACGGAGAACCAGATAAGAATCCTAAAGCTGTTGTGATAAAGAACGGTACATACGTTTCAATGGAGTAGATCCATAATATTTACTTAAACTCCCGCATAGTAATATGCGGGAGTTTGTGCTATAAATATATTTGTATGAAGCGGATTTTACATAAAAAATTCTGCTTAAAAACTAAAATGATGAGGGAGTTTAAGGTATGGTCAGTTTTATAACTAATCTGATTAATGGATTAAGCCTTGGAAGTATTTATGCTCTTATAGCAATAGGATACACTATGGTATATGGTATTGCTAAGATGCTGAATTTTGCCCATGGTGATATCATCATGGTTGGAGCATATATTGCTTTCACAATAATAACAACATTAAAGTTACCTATAGCTTTAGGTATAGCAGCGGCAATAATAGGATGCCTGATCTTAGGTGTAACAGTAGAAAAGATAGCTTATAAACCTCTTAGAAAGGCAGGTTCTCCATTAGCTGTTCTTATTACAGCCATCGGTGTCAGCTATTTTCTTCAAAATGCGGCACTTCTTATATTTGGAGCAGATCCAAAAATGTTCTCAAGTGTAGTGCCTGTTTCTATAAGAACAATAAAGATAGGAGAATTTACTATTCCTGGAACTACAATACTTAGTATTGTGATAAGCATTCTTCTTGTTCTTTTCCTTCAATTTTTTATCAATAAAACAAAACCGGGTCAGGCAATGCTTGCAGTGGCTCAGGATAGAGATGCTGCTTCACTTATGGGAATCAGCGTAAATGGTATCATATCTCTTACATTTGCTATAGGTTCAGCTATGGCAGGTGTGGCAGGGGTGCTTCTTTGCTCAGCATATCCTTCACTTAACCCATATACCGGAGCCATGCCTGGTATCAAAGCCTTTGTTGCAGCGGTACTTGGTGGTATAGGCTCAGTACCTGGAGCAATGATCGGCGGCCTTCTACTGGGTATTATCGAAAACTTAAGTAAGACATATATTTCTTCACAGCTTTCAGATGCCATAGTATTCAGCGTACTTATTATCGTACTTTTAGTTAAACCTACAGGCCTTATGGGTAAGGTCGTTCAGGAAAAGGTTTAGGAGGTGGTAAGATGGCTAAATTACTTAAAAATAAAACGACAAAGAATAATCTTATTACGATTCTCGGCCTTGTTGCAATATATGTGGCTGTTATGATCTGTAATGGTGCAGGCCTTATTAATAACCATATTGGCGGCCTTCTGGTCCCATTTTGTGTTTATTCAACCATGGCTGTATCTTTAAATCTTATAGTAGGTATTCTGGGAGACCTTTCTTTAGGTCATGCCGGATTTATGTGCATTGGTGCATTTACATCAGCTTATTTTTCTAAGGCTATGGCGGATGCACTTCCAATGGTCCCAAGATTTATCATTGCGGTGATCATCGGAGCCGTCTTTGCTGCATTATTTGGATTTATCATTGGCATTCCTGTATTAAGACTCCACGGTGATTACCTTGCCATTGTTACTTTAGCTTTTGGTGAGATCATTAAAAATATCATAAATGCTCTTTATATGGGACGTACTGAGAGCGGCAGATTTATGATAACTCTTGATATATCAAAATCATCAGAGATAAAGGACAAGATGTTAAATGGTCCCCAGGGAATCACGGGGATTCCTGTTTCGGCTACATTTACAGCGGGATTTATAATCCTTCTTTTAGCTGTTTTGGTTACTCTTAATCTCACAAATTCAAGAAGCGGAAGAGCAATAATGTCTATAAGAGATAATCGTATCGCTTCAGAATCTTTAGGCATAAATGTAACAAAATATAAGATGCTGGCATTTACTATCTCAGCTGCTATAGCAGGATGTGCAGGGGCTATTTATGCACATAATTCAACTATCCTTCAGGCTAAGTCTGAAAGATTCGGTTATAACATGTCAATCATGATCCTTGTATATGTGGTACTTGGTGGAATCGGATCTACAAGAGGTTCTATCATAGCAGCTGTAGTGCTTACTCTTATTCCTGAAGTCCTTAGATTTATCGGTAATTACAGAATGCTTATCTACGCAGTCATTATGATCGCAATGATGATTATTAACTGGAATCCAAAATCAAGAGCTTTTATAGAAAAGCACAATCCATTTAAGAAAAAAGAAAAGGAGGTTGAATAATATGGCACTCCTTGAAGTTTCAAATCTTTCGATACAGTTCGGGGGACTAAGGGCTGTGGATGATTTTAATCTTAATATAGAAAAAGGTGAGTTATATGGTCTTATCGGTCCAAATGGAGCCGGTAAGACAACAGTGTTTAACCTTCTTACAGGTGAATATAAGCCTACAGAAGGTCTTATAAAGCTGGATGGAAATGATATAACAGCCAAAAGTACAATAGAGATAAATCATTCAGGTATAGCAAGGACATTTCAGAATATAAGACTTTTCTCACAGCTTTCAGTTCTTGATAATGTAAAGATTGGTCTTCACAATCAGTTTAAATATAGTACTTTGGCTGGAATTCTTCGTCTGCCTTCATATTTTAAGACGGAAAAAGCCATGGATGAAAAGGCTATGGAGCTTCTTTCAGTATTTGATTTAGACAAAGAAGCGGACACTATAGCAAGTAATCTTCCTTATGGTAAGCAGAGAAAGTTAGAGATCGCTAGAGCTATGGCGACTAATCCTAAGCTGCTTCTTCTGGATGAGCCGGCTGCGGGTATGAATCCAAATGAAACAGAAGATCTGATGAAAAATATCAGTTACATCAGAATGAATTATGGTATGACAATCCTTCTTATCGAGCATGATATGAAACTCGTATCAGGTATCTGCGAAAAACTTACAGTCCTTAATTTTGGACGGGTTCTTGCAGAAGGAGAGACTAAAGATGTATTGTCGGATCCGGAAGTAATAAAAGCATATCTTGGAGAATAAGAGAGGGAGTATATGTCAGAATTATTAAAAGTAGAAAATCTGCAAGTTAATTATGGTGTTATCCCTGCCCTTAAAGGAATAAGCTTCACTGTAAATCAGGGAGAAGTAGTGGCTCTTATCGGTGCAAATGGTGCTGGTAAGACAACAACTCTTCATACAGTAACAGGACTTGTAGAAAAAAAAGGCGGCACAGTAACATTTGATGGTAAGGATATTACAAATGTGCCAGCTCATAAATTGGTTAAATTGGGTATCGCCCATGTTCCAGAAGGCCGTCGTGTATTTCCGGAACTTACTGTTTATCAGAATCTTCTTCTTGGGGCTTATACAAGAAAAGATTCAAAAGAAAAACAGGATACTTTAGCAGAGATTTATGAGAGATTCCCAAGACTTAAAGAACGTCTTAATCAGTTCGCAGGAACTCTTTCAGGTGGTGAGCAGCAGATGCTTGCTATGGGCCGCGCCCTTATGTCAAAGCCTAAGATGATCCTTATGGATGAGCCATCTATGGGACTTTCTCCTATCTTTGTTAATGAGATTTTTGATATAATAGAAAGTGTATCAAAGGCAGGAACTACAGTTCTTTTAGTAGAGCAGAACGCAAATAAGGCTCTTGCCATAGCTGACAGGGCTTACGTTCTTGAAACAGGTGCCATCACTATGGAAGGAAAGGCATCGGATCTTCTTAATGATGACAGGATCCGCAAGGCTTATCTGGGAGAATAAAGAACTGGATGGAATAATGAGGTTAGAAACTGATACTTTAATTCCGTGGAATAAAGAAATCAGATACTAACAAAAAGAATAGGGGGCTATATATGAATCAGAAGATTACAATAGCGATTAATAGAGAATATGGGTCCGGCGGACGTACAATAGGTGAGATGATCGCAAAAGAGCTGGGAATTCATTATTATGATAAGGAATTGGTAAAGCTTGCGGCTGAGGATTCAGGTATAAATGAAGCTTTATTTAATAAAGCTTTATCAGAATTTAAAGGAACACCGATTTTTTCTCTGGGACATGACATTTATGATGGAAAGGTCCTTTCACCAAATGATAAGGATTATACATCACCTGAGAATCTCTTTGCCTGCCAGGCAAAGGTTATAAGAGACCTTTCAGAAAGGGAATCATGCGTTGTTGTAGGCCATGGAGCCTGCCACGCCTTAAAGGACAGAAGCAATGTGGTCCGTGTATTTGTCCATGCGCCGGATGATTTCCTCTTGAAACAGGCACGCCTCAGACTTTCCATGTCCGATAAGGAATTGGAAAAGTACGTGGAAAAAGAGAATAAGAGACGTTCAGAGTACTTTTATTATTACACAGGAGAGAAGTGGGATGATGCCCATAATTATGATCTTTGCCTTGAGTCTTCAAAGCTGGGATTTGAAAAATGCTGTGAGATAATAAAAGGATATATGAAGGTAAGATTCGACGGACTGGATTTTGAAACAGGGGAGTTCTAACGAACGCCAAATTATAAAGACAACCGGACGCCAAAAAATAAAGATAACCGGACGCCAAAATATAAAGACATTCAAGCAATCCCTCCAGCGGGCTAAAACATGCCCTTTGGAGGGATTCTTTCATGTCTTTTATTATATTTTGGCTGGGGATGGCTAATTTATTTAGTGTCCGAAATTAAATTACTAGAAAATGCGGAAATACGCAAAAAATAGTAATAAGAACATTGACAATGATAATTGTGCAATGTGCAAAAAAATGTTTGTTAGATATGTAGAAAGTGGTTAAATTATATTGATTTTAAAGTTTGACAGTATTAATATCTGATTTGTTTAAAAGTTGTTCCCAATGGGAACTAATAATTTTTTGTCATAATGGTAACGTTTTCATGGCAAAAGGAAAACCAAGGAGGATTTTGAAAGGTATGGGACAGATTAGAATTTCACCAGATGAAATGCGTGGAAGGGCATCAGAGTACAGAGCTGAAGGAGAGAAGTTAGAAGATATCATTGTAACAATGGCTAACTTACTTGAGAACCTTCAGGGTGAATGGGAAGGTGCTGCCAGTGAATCGTATGCAGCACGTTATACAGAACTTGAACCTGGATTCAAACAAGCAAGAGAACTTGTAGAAGAACTGTAGCACTTGAAGATGTAGCAACTAAGATGGAAGAGACAGATAATAGTATCTCATCAGCTTTCCAGGGCTAATAAGAAATGTAAAGTCAAGTGTAGTTAGTTACACTTGACTTTTTTCTCTGTATTAAACATGAACATTAATTTTAAATTTTAATTTAGATTTTAAGGAAACTACATATGGATAACAATGTTGAAATGCTGGACAGATATCTGCCACTTGGAAGTATTGTTCTGGTAAAAGGAAATGTAAAGAAACTAATGATTGTTGCCAGAGGAGTTCTTACCGGAAATGACAGCAATAAGAAAATATATAATTACGGAGCGGTACTATATCCAGAAGGATTAATTGATGAAAGATTAATATTCTTTAATAATTCAGATATTTTTAAAGTAGTAGCAGAAGGATATTCTGATTCA
>CADANF010000034.1 GCA_902789175.1 uncultured Lachnospiraceae bacterium
CTGTTCTCATTATCCTCTATCAAACTGTGCGTAAAATTCCGATTTGCTTAATACAAAGATTCTAACCGTTTCAACAATAAAAATAAAGCCCACTGATGTGAGCTTCATTCTTCACTTCCATTTATCTGTGAATAGTAACTAAAAATCTCCATATAAGATTTTCCAAGAATCCTATCGCCCAATCGTAAAGAACCACAAATCTCTACAAATCATTTTAAAATGTCGAAATGCAACAGCCCCTAACGTAACATTTAAGTCACGCCAGGGGCTGTATTCTTGAAACAACATTTTCCATGGAAACAGACAATGTGCTTCCTATCTGTAAGTTTCATTTTATTCTTCTGTCAGTTTTCTGAGTAGTCCTTCACATCCCTCAACTATATCTCGGTACGTGGTTTCAAAATCTCCCGTATACCATGGGTCTGCCACAGAACGAGGATTATCTGTATAATCCATCAAAAGAGAAATCTTATTATCCGGATCTCCACCAAGTCTGATAGGCATCCATTTTCTATTAAGCTCATCCATTTCTATGATATAGTCAAAGTTTAAGTAATCCTCTTTGGTAAGGAGCTGGGCTCTCTTTCCTTCGCAACTTATCCCATGCTCCACAAGCTTCCTTTTTGCCTGCGGATATACAGGATTCCCCTTACCGTTCCATATCTCATCGGTATGGGTAGCTCTGGACTCTATATGAAATTCATCTTCTAAGCCTGCTTTTTTCACCATGTCCTTAAATATAAATTCGCTCATAGGTGAACGGCAAATGTTGCCCCAGCATACAAACAATACATTTATCATTATTTTTTCCCTCAATTTTTAATTCTTTATTTCGGATTTCCATACATCCACAAGTCTTTCCAAACTCCGCGTTGCATTTGCCGGACTAGTGGATGGAAGCACCACTGCTTTTATCCCCGTCACCGGTTCAATATACTTGATATACAGTCGTTCAGCTGTTTTCCCATTTACGATTATCTTCTGAATCTTTGAATTTTTTATGATTTCACTTAAGTCATTAGCTTTTGCATTTTTAATGCTTGCATCAGATGAACCCGATATTTCACATTCAGCAATCACATCCCAAAGCGCAAGATTATTATCGAGAATCAATTTCTGCTTTTCTTCAATTGAAGTCGGATTCTCCTGATCAAAAATACTTGCGATTACCTTCCAGAATCTGTTTTGCGGATGACCATAGAAAAAATTCATTTCTCTGGATTTAACAGATGGAAAACTCCCTAGTATCAACACCTTGGAATCCTTATCATAAAGTGGGGGAAACGGATGTTGCTGGACACTCTGCTTATCCGTCTGTCCCATTATTTTCATTTTTGTTTGCGTGTTATATTGGTTGATATTGACTTTCTTTTTTATCTTTCTCATTCCATCAAACACCACATGTTCAACCTTTTTCTTACCCATCAGCCACAGTATTCTTCCCTGAACAAGAAGAGTCTCCAATACATAATATTTTTTTTACTCAATACAATCTCATAATACAAGTAATCACCAGTTTCTTTCCAGTTGCCATCCCAAAACCTTTTGTTCCAATCATCATATGAATAGGCATCGCACAATATGTTATACAGGGTTCCCCTTGGGAAATCCGTAAGCTTCTTAAACTCCAGCATATGCATCTATTTATCCACCTTCAATATGATATATTGGCAATAATATAACTTTACTGCCAATATATCTTTTATTCCTAATTCTTCAAATAATTTCAAACCGACATTAAACCGACATTCAAACCGACAATTATATCAATAATATACATCTTAGTTAAATATATCC
Organism: uncultured Lachnospiraceae bacterium; assembly: GCA_902789175.1. Taxonomy (GTDB): domain Bacteria; phylum Bacillota; class Clostridia; order Lachnospirales; family Lachnospiraceae; genus Eubacterium_Q. The sequence continues at coordinate 1,798 of CADANF010000034.1, forward strand.
GTTCCTTTATATGGTTAGAAAATTCATAACCAACGCAACCATTATGTCTTTTTCTTCTGGTCTTGATTCTGCAATCATTAATGTTATAGCTACTAGAGCACCATCACTGATTACTTTTTTACCATTCCTGATAAGTGCATTGTTTTTTCCAAGGAATTCAAGAAATAGAGAAGCTGCTATTCGCTTACATCCATCTGCATATGGATGATCCTTTATCATGAAATAAAGAAGATTTGCAGCTTTCTCCTCTAACGTAGGATAAGCATCCTCTCCAAATGCACTCTGATAAACTGCAGCAATGATGCCTTCAACTTTACCTTTTTCTTTCTCCAAGCCAAAAACATCAGTATGGAAAGAATCTCTCATAGCATCAACCATCCGGCAGCACTCTTCATATGTAATTCTGTAAATTGGTTCTGAACCATCCGGTTTTGGAACTACTTGATGATCATATTGATCAAGTAATAATAATGCATCTGTATATTGATTAACAGCTTGTAAGATATCAGACTCTTCAACATCCAAAGCATCTGCAAGCATTTTAGTTTGAATATCAACTGTTCTCTCAAGAGCCTTCAGTCGTTTTTCGTTTATTGCATATCCCTCAATAATATACTGTTTCAATACGCTATTAGCCCACTGTCTAAATTCTGTTCCACGTTTAGATTTCACTCTATATCCAACAGAAATAATTACATCAAGGGTATAAAATGGAACTTTTTGCTTTACACCATCAACACGCATTTTTTGCGTGTTGTTCTCTTTGGACAATTCTCCATCAGAAAAAGCATTATTGATATGTTTACGAATAGTCTTTTCATCTCTATCAAATAATAACGCCATTTGATTAGCACTTAACCAAACCGTTTCTTTCTCAAAAGATACTGGAATGGATATTTCTTTGTCTCGGGTTTCAAACAGTATTATTTCACTTTTCATAAGCAAAAGCCTCCCAATACTTAATGATACTGAAATCATACATCACTTTTCTATTTGTTGTCATTGGACCAATAGTATAATTATTTAACGCGAATGGACCTCTCGCAAAAGGTATATGCAAGGTATAAAATACCCTGTTTTTTCTTCATAAATATACTATCTGTGCGGCTTCTAGGACTTTCGACAAATGTTGCCCCAGCAGACGAATAGTACATTTATCATTAGCTATTTCCCTCATATTTTACATTAGTTAACCATTTAGCAGCATCAACAATCCGTATACCTTCGTGATTATATTCCGGTTGGTATGTTCTAGCAATCAACATCTTTGGATATGCATCTCCTATTTTCAATAAAGGAGCTACTTCTCTCTCAAAAGTCTTTTGTTCACTTATATCATATGATACCTGGATATATATTCTATCGCCTTGACTCATGGCAACAAAGTCTATTACTTATCTCCTGCTACTACTACATATATTTCATATCCACGTCTTATCAACTCCACTGCAACTATATTTTCAAGCACATGACCATAATCCATATTTTTTGTTCCAAGTCGTGCATATTTAAAACTATGATCCGACAGATAGTATTTATCTTCGGATCTTAGATTTTTTTCCTTTAATATCATATCTACGAACACGATAAAACGCATATGCTTTACATAGATAATCAATATACTTCTTTATAATATCTCTAACAACCAAAGCATTTAACACTTCGTCATTAATATATCGATATTTCTGATTACTAATCTTATACAAATATGATCCGGCCATTCCACCTTCAGTAATATATTTTGTCAAACTGTCATTTACTTTTTCCGATGGGAAATAGGCCAGATATTCCTCAAATGAAAATGGCATTATATGAATCTCATATGTTTGTCCTACAAATAATGTAGCCAAATCGCTACTTTGCAAAAATGCGTTTGAACCGGTAACATATATATCATATTTTTCTTTCGAGTGAATACTATTTATAGCCTCTTCAAAATGCTCACACATCTGTATTTCATCAATCAACACATAATTATTTTCACCGGTAATATATTGTGATTCAATGTAGTCTTCTAATGCATGATACTCAAGTAGATTTTCAAACTCAGTAATATTGTAATTTACATGTATTACATTTCCTGATGGATCAGATTCCTTAATCAACTCAGTCAAAGCATCCATGATTTTGGACTTGCCACATCTACGTATTCCGGTTATCACTTTAATATCAGGAATACCAATTAATTCGGCAATCTCATTTAAATATTTGACTCTTTTTATTAGTTTCATTCCATCACCTCCACGATTATAACACATTCTCTATTCCCCAAATTCAACTTTTTTTTATTTTTGGGGAATAAGGTGTCTTTCCCTAACCGTCATCTAATAGTCAAACTTTCTTACGGCATCTGTACCTGCTTGCTCTCGTATCTTTATGTTCATACTTCATCCCATTTCTTTTGCCTTTTTATACAAACTAATATCACACATCTTCGTTCTAGATAATAATATTAGTAAAAGTAGATAAGAATAATTATCATTTTCATTTAATTTATATGCCTGTTTAACATGTCTCTCAATATGTTTTTTTGTGAATATATGGAGCCTTGTCTAATAGAACAAATTCCATCAAATATTCTTTACCATCTTTTTCCAACTTTAGATCATATTTCTCATTCTGTTCTTTCACAATGAAGCAGTTCTAGTATAACGTCACTTAAATAACTGGACCGAATGCTTGCCTGCTCACTAACTTCCGATAGTATTGGTTATCTATCACAAAATCATCGCTGTAATACTTGATCTCGCACATGTTTATCACATTATCATTCCTTATTATCAGCATATCAATTTGAGTTCCATTATTATCACCAGATATCTTTGTCCATGCTGATACCGATGTTATAACGTCTGCAATTCCCAGGGCAACCTTTATTTGTTTTATATGATTAAAGCAAACTCTCTCATATGCAAACCCTCTCCATGTTACAACAGCCGGAGCCGTTACATTTTGTTGCCAGAATCGCTTGTTTATTCCCTTTTGATGCCGAACAAAATGATTATAGAATATACAAAACGAATCAACTAACTTATAATGTTCATCCCTTTTCCCAGAGCCAAACGGAACATATTTCATGATAAAATCACTGGCAATTAAGGAATTCAAGTTGCGTGACAAACGACCACCATCTGAAATCCCCAGTTTACTTGTTATCTCGGATCTGGTAAATCCGTTATTGTTTGTATATAACAATTCTACTATAGCTTTCACTGCTTCTGGATTAACGAAGGCTGATTCAAATAATCTGTCATATTCAAATTTGAGTTTTGCATTATAGTGTATTTATAAGTGGCGGTCAATCTGACTTTTGATAAATTGGCCGCCGCTTATATTTAGAAATTATATATTACTTTTGATAACAATCTTCCCTAAACACAAAATAATCAAATATAAAAAACTACACTATTGTAGTATTCTCTTTGCTATTTAACTGCCAAAAAAAACGGCATTATGATTTTATCTTCTCATAATGCCGTATATATGAATATTATTCAATAAGTAAGATAGAACTACTTGTTAACATTAAATGCGCTCATCTTTGGATATACTGCAGATGCTCCCAACTCCTCCTCTATTCTAAGCAGCTGGTTATACTTAGCAACACGCTCAGAACGGCTTGGCGCACCTGTTTTAATCTGACATGTATTAAGTGCTACAGCAAGATCTGCAATAGTTGTATCTGCCGTTTCTCCTGAACGATGAGAAGAAATAGCTGTATATCCTGCTTTATGTGCCATCTTGATAGCCTCAAGTGTTTCTGATACTGAGCCAATCTGATTAAGCTTAATAAGGATTGAGTTTCCAGCACCAAGTTGGATACCCTTTGAAAGTCTCTCAGTATTTGTAACAAAAAGATCATCACCAACCAGCTGAACCTTGTGGCCAATCTTTTCTGTCATTCTCTGCCAGCCTTCCCAATCTTCTTCATCAAGACCATCTTCGATGGAGATAATAGGATACTTATCCACAAGTGATTCCCAGTGAGCAATAAGTTCATCAGATGTGAATTCCTTTCCAGACTTAGGCTGCTTATAGAAGCCTTTACCTTTTTCACTCTTCCACTCTGATGAAGCCGCATCCATTGCGATCATAAAATCTTTTCCTGGTTCAAAGCCGGCAGCCTTAATAGCTTCAAGGATTTTCTCTATAGCTTCCTCGTCACTCTTTAGCTGATTAGGAGCAAATCCACCTTCATCACCAACAGCTGTTACATCACCCATATCCTTGATCAAACTCTTAAGCTTATGGAATACCTCAGCACACCATCTAAGAGCTTCCTTAAAGGAAGGTGCACCTACTGGCATAATCATGAATTCCTGTGTATCTACAGCACTATCTGCATGAGCTCCACCATTAAGAATATTCATCATTGGAACAGGAAGCTTATTACCCTGAACACCACCGAGGAATCTATAAAGTGGTATATCCAGCGCAATAGCCGCCGCACGAGCAGCTGCAATAGATACAGCAAGGATAGCATTAGCGCCAAGATTCGACTTATCCTTTGTTCCATCTGCTTTTATCATAGCAGCATCAACTGCATATGTATCTGAAGCATCTAAACCTACGAGGACATCATTTATTGTTGTATTGATATTTTCAACAGCCTTCTGAACGCCCTTTCCAAGATAGCGTGCTTTGTCACCATCACGTAACTCAAGAGCTTCAAATTCTCCTGTGGATGCACCACTTGGGGCTGTCCCCCTACCAACTGTCCCATCGATAAGATACACCTCAGCCTCTACTGTTGGATTGCCTCTGGAATCCAGAATCTCTCTACCAATTACTTTTTCAATTTCAAGAAACATTTTTAATCTCCTTTACTCATCCTTTATATCAATAAAAACTTATACTAAAGCTCTTCCAAGATCTGCACAGTTTTCAAGCGCTTCATCATCAGGAGCATTGTTAGCCATTACACCATTTGTTACAAGATTTGCTCCTGCTGCAACAGCTCTGTCCTCCCAATCTCTCATCCACTGGCCATCTCCCCATCCATAAGAACCGAAGAGTCCGATTTTCTTTCCACTAAGAGATGACTCAAGCTCTGTGAACATAGGATCAAATTCTGTTTCTTCAAGAACTTCTGCCCCCATTGCTGGACATCCAAATGCAACCGCGTCAAAATCAGCAAGTTTTGAAGATGAAAAATCACTTGGTCCAAAAAATGTTACCTCAGCCCCCTTTGATTCTGCCGCTGCTCCTACTGCCTTAGCCATAGCTTCAGTATTGCCTGTTGCACTCCAATATACTACTGCTACTTTACTCATAATCTATCCTTTCTAGAGCTATATGCCCCTGTAATTTATTTAAGAACGTTCCATTTCGAACGTTTCATTTCGAACGTTTCATCACACCTTTACATTGCAACAACTAAGTTATCTAAACCCACCCCCTCGGAGTATCTTTTCATATACTCAGCAGTGCAAATTTTATATTTATCAAATGTATCCTTTGCCTTTTTCTCATCTCCATATACTTTCCAGCATCCGGTACATTTAAAACATTCCCCGTTATTTTCGATAAATCCCTTCACATCCTTAGGCGGATACCCAAGAAATAATCCAACCTCATGGGGAAAACCTTTGCTGTCAGTAAATGATTCTAACTTCCTTTTTAAACAACAAATACAAGCATATGTATTTCCAACCTCATAGCCAAAACTTTTGAGGATATCTGAAGTCTCCTTATCACAGAGATCTTTCTTAAGGAATGACACACGAAATACATATATAAGAACTCTGTGGTCAGAATACCTGACCGGAAGGATTCTAACCCCCTTTTTAGAAAGAAGGCCATTAAACCTTCTAACATTCTTCACCACTTCTGATCTGTCACCATAAGTACAGGTAAAAAGATTAGCTGTCTTTATTCCTGCAAGTGTTGGAGCACAAAACTCCACTATGTTTTTTTCAAACATCTCACGCTACTCCGTTTATTAATCTTGTAAGCCATTCAATGCGTCTCTTAATCGTTAGTCGCATAGACTCAACCCCTTTCCAATTAAAAGCATCAATGCAGTTAGTTGTGTCTAACCATAAGTTTTTTAAAATGTGACAAACACTTGTATTTGTCACACGCTAATTCGGTTAGTCGCAACTTACTATAATAAGTTTTACCATACTCTTAGTTAATAAGCAAGTTTTTTCTCATCAAACGAATTTTGATCTTAAACAAATTTTGATACCTTTCCCCTCTCAATATATAGCAGATGATCACAGCAAAGGTCTATCAGTTCACTGTCATGTGTTGAAACAAGCACAGTATATCCAGCGCTTGCAAGCCGCGTAAGCAGATTTCCAACGACTTCCATATGCACATAGTCAAGTCCCGATGTCGGTTCATCGAACAGGAGTATTTCAGCTTCCGAAGCAATTGCAGATGCAACAGCTACCCTCTGCTTCTGCCCACCTGAAAGGGCCATAGGATGCTTGTCTTTATACGAAAGAAGATCTAATTGATCCAATATCTCATGGCAACGTATCTTATCCTTTTCTTTCATTGAAAGAAAAACCTCTGCTTCTACGCTGTCGGTAAACAACTGATGATTCACATCCTGCATTACCATGTAGCATAATTTAAGCCGGTCTTTTGCCTTATAATCTGTTCCCAAAAGGCTTATCACTCCGGAACAGTCCTTCTCCAATCCACAAACACACCTAAGAAATGTTGACTTCCCGGTTCCATTTTTCCCAAGAACACCTATCACTTTTCCTCTTGGGAGCGAAAGCTTCGGAATATTAAGATTAAGAATATCCTTATCATTCTCTGTAAACTTTTTCTTTCTAAAAATATAAGGTCTTTTTTTATAAGAAAAGTAAAAATCTTTCAGCAGGATACTCTCACTTTCTCTCTTTGTTATAGGCTTTTTATTTGTATTTTTGTTCTTTTGTTCATCTATAATTTCCGTGTTTATCGGTCTGAGTTTTAAGTCTCTTATCTTATTTCTATCAAATAAAGAGAACTCTGTCCCGCTCCATTCTTCACCTATATCCCCATCCTTCATGTAGATCACACGGTCGACTATGTCCCTCAGATACCAAAGCCGATGCTCTGAAATTACTATTGTTTTTCCTTGTTCCTTCCACCTGATGATAAGCTGTCGTAAATCCTCTATTGACAAAGTATCAAGGTTTGATGACGGTTCATCCAGCAATATAATATTGGGAAATAGTGCTGCTACAGAAGCACATGCGATTTTTTGTTTTTCTCCGCCGGATAATTCAAACAAGCTCCTTCCAAGAAGTTTCTCAATATTCATATCCGATACAATAGCATTTTTTCTCTTTATTATTTCATCTGTATCAAGTCCTATGTTCTCCGGTCCAAATACAATCTCTCCATCTGTATCTACAGAAAAGAACTGGCTCCTTGGATTCTGGAAAACCGTCCCGACAATCCCTGCCATCTCGTACAATTCAGTCCGCTTAATATCATGTCCTGCAACTAACATGCTGCCTTCTAACTCTCCGGGGTAATAATGCGGTATCAAACCATTTATAAGCCTGATGAGCGTAGTCTTCCCGGATCCGGAGGCGCCACATAAAAGCAAAGTTTCCCCTTCCTTCACAAAAAGAGATACATTTTTAAGCAGACCTTCGTCTGATCCTTTATATCTAAAAGAAACATTTTTTATCTCTACCACATTCTGCTTCATCTAAAAATACTTAAAGATAACAAATATTGTAAGTGCCACAGTGAATCCGATCATCATCAGATAATCGACTGCATGTAGTTTCAGCGCTACAACACTTGTCCTTTTCACCTTTCCTCCAAGTCCTCTTGTTATTGCTGCCGCTGAAAGTTCATCTCCTATGTTTACACAGGAAAATAGAAGCGGTATCATTCTAAATTCGAGCATCCTTGCACCTCCAAATACGATCCCTCTCATTTTCATAGCATCACGGATTGATTCGTATTCTTTCTTAATCGTCGGGAAAAAACGCATCACAACCGCAAGAGATACGGTTATACTATCCGGCATATGCATTTTTTCCATGGCCGACATAAATTCGCCTATTTTTGTAGTTCTTACCACATACCATGCAGTGATAAATGCAGGGAGAAATTGCGCAATGATTCCACAATATCCTGTGAGCAGGTATTTAATAATTCCGGTTGATTCTTCTGACAAGAAGAAAAATGTCATCCCCAACGATACAGCATACAAAGCAGAAAAAAGAAATGCACTTTTATATCTTTTCTCTGCTATCAGTAGCAATATTGGAAGCAGTGTGACAATGATCCTTGCGGTCCATTGTAATGGCGTTGTTGCACTCATCATGACGATTGAAGATACAATAAGGATCATATAAAGTTTTGTTCTCGGATCGATCTTTAATTTCATGATCAGACGATACCTGCTTTCTCAAAATGTTTCTTAACAACGGCTTTTCCCATAAATGATCCTATGCATCCAAATACAAAGCAAAGAAGCATGAGAACTGCTATTGTTTTTACATTGATCACGCTAAAGAGAGCTTCAGCATACTCTGCAGAAAAGCCACCGTCCAGAAGACTCTGCCTGTATGATTCTGCTGTCACAATAACCGGGAAGTAATTTGCACATATCCAAAAACAAAAAACTCCATAGCTTAATACCGTACTCTTAAAGCTCTTATATCTGCCTGATCTGGCAATAAGATCAGCAAGTACTCCTGAAGCAATAATAAGTGGTGCACCCAGATACCCCATACCTGTCACAAACATGATAATCGCAATCAGAATAGACATAATACTTATCATTCCAAACTTCTCTGTCTTTGTATAAAACAGCATCATCGGAATTGATCCCGCTAGTGGCAGCAGAACTACATATGATGCAACCACATATGGATGAATGTACCCTAACATTCCGCATGCGAATTCCACTACAAACCATATAGCCGTGAAAATACCTATTGTAATAAAATCTTTTGTTGTCAACTTCTTCATTTTTTTCTCCTGCGTTTGTTTATGCTATCTTTTCTCCTGCGTTTTCTTGTGCTATCTTTTCTCCTTCATTTGTTTGTGCTATCTTCCAGCCTACTGCCTGTTTTCTGCCTGAAATAAACTTCTTATAAATACCGTCTTCAGCCATCAGTTTTTCATGACTTCCCTGCTGCACTATCTTTCCTTTATCAATTACAATGATCTGATCCGCATGACGAACCGTTTTAAGCCTGTGAGCGATCATTATTATCGTCTTTTCTTTCGTAAGATTCTCGATTGCTTCTGTCAATTCTTTTTCATTTTCCGGATCTATGTTTGCTGTTGCTTCATCGAGTACTATGATCGGAGCATCCTTCATAATAGCTCTGGCAATAGCAATTCTTTGTTTTTCACCTCCGGAAAGAGTCGCTCCTCCCTCTCCTATCACTGTGTCATATTCCTCAGGGAGTGCACTGATAAAATCATGACAAGAGGCTTTTTTTGCCGCCTCGATCACTTCTTCAATTGACGCTTCCGGTTTTCCAAAACGGATATTATTAGCTATGGTGTCCTCAAACAGATAAACTCTCTGGAAAACAAAACTAAAATTTTCCATCAGACTGTCAAAACTATAATCCTTAACATTTCTGCCGCCAAGAGTAACCTCTCCTTCCTGAACATCCCAGAAGCGGGCTATAAGAGATGTGATCGTCGTCTTTCCTCCACCGGAAGGTCCCACTATTGCAGTAGTCGTTTTTTCTTTTATATCCAGCGTTACATCATCTATTATCTTTCTGTTTCCATATGCAAAGCCAACATGTTCCAAATGTATATCCCTGTTTTCTGGTTTTATACTTTCTCCGTCAATATCCATCTGTTCAATGTCAAGGATCTCATCAGCCATATCCACACCCTTGCCGATAATTTTTAAGAGCGCTGTGTATGTGCCTGCCAGATCAAGTGATTCAAATATCATGAAAGAACAAAGAAGCATTGTGATGGTATACACAAGTTCCATTGTTCCTGAAATATAAAATGCCAGAGAAAATCCGGCTATTGCCACACCTATCAGCTTTACTATCAGGTTCTGAACACCAACTGCCGGTATAGCTGCAAGTTCAGCAGTGATATCCGCATTCTTTTTTCTTTCGATAGCTCCCTGCACCTTAGACTGATTCTGACCGATGATATTATAGTTGCGGATTTCAGAGATTCCCTGGATGTATTCCAGTATCACACCAACCATCTCCCGGTCTGCCGAAATCTTTTCATCTGCTACTCTTGCCACACTTCTATTCGTCCACTGATTTACCAGAAGGAAAATGCCGATACCCGCAAGAGATATAAAGCCGATCCTTACATCAAAGGCAAACATAAACAGTGCAACGACCACTGTCGTGATGCTTCCCTGCAGGACCATCATGATTGCGCGGGTTGCAATGTCCCCGACCTGTTCCATCGTATTGGTAGTTACGGATGTAATATGGCCAAGACTTGTATCATTAAAATATCCCATCGGCAGATATCTTAAATGTTCACCAATCTCTATACGCTTCAACGCGCAGGTATCATATCCAGCCTCGGTCTGAAGCATTGAAGAAAAACGGTAAACGATCATCTTTCCCACAGTGCTGATCAGCATAAATCCCACGACTGTAAACATAGTCTTTTTATCTATAGTCTGATCAAGAGCTGCCTTTATCGCAAAGAAAGCTGCCGGTATCTTCATAGCCGTAAACATCGCTTCAAGCACGCCAAGGGCAGCTGAACCGTAGAATTTATTCCTATTCTTTTTACTGCAAAAAGTAAAAAACTTTTGTATCATTTTAAGCATATGCGACCTCCCCATCACTATCCTTTGCCATACTGTGAGCATCCCACATCTTCCTATATAGGTCACAGGATTTAAGCAATTCTTCCTGTGTACCTTGTGCCTCAACCTTTCCGTCCTTTATCACAAATATCTTATCTGCATCCACTATTGTAGAAAGACGGTGTGCGATCACGATAAGTGTCCTGCCCTTTACAAGCTTTGCAACACTCATCTGTACCAGCGCCTCATTTTCGGGATCCGTATATGCCGTAGCTTCGTCAAGGATCACAACAGGAGCATCCTTAAGCATAGCTCTTGCGATGCATATTCTCTGTCTTTCACCACCCGACAGATGGCCTCCCGCACCACCGACTATCGTGTCATATCCATTTTCAAGTCCGAGAATAAACTCATGACAGCCTGTTGCTTTGGCTGCGTTTATTACTTCTTCATCCGTTGCACCTGTCTTTCCCAGCCTGATATTTTCCTTAACCGACATATCGAAAAGATAATTATCCTGAGCTACATAAGCTATCTGTCCGGTGTAATACTCTAACGGCAGTTTCTTAATGTCCACTCCTCCGTACGTGATCTCCCCTGAATCCACATCCCAAAGAGAATCTATCAGCCTCGCGATCGTACTTTTTCCTGATCCGGATGGTCCGACAATTGCTGCAACCTCACCTTGTCTTATCTTTATATTGATGCCATGGAGAACTTCTTTGTCTTTATATGTAAATCTCACATCTCTAAGTGTTATATCCGATCCTTCCGGCTTCTTTTCGATTGCCTTCGGCCTTACCATATCTTTTCTTTCAAGAATTTCCGTCACTTCACCGAAAATGGTACCCATCTTTAGAAGGTCGTCAGTATAGGAAAAAGCAACAACTAAAGGTGTGATAAGTCCTGTTGATAAAATGATACAGGTAATGAATCCTTCAGTAGACAGAGAACCATTCTTAACAAGAAGAAGCCCTATTGGAAGTACCCCTAAAAATGTTGCCGGGAGAAAAGTCATGGTACCTGCCGAAGGCCAGATGCATCGCCTCATCCAGTCTATAAACACATCCGCACCTTCCCTTGCAGCTTTTACGAATTTCTCATAGGAACTTCCAGTCTTTCCAAAAGCCTTGATAACCTCTATTCCGTTGATATACTCAACGGCAGTGTCATTTAATTTTTTTGTTTTCTGTACTGAAACTTCATATCCGCCACGACTCTTATACATCATGACCGCCATAAATATGAGGCCTATTATAGCGCCAATGAAATTTGCAAGTCCCATTCTCCAATCGATTCTCATTATATAAATAAACATAACGATTGGGAGTATTATATTAGCAGTAAACTCAGGAACTATATGCGCCAGTGTTGTTTCCATTGAATCTACTCGCTCAACGATAATATTCTTATAACTTCCGCTGTTATCATCAAGTACAGATCCCAACGGAATCTTAGAAAGTTTCTCACAAAGCTGTTTTCTGATACCACCCAGAACTGTAAATGTCGCCGCATGTGATAAAGCAGTCGACAGTGAATGAAGCACCCCCCGGATCAACCAGAATATTCCCATCAGAAGCACCTGTTTCAAGTAACAATCCCATTCTCTGTTTCCCAAAAGAAGTTGTCCAACAATCTTTGCAATGATCAGGTATGGAACAAATGATGCTGCCACACCAAACATGGCAAGCACAACGCTTCCTACAAAATACGCCCGTTTTCGCCCTGCGAACTCAAGCACCCAGGATACCAACCCTCTTTTTTTCATTTTGTTTATTTCCTCCTTTTTTACCAAATATGTAGCGAACATAAGTTAGATTGTACTAACCAATGTACTGTTTTAAAGGGAAACGTATTTATGAACGCTTCCCTATTTTCTAACCATCACCGCTATCCACGGATTTGTTATCCGGTTAGTTTTTTCTAACTCAGTGGCATCAAAAAAGCCGCTCTATGCGGCGACAAAAAGTATGCTAGCATGTCAGTTAGCTTTGTCTAACCGATATGCTAGCACTTTACTTGATTAAAGTCAAGCTTATTACGATTGTTTTTAATTGCAATTTTAACTTTAAATGATCATATCATTTCAGTTTATCAGTCATATGTCTCATATTTTATATCCTTGCTGCCGTCTTCCTTTACAATTACCTCCAGCTCTTCCACATATATAGCTTTTGCATAATAAATGCTATATTTGACAGTTCCGTCCCTAGTATAACGTCACTTAAATAACTGGACCGAATGCTTGCCTGCTTACATCGATAGCACGCCTCAAAAATCCTTGCGGGATTATCTGTATCAAAAAATAAAAAGCATTTTTTATCAGGTCCCGGATTAAATTCCCATTCTATTTCTGCTTCGTAACCCGAATCTGGCTGATCGTCCCACAGAAATCTCCCGAAAGATGTACCGAAATAGATATGTTTCTTAGCTTTTTGCTCTTGTTCCTTATTATACTTTTTAGTTAAAATAATTGGTAATATAACCATTACAAATATTATAATCGAGCACATTATGACTATAAAAATCTTCTCTATCATTTTCTTCCTCCCTCTCTAATTACAGGTTTTCTTCGCCCCATTTTTTTAGTTCAAGAAGAATAGGAACGATGCTTCTTGCCTTATCGGTAAGTGAATATTCCACTCTCACCGGCATCTCATTAAACTGATGCCTTTCAACAAGTCCTGTTTCTTCCATTTCCTTAAGAGAATTAGCAAGCATTGTATTTGTAATCCCAAACACTTTTCGCTTAAGTTCTCCGTAGCGGATCTGCCCTTCCTGATCCATTACACAAAGTAGCATGATCTTCCATTTACCACCTATAATATCAAGAACTCTCTTTAAACCACAGCCTTTTCCTGCAATATCATCACAGAGAGCTTCTCTCCTGGAAGTGCTTTTAACTGTGCCTGTAGTCTTGCTTGTTTTATCTATGCTTATCTTTTTTGGTTCAGCATTTTTATTTATATTTTTTTCAGCCATGTTCTTCGCCTTTCGTAATTACTCAGTTTTTTCATACCAACTAAGATAATTTTGCGTACTTGATACATTTTTTATACCATGTATAATAACATTATCAACATAAGAAAAACAACATTACATATTTTTAAACTGAGTATTCATAAAAAAAACTCAGATTTGACATTTATTAAAAACATTTATACGTAACATTTATAATCATATTACATTTTAGAAAAGAGAGGATTAATAATATGGCATTACAATTAACAACAGATAATTTTAACGAAGAAGTTCTTAACAGCGATATACCAGTACTCGTAGATTTTTACGCAGACTGGTGTGGACCATGCAAAATGATGCTTCCAATCGTAGAGGAAATTGCAAAGGAATATGAAGGAAAAGTGAAGGTATGCAAAGTAAATACTGATGATTATCCTGAACTTGCCCGCCAGTTTGATGTCATGTCTATTCCAAGTTTCTTCTTCATAAAGAATGGAGAAGTTGTGGAAAATCACGTAGGTGGCATGGACATAAATAAAATGAAAGAAAAAATTGAAGCATTACTTAAAGCTTAATGAAGATTTTATATTAGAAAAAGTCTCGGTGGCATACAGGCACGATACACCGGGACTTTTTTATTACTACGTTAGATATTCCTTTAATCGAAACTTCTGAAACGCTGAATCGAAGCGCGAATAGTAGCCCGAGAATCATATAATTTACATATAAGGCTGTAATGCAACCGCTGCTCTTCTGTTAAGTTCTGTACGATCACCATAAACAGCTACATCCAGACTATTTGCTGCTTCCATTGCTTTTTCCTTTGCATTCTCTGCGCCAGAAGTTGCAGCCTTAACACCTGCAGCCATAGCCTTAGCTGCATTTATCTGATTCTTCCATGTATTTCCGATATTTCCAAGAGTCTTCTGAATTCCAAAAAGCTTATTGAAATAATCTGAAAGTTTCTTTGGAGTGTTGTAATCATAATAGAAATCGCATAGACCGTCTGTATTTCTAAATACAAAATGAATATATTTCTTGCTGGCATCTGCTGAAGTTCCATCTGGAAGCTTATCAATCTTTTCAGGTGAATAACCAACCAGATCTCCCAGTCTGAAAACACATGCCTGTGGGTAATATTTTCCAAAAATAAAATGCTTATACTCTGCCTTAGCAAGAGCCATAAGTCCTAAATCCTCTAAAACATAAATGTCCCCACCAAACTGAACTGGGCGCTGCTTCTTGCTTGCCTTAAGCTTTGGAACAAAAAGATCATTAAAGATCTTAGTACCATTTTCAACCTGGGCAATATGCGCATTTACCTCATCAAGTGAAGCGTGCATGAAACTGAAATATTTCTTCATTCCCTTCTTCTGACAAGTTTTTCTGCAAATGTAATTACCATCCGCGAGTTTCTGTGACTGGAGCATATTGATCTCCGCACCACAAATTGCACATGTATGTGCCATAAAAACACCTCTCTTTCACATTCCTGTAAACCGACCAAAGATTCGTCCAGATTAGTTTTCAACTAATTCAACCGGATCAATAATTGAAATTATATCAGTATTTTTTTTCGACACATCACCCATTTGTATGATTTTCCCGCTATACTAGTTAACATAAAAGTGGACCACAGTCCCGGGGGCAGTGGTCCACTTTTATGTTAACTATTTATCCCAGGGCTTTTTATCCCCGGAAGCTTTGAAATTATAAACCGGCTTTATGATATCTATAATGTCCACCGAATCTCTTATCACGTCAATTATATCCTCCAAAGATTTATAGGCCATTGGTGCCTCATCAAGGGTATCTTCATTCACGGATGTTGTGTAAATCCCCTTCATAGTGTCAATATACGCCTGCATATCAAGCGTTTCCTTTGCCTTTCTTCTGGACATAAGGCGGCCGGCACCATGAGGCGCGGAATAATTCCATTCCGGATTTCCTTTTCCTTTAGCAAGCACCGCCCCGTCTCTCATATTGATTGGGATAAGCACAAGTTCGTCCTTATGAGCCGCAATAGCCCCTTTTCGAAGGATCATTTCCGATGTATCAATATAGTTGTGGATCGTATGAAATGACTCTCCCCCGCTAAGTCCTGTTCTTTCAAGGATTATCTCTGCCATTAGCTCTCTGCTTCTTCTTGCAAATCTCTGGCAGATTTCCACATCGTGAAGATAGTCCTCCAAAAATGATCCATATAACCAGCAGATATCCTCCGGAACACCCAGCTGCTTTACTTCAAGCGATTTTTTCAACTCATTAAGTGCCTGCTGGATTTCATTTTTTCTTCCAGCTTCTTTATATTCGTGGATAATCGCATCCCTTTTCTTAAAATATTCCTCCTTTCCTATATGAAGGTCCACTGCCAGCTGCTGATAGATTTCCGCCACCTGCTTTCCTAAGTTTCTTGAACCTGAGTGGATCACCAGGTAGTAGCTTCCGTCTTCTGATCTGTCTATCTCAATAAAATGATTTCCTCCCCCAAGTGTACCAAGGGATCTCTCTAATCTTTTTGAATCTCTTAAAGATCTGTAACATCTAAGCTCAGTGAGATCAAATCTTTCTTTTCTTCCTTCCCACACGTTAAGACCGGATGGGATAAAATGGCACGCTTTATCTATCTTTACGAAATCAAGTGTCTTATCTATTAACTTAGTAGTAAACATTCCACATCCAATATCAACACCAACAATGTTTGGACAAGCCTTATCCACAATGGTCATGGTTGTTCCTACGGTACATCCCTTTCCTGCATGCACATCCGGCATTATCCTTACCTTACTTCCTTTTGTCAGGTCATAATCACACATTCTTCTTATCTGTTCTATAGCTTCATCCTCTATAACTTTTGCGTAGCTTATAGCTGTATTTACTTTACCTTTGATCTCTAACATGAACTTTCCTCTTCTTTCTTTTTACTATCCTTACTTCTATATTCTTTTCTTCAACTTACAGCTATATTCTAAAAAATGAAGCCTTCCCTTTCACGGAAAAAAAGTTGCGAACTATTACAATCCGCAACTCTTCTTATTTCTGAAGCCTCTACTTTCTGAATCCTCTACACTCCGCAACTCTTCTGCTTTCTGAGACGTGAGCGAATCTGCTCTACAAAACTCTCCGGCTCGATCACCTTTATCATTGGACCATAGGAAAGCATCCTGATCTCTAGTTCTGTTTCGTCATCCTTATTATAAATGATCGTTATCTTATAAAGGTTTTCCTCCAACTTTTCTGCCTGCTTTTCAAAATGTGCAAAATGAAGCAGCACTCTTTCCAAAGCATTTCTTGTATCATAAAGTAAAAATACAACCTGGCTCTTACTCTGCCTGACATCTTTAAATTTTCTTTTATCAATCGCCCCTTCAAATCTTTCACATTTCCTGATTCTTCCCAGGTTGATGGTCTCTCCAAAGGATCTGCCTGCAGCATATAAACGGAATTTATCATCCTTCTCAGAATATTCAAGGAATCTGGGAATCACTACCTTTGAAAGAATTTTTCCTCGTCTGTTTTCTGTCTCTATAACGAGAGGCGATTCATTTTTAATGGCGTCAAGTATCATCCGAAAATTCTTTATATAAGTCTCATCGTGAAAATCATCACCATCATTATACTTATCAAAAACAAGATAATCTTCCGGTGTAAACAAAGGCTCTACATCCGGGAGATCAAATGTATCATCCAAAAAAAGTCTCACCCTTGGATCAAGCATTACAGCTTTTATCCATCGCTTTTCCAACAAAGTCAGAGGCATATCAGGAACATTTCTAATAGGTGTATTTCCATCTGACGTGATCAGCTGCCATTTCTCATCCAGGATAGCGGGCTCCAAATAAAGAAGACTTTCCTGAAATGCATTTGATTCCACTATATTCCTTATCTCATTTTTATCCAGCGGATGATCTATCGCTCGCCTGATTATCAACGCTATTGTCTTATAATATGCACTGTATAATTCACTGAAGATCATTATTCATCTCCTTCTATCCCAAGTATTTGCACCGCGTTTTACTGCACGTCTTTGGCATCTTCTTCTATCCCATAAAGTCGATACATGGACTCTATATCTTTTTTAAACATATTTTCCAAAGTCCGATTTGAAAAATGTATCTCTGTTATCCTGCAGATAAATGTCCTTATCCATGGGATCAGCTCACTCGCATCATAGACATCAGCTGAAAAACGGCTGGTATTCTTATCGAGCTTAGTTACATTTCCGCAGCGCTTTTCTCTTTCAAGCCTCTTCTCGATATAGCTTTCATAATCGGCATAATGTATTGTGAATTCAACATGCTCTAAATTCTCCTGAGCATATGAAGATTCATTTTTATCATCTACGGAATTTTCGCCGCATGGGGTATTTAGATCTTTGCGATTATCTGTAGCAGCTTTTTTTCTTTTTTTGTAACTGATCCTTGAGTTTGTCTGAGTACTAACGCCCCACATATGACTTTGCATCCTGGATAATTCATCTCTTAATTCATCATATGAATCGCAACATTTTCCTATCTTTACAGAAATGATATTGTCAAGCCTGAAGCTGGAGATTTTCCCCGCATGTGAGGCAGCCATAACATATTGCCTTCCACTCTGGGCACTGATCATTATCTTTAACGGCAGGATCTCCTGCTCACGTTCCCGGTTCTTCCTGCGATTCCAGCCCTTGATAGTAACCCAACTCTTATTACTGATAGCAAGAAAAAGGTTATACAGAATTTCGCTATCCATTGCCCCGGTTATATAATGATGCTTAAAGCTAAAGATTGCCTCATTTTTGTCATACTTATCCAACAAAAATGATCCTATCACCCCGCAAGGAAATATTTCCGAGAAAAACTCCAACGAAGTCTGATCCAGATTAGGGCATGTCTTGGCCCTTTTATAATACATGATCTTTCCGATTTTTGAGTTTTCTATAAGCCCCTGTTCCTGATATTCCTTGAGCTTTTTTCTTATTGTGGATTCATCAAAAGTCTTTGCTTCCTGAAAGATTGAAAGATACTCATCAATTTTTTCCTCAATCTGGCTAAGAGTTAAATCCTCGTGGTCTGCAAGAATATCCATCAAAATGAAATGCAGAGTAATATCCCTATCAGTAAAACTCTTGGTTTTCCAGGCATTGTACAGTGGATTATGCCCTAAAGTGCGGCTATCAATGGAAAGAAATACATTTTTTCCTTCTTTAGTCTGTCTGAACTGCATATAATCTCCAAGCCAGCTCTCCATTCTTCGTCTCTCATCGTCATAAGACCTTTGGCTCTTGTTATTATATTCATTGCGGTTCTTAAAGCCATAAACATAAAACTCCCGCATATACTCTCTTATTCGGTTGAAATTTTTAATAGATTCATTATATGCCATATCCTTCTCCCCGCCTCCAGTTAACATAAAAATGGACCTAGGTCCCGGAGGCTATGGTCCATTTTTATGTTAACTTAAATTCGACTTATGCCATCATCAGTATAGAGTCTATAATCCTCAGCAGCTGCTTCATAACAAATATATTTTAAATCCGTAACACTTACATCTCCTGAACGAAGTCCAGAATATGCCGCAGATACATTTGAATTATTATTAGCATTTCTGCTTCTTTCAATATCTGCCAGCGGAAGTACCTTGCCCTTTCTTATAAATACCAGTACTTCATCTAAGCCCGCCTTAACATAATGGTCACCCTGAGTAAGAACTTCCTCATCATAATCATTCCATGCCCTGAAACGTACCATTTTCATGTCCTCCGGCAGGTAAACCATTCTGCCTGAAGCATTCTGCTTATAAACCGGCGCCAGCATAAGGCTGTCCCCCAGTAATAACTGATCTTCCACCTCAGCACTTCTCTCATCTAAGTACTCAAAACCAAGTGGCTTAAAAAGCATTTTCTCCTCGAGAACCGCCTTCATAAATTCAGAATAAAGATATGGGATCAAAGCATAGCGAAGTTCCACTAGATTCTTAAAAATGTCACAGCTAGGGAACTGATACATTTCCTGCTCTCTGGTTCCTAACGCCGAATGATTGCGGAAAAGTGGCGTAAATATACCAAATGCCGTCCATCTAAGTAACAGATCTTCTGTGGTGTCTGCTCCAAATCCTCCTATATCAGCGCCGGAATAAAGGAATCCGCACATAGATAAAGCCGGCATCTGCTGAATATTCAACAATAAATGTGACCACCAGGACTGATTATCTCCACACCAAACTCCACCATATCTATGCATTCCAATATAACTTGAGCGTGAAAACATAAGTATTCTCTTATTTGGGCAAAGTCTTTCAAATGCCTCTCCAGCAGCCTTTGTCATATTATAACCATAAAGATTATGAACTTTATCGTGACGTATTTTCTGACCCTTATACTCATGATAGAATCTGCGATAATCCTCATCGTTATTAGCAATCGACCCTACCAGATCTTTGAATTTAAAGAACGACCAGATATCCAGATTTTTCCCTTTATAATCATCCAGCTTCTCAAAAACTTCCGCAAGATGATCCTCTGTATAAAATATCGCCGGCTCATTCATATCATTCCAGAAGCCGTCAATTCCCTGATCCATCAGCACTTTGTACTTATTTCCGAACCATTCTCTGGCGCTATCTTTAAGGAAATCTGGAAAATGTACCTGCCCCGGCCAAACAGCCGCCACCAGTTTTTCTCCATTTTCTTTTTTACAGAAATAGTCTCCTTTTACGCCTTCTTCATAAACATCATATCCCTCTTCGATCTTAACTCCCGCGTCGATAATAGGAATCAAATGAATGCCATTTTCCCTCATCTCACTTACAAAAGCTGGAAATTCCGGAAATGCCTCTTCGTCCACCGTAAAATCCTTGAAACGCTCCATATAATCAATATCCATATAGATCATATCAATCGGGATGTCAGCCTTAGCATACTCATCAGCTACGCGACGGATGTCAGATTCATTTTTGTATCCCCATCTGCTTTGCCCGAAACCAAAGGCCCACCTAGGCGGAATGTAGCTTCTTCCGATCATATGACGGAAGGCACTTACTGTTTCCAGTGGACTTTTGCCCTCGATAAAATATAGATCTGCATCAAGATCTTCAAATGAGATCTTAAGTTCATCAAGTTTCGTGTAACCAATGTCAAATGTCACCTTCCCCGGGGTATCAACGTAAATTCCAAGAGAACATGAGCTGTAAACGGATGTGATCAGTATAAAATTCTGTGATGCGTACAAAGAACGCTTGTCCTCTGTGTGCACTGGGTCGTCGGAATTATTACTGGTGTATGTCCAGCCGCGCTTATTCATACCTCTTACTGTTTCACCCAGACCATAAACTCTGTCAGTTTTCTCCAACTTCATGGATAAAGTCTTGTCATTTTCATTTATAGTTAAAAATGGAATTTTTCCTGTCATTATTTCCATATCCACTACAACTGAATCTGTAGGAATAGGATTTCCAATTCTGTATTTTTTAATATCTGCCATATATCCTCCTCGTATTATATAGTCATACCCATTCTTTACCTGTTCTTAGGCATAGGGTATGCTGTTGATGATGCTGTGGATTGGTTCAACCTCCTACCGCATAGACGG
>CADANF010000035.1 GCA_902789175.1 uncultured Lachnospiraceae bacterium
AAGTATCTGCATGGATAGGCGCTTTTCTGATGCTCATGGTGACATACTATTGTTTAATTGGCAAAAGAACTAAAGCAATAGCATAAAGTAGCAATAAAAGGACTCCTTTTTTTATTTATAGCGCGACATGAAATACGAAAAGGGCTATGAATGGCATACCTTTTCTTGTTGACAAAAACATAAAATCTGTGTATTTATTTAAGCGTAGACAGTTTTTTTGTTTTTTTCTACCGGGAGGTCATGTGAAAAAAGTACTTATTACAGGTGGGACAGTATTTGTTAGTAAATTCACAGCAAAATATTTTGTTGAAAAAGGCTATCAGGTATACGTTTTAAACAGGGGAAGTAAGCCGCAGGTTGAAGGGGTAACATTTATAAGGGGAGACCGCCATGATATTAAAGGTAAGTTAGAGGGACTTAGCTTTGATGCAGTCATTGATATAACTGCCTATAAAGAGGCTGATATCAGGGATTTTGTAGGCTCAATTCCTAAATTTGAGACTTACATTATGATAAGTTCCAGTGCGGTATATTCCGATAAGGCAGAACTTCCATATAAAGAAGAAGCAGAACTATCTGAAAATAAAATCTGGACCTGGTATGAAACCGATAAGATCGCAGCAGAGCGTGCGCTGCTTGAAATGGTCCCAGAGGCCTATATTCTTAGACCACCATATCTCTATGGCCCAATGAATAATGTTTATAGAGAGGCATTTGTATTTGACTGTGCTATGGCAGATAGAAGATTCTATCTTCCTCGTGATGGTGTGATGAAACTGCAATTTTTACATGTCAGAGATTTATGCCGTATCATAGAAAAAATAATAGAAGAACGTCCTGATGATCACATATTAAATGTGGGAAATAAAACAAGTGTAACAGTTAAACAGTGGGTAGAAGCGTGTTACAAAGTTGCAGGAAAAAATGCTGAGTTTGAAAATGTTTATCAGAATATTATGCAAAGAGCATATTTTAGTTTCTTTGATTATGATTACAGTCTGGATGTAACAAAACAGCATACTTTAGTTAAAGAGGATATAGATCTAATAGAAGGCCTTAAGGAGTGCTTTGACTGGTATAAAGATAATCAGGATGAGGTAATTAAAAAGCCTTATATTCAGTATATAGATGAAAATCTAAGCCATTAGGTATCAAATGCTTGGCCATCCTACAATGGATGATATGATAAAAACAGGTTATTGACTAAATAAATGGTAAATAAAAATGTCACTGGTAAATTACGAATATAGAAGAAAAAATAAAATGGAGTGATCAGGCTTTGAAAGATTTTGATGCAGTTATATTTGATATGGATGGTGTTATATTTGATTCAGAGAGGGCAACTCTTTTATGCTGGTTAGAGCTTTCGAAAGAGAAAAACTTTGAAAATATATATGAGGTTTTTCTAAAGTGTACAGGTACTACAATGAAAAAAACAAAGAGTATCGTATTAGAAGCCTATGGCGAGGATTTTCCTTATGATGAATATGCTTCTCTTGCATCAAAGATGTATCACGCTAGATATGACGGTGGAAAACTTCCTGTGAAGAAGGGAGTTAAAGATATCTTAGAATATCTAAAGGAGAATAATAAGAAGATAGCTTTGGCATCATCTTCTAGAAAAGAGACCGTAGAAAAGGAGTTAAGGGACGCCGGGATTTATTCCTTCTTTGATGAGATAGTGACAGGAGACATGGTTAATAGAAGTAAACCTGAACCTGATATCTTCCTTAAGGCGTGTGAAGCTGTTGGAGTTAAGCCTGATAGAGCCTATGCAATAGAAGATTCATATAATGGCATAAGAGCAGCGTTCCGTGGGGGATTAAAACCTATCATGGTGCCAGACCTTTTAGAGGCAGATGATGAGATGAAAAAAATCTCTGATAAGGTGCTTAATGATTTAAATGCTGTAATTGGTTATCTAAATGAATAGTCTGTATATATAAAAATAAGTAAGGGCTAAAAAATATATGGGCAAAGGCTAATGATTTAGATTATTTGGGGGATTTATAAATATATGGGAGAAGAAGAGAAAAAGGAAAGTAAATGGAGAAAAATACAGAGCCGTTTGTTTACTATGGTATCTGTGGGAGTAGTAGATGACAAACTAAATACCAGTTATGATATTATAAGTATAAGTGCCTTGCTGCTTAATCTTATAGGTGCGATACTTATGACATTTGATTCTATCAATAAAAGCTATGGCGGGTGGCTTTTTATCATTGAGAAAGTAACCATATTCTTTTTTGCCATAGATTATATACTCCGCATACTTACTGCGGATCTTCTTTATCCGAGAGATAAAGTTATTCCATCTATAAGAAAGTATATATTTTCATTTTCAGGGATAGTTGATCTTCTATCCTTTTTACCTTATTATCTGCCGGTGTTTTTTCCGGCTGGAGCAGCGGTCTTTAGAATGTTTCGAGTAGTGAGGATACTTCGACTTTTCAGGATCAATGCTTATTATGATTCATTAAATGTTATCACAGAAGTCCTTAAGTGTAAGAAACAGCAACTGCTTTCCAGTGTATTTATAATACTTATCCTTATGGTGGCTTCTTCTCTTTGCATGTATTCAGTAGAACATACTGAACAGCCGGAAGTGTTTGCAAATGCATTTTCAGGGATATGGTGGTCGGCATCAACCCTTCTTACTGTTGGTTATGGAGATATCTATCCAATAACAATTCTTGGGAAAATGCTGGGAATAGCAATAGCTTTTCTAGGGGTAGGTATGGTTGCTATTCCAACAGGTATCATTTCTGCCGGATTCGTTGAGCAGTATTCAAGTTTAAAAGAATTAGATGGTTTTTCAGATGAAAAGATGATCAATTTTGTACAGGTAAAGATCAATTATAAGGATGAATGGGCAGGAAAAAAGATAGGTGAGATAATTCTGCCTAAGGCGATGACTATAACGGGAATCCTTAGAGATGGGCAGTTTATAGTACCAAAGCAAAATGTGATCTTAAGGAATGATGACAATATCCTTATTGGAGCAGAGGGAAGTCTTGAGGGCCATAATATGAGTGTTAAACAGATAAATGTTTCTGCAGATCATAAATGGAACAAGAAAAAACTGAATGAGCTGGATCTGTCAAGAAAATCCTACGTGGCCACAATTATCAGAAATAAAGATTTTATTGAACCCAAAGCGGATCTTATCTTAAAAACTGATGATAAGGTTGTTATCTACAGTAAGGAAATATTCGACGTATAAAAATTGAATTATTTGCGGAGAAGAAATCAATGTAGTTTAATGATTTAAAGCGTTAAATATGATATAATATTTAACAGTTTTTGTTTTGATCCGGAGGTTAAAAACTTGAGTAAAAAATATGTAATGGGAAATCAGGCTATTGCCATGGGGGCAATCAAGGCAGGAGTAAATCTCTGCTGTGGATATCCTGGTACCCCGTCTTCAGAAATAATCGAAACAGTAGCAAAATATAATAAAAATGGAAAAATCCATGTTGAGTGGTCTGTAAATGAAAAGGCGGCTCTTGAAGTTGCAGCAGCAGCTTCTTATTCAGGAGCAAGAAGCTTAGTCACCATGAAAATGGTAGGACTTAATGTAGCGGCGGATCCTCTTATGTCCCTTGCTTATGTTGGAGTAAAGGGCGGCATGGTGATAGTGGTTGCGGATGATCCGGGACCAATATCTTCACAGACAGAACAGGATACAAGAATGTATGCTGAGCTTGCAAGGATACCGGTATTTGATCCAATAAGCCCGGAAGATGCATTTGAAATGATAGAGGAAGCATTCAGCTATTCAGAAAAATATCACACGCCAGTGATCTTTAGACCAACCACAAGAATAGACCATGCTTATGCCGCAATTGATTTTGATGAGAAAGTAAATCCTGCAAGTTACGAGGGCTTTGTTAAAGATTCAAAGAAATGGGTCATTTTTCCAAGACTTTCCCGTATGAATCATGAGATGATAGAAAAGAGAAATCCCAAGATAGGAGAAGATTTTTCATCTTATAAGAGAAATACAGTGGAAGGAAAAGGCGACCTTGCCATTATAAGCAGTGGTATCAATTATCAGTACACAAAAGAAGCCTTAAAAGCATTTGATAGAGATGTAAAACTTATCAGGATAGGAACTCCTTACCCGTTTCCTGAAAGCTTTGTAAGAGAAGCGCTTAAGGGTGTAAAGACAGTTCTGGCTGTAGAAGAGTTAGAGCCATTTTTAGAGCAGAAGCTGACAGAACTTGTCGGTTTCTTTAAGCTTGACATAGATATCAAAGGTAAGAGGACTAAAAATGCTCCTTTGGCGGGTGAAAATTCTACTGACATAGTAAAGGAAATGTTAGAAGCCTTTTTTGCAGAAGAGACTCTGGAAGAATTAAAGACAAAGAATTGTAAAGATAATGCTATGAATCAATCTGCTGGAGATGGTGATGCAGAGAATAGACCTGCACCTCCAATGAGACCTCCGGTACTTTGTGCAGGCTGTCCGCACAGAGCTTCATTTTACGCAGTAAAGCAGGCTATGAAAGGTAGAAAAGCCAACTTCTGCGGAGATATAGGCTGTTATACCTTAGGAAACGCCATGCCTCTTGATATGGTAGATACCTGCCTTTGTATGGGGGCCGGCATTAACATGGCTCAAGGATTATACTGGACAAATGAAGATACAGTTAATTTTGCATTTGTAGGCGATTCAACTTTCTTTGCATCAGGTATGACTGGTGTTGTAAATGCAGTTTACAATGATGCAGATATGGTGCTTTGTGTGCTGGATAATTCCACAACAGCAATGACCGGCCATCAGCCACATCCTGGAACAGGAATAAATATGATGGGGGATGTTGTTTCAAAAATCAGTATTGAAGCTATCCTTAAAGCTGTGGGGTTAAAGAAAGTAATCACAGTGGACCCATTAAAACTTGATGAGGCAGTAGAGGCGGTTAAAGAATGCGCAGATATTAAGGGGGTTACGGCAGTTATCTTTAAGTCACCATGTATCGCACTTTATAAGCCAGAAAAAAAATTCGCTGTAAATGAAAAATGTGTAAACTGCCTTAAATGTATAAGAGAGATCGGCTGCCCTGCGATAGTAAGAGAAGATGGCAAAGTTAAGATAGATACGTCCCTTTGTACAGGATGCGGCCTTTGCAGTAAGATATGCCCAATGGGTGCGATAAATCCTTACAGGAATGTAAACTTTGGTGGGCAGATAAAAGTTGACGATTATAAAACTGACAAGGAGGATAAATAAGATGGAGAAAGACATTTTATTATGCGGAGTCGGTGGACAGGGAACTGTCCTTGCTTCAAAACTTCTTGCAGCAGCTGCTATGGAAGCAGGCCTTGTAGTACATTCGGCTGAAACAATTGGAATGGCTCAAAGAGGCGGCTCTGTGACAAGCCATGTAAGAATAGGTGAGAATCAGTATTCTCCTCTTATTCCAAGGCGTGGGGCAGATATCATGCTTTCATTTGAACCGGGAGAAGCAGTAAGGAATTTAGATTATCTTAAAAAAGATGGCATTGTGATAGTTAATTTAAGACCGGTAAAACCTGTTACAGAGTCCCTTCAGGACACAGGCTACGATGGAAAAGAAATGATCGCATATCTTAAAGATAAAGTTAAAAATGTAGTTTCTATCGATTCAGAAGAGATTGCAAAGAAATTAGGATCTTCCAAGGGGTTTAATGTAGCAATACTTGGAGTTCTTGCGGGAACTAAAAGATTAGGGATTGATTGTAATGTGATGATAAAAGCTATTGAAAATTCAGTAAAGAAAGAATTTGTTGAATTAAATAAAAAAGCTTTTAATATAGGGAAGGAGATAGGAGAAGGTTATTATGAGAATCAGTGAGGAACAACTTAAGTTAGTTGATAAGCAGGTAAAGAGACTGGTTGCTACAGACAGCTATTACGGTAAAATGTACCGCGATATGGGGATCACAGAGATAAAGTCAGAAGAAGATTTTAAGAAGATCCCATTTTCAAGTAAGGATGATCTTAGAAATGCTTACCCTCTTGGGATACAGGCAGTGCCAGACGAAGAGGTAGTAAGGATCCATTCATCTTCAGGTACAACAGGAAAGCCGGTCATAATTCCTTATACAAAAAAGGATGTAGAAGACTGGGCTAAAATGTTTGCCAGATGCTATGAAACAGCAGGTATCACAAATAAGGACAGGATACATATCACACCGGGGTATGGTCTTTGGACTGCAGGGATCGGCTTTCAGGCAGGCTGCGAATTGCTGGGAGCCATGGCAATTCCTATGGGACCGGGAAATACAGATAAGCAGCTTCAGATGATGATAGACCTTAAGTCCACAGTACTTACAGCCACATCATCCTATGCACTTCTTCTTTCAGAAGAGATAAATAAGAGAGGAATAAGAGATCAGATCCATTTAAAGAAGGGGGTTATCGGTTCAGAAAGATGGAGTGATAAGATGAGACGCACCATTAAGGAAGGACTTGGAATCGAACTTTATGATATCTATGGACTTACAGAAATCTATGGCCCTGGAATCGGAATAAACTGCGATAAGAGCCACGGAATGCATTACTGGGATGATTATATCTATATTGAGATAATCAATCCTGTAACAGGTGAAACTCTTCCTGATGGAGAAGAAGGCGAGATCGTCATTACAACCCTTGTTAAAGAAGGAGCACCACTGCTTCGTTTCAGAACTCATGATATTTCCCGTATCATACCGGGAGAATGCGAATGTGGCTCAAAATATCCAAGACTTGATACGATTCAGGGAAGATCTGATGATATGTTTAAGATTCATGGAGTTAATATGTTCCCTAACCAGGTTGAATGTGTTCTTGAAGAAATTGATGGTGCAACCAGCGAATACCGTGTAGACCTTGCCCATGAAGATGACATGAACCGTGACGTTATGCTCCTTACTGTAGAAGGTGAAGGAAGAAGACGTTTCACAGAAATGGCAGATGAAATAAGAGACAGATTTAAATCCCGCATCGGAGTTACACCAAGAGTTACTATTGTTCCTATTGGAACACTTCCAAGAAGCGAGAAGAAGACAAAACGTGTAACTGACCATAGACAGTAATATAAATACCGCCACTTTTTAGTTAATGGAAACGAAAAAACAGATATATGGCCAAAGCGGTCAATATCAAAAGAATGCTTAATAATCTGGATGAATTAAATGAAGATGAGTTAAGTGATATCATCAGAAAAGATATAGAGGATTTTTGATTTAAAGTTAATATTGTTTTTGCTTGATTTTGTAATATAATCAAATTATGTACTAAGGATTATAGCGGTTAGATTAAATAATCGGGGAAGAGACTATAATTTGAAGGAGCAATTAACATGAAATATGATCTTCACTGCCACACCAAAGAAGGGTCGCCGGACGGCAGTATTAAGATTTTTGATTTTGCAGCAAAACTGAAATCCCTTGGTTATTCTGGGATGCTGGTGACAGACCATGACACCTATGGTGGATATAGAATGTGGACCAGACTTAAAGCTCAGGGAAAGACGATCGACGATTTTTATGTTTTAAAAGGAATCGAGTATGATACCAGAGATGGAGGACATGTTATTGTAGTTTTACCGGATGATGCTAAGTGTCCTTTATTGGAAAGACGAGGATTAAAGTTAGAGCATCTGGCCAGAATTGTACATATATATGGCGGGATAATCGGAGCTGCCCATCCCTATGGAAATGGATATTTTGCCATTACCAATACAAATCTCTATAAAAAGAATAAAAACATCATTAGATTATTCGATTTTATAGAGGGAAATAATGCAGGTGTGACTGAAGAAGCCAACTGGAGAGCAAAACGCCTTGCTAAGAGATATAACAAACCTACAACTTCCGGATCTGATGCTCATAGGGCGAAACAGATAGGAACAGCCTATACGCAATTTGATAATCTTATAACCTGCAACAATGACCTTATAAAAGCAATCAAAGGTCAGGGAGAGGCAAAGATAATCTCTCATTTTAGTACTGACAGGATTGTTTTTATGAATCCTGTTATAATACAGTTGGGAATCATAGGATATTGGATATATAACAAGTTTAAGGTCCTTACTAATACCTTTGCAAGAAGAAGGCTTATCAAAGATCTTAAAGAAAATCACTTTACAAAAAAATAAAATAATGTTTTAATGGGATTGTAACTTAAAAGTTCTGTGTGACTGACGGATAAGTGGAGTTTACCACGGGGAGCACAGAATAGAAAATTCCCTAGAATTTATAGCCGACCGTCTGGGTGCTTTTTGATGAGCGCTCGTTCGAGTCGGCTTTTCTTATACTATCATCGTTCATAAACAGTAAGAAAAGGACATATATAAGCAGCATCAAAAGAGTTTATAAATAATGTCTGGAAGACATTAATAATCGTATGTGTTAAAGGAGGACAAAATGGAAACAAAGGATCTCGCAAAAGAAATCGGAAGCACAACTTATCCTGGAAGAGGAATTGTAGTAGGTGTTACACCTGATAAGAAGAAAGCTGCAGCAGCTTATTTTATCATGGGCCGTTCAGTTAACAGCCGTAACAGAGTGTTTGTAGAGGATGGAGAAGGTATCAGGACAGAGGCATTTGATCCATCATTACTTGAGGATCCAAGTCTTATCATCTATGCACCAGTTCGTGTACTTGGTAAGGATACTATCGTAACAAATGGTGATCAGACAGATACAATCTATGAGAGAATGAGTCAGGGGATGACATTTGAGCAGTCTCTTCGTGTAAGAGAGTTCGAGCCGGATGGACCAAATTATACTCCTAGAATCTCAGCAATCCTTCACACAGAAGGAAAATTCAGCTTCGAAATGTCTATCTTAAAGTCAAATAATGGTGATCCTGACTGCTGTAACAGATATACATTCTCATATGATAATCCAAAGGCTGGAGAGGGAAGATTTATCCATACTTATATGCAGGACGGAAATCCACTTCCAACATTTGAAGGAGAACCAACTGTTGTTACTATCCCTACAAATGAGCTTGATGAGTTTACAGAGATCGTATGGAACAGCTTAAATGATGATAATAAGATCTCTCTTTTCACAAGATTTATCGATCTTGAGACAGGAAAAGTTGAGACAAAGATAATAAATAAGCATACAAAATAAGACACAGATCTTAACAGAACAGTAAAATATAGAATAATAAATCCCTACGAAAAGGAGAACAGTATGAAGGAATTAGAATTAAAGTATGGCTGTAACCCAAATCAGAAGCCATCAAGAGTATTTATGAAGGATGGAGAGCTTCCTATCACAGTTGTAAACGGAAGACCGGGTTATATTAATCTCTTAGATGCATTTAACGGCTGGCAGCTTGTTAAGGAATTAAAGAAAGCTACAGGACTTCCAGCTGCAACATCATTTAAACATGTTTCACCAGCAGGTGCTGCTGTAGGACTTCCACTTAAGGATATTGAAAAGAAGATCTACTGGGTAGAGGATATGGGTGATCTTTCACCTATGGCATCAGCTTATGCAAGAGCAAGAGGCGCTGACCGTATGTCTTCATTTGGTGATTTCATCGCTCTTTCAGATGAATGTGATGCTGATACAGCTCGTCTTATCAAGAGAGAAGTATCTGACGGTGTTATCGCTCCTTCATATTCAGAGGAAGCACTTAGCATCTTAAAAGCCAAGAAGAATGGTAATTACTGTGTTATCCAGATCGATCCTGATTATGTACCAGCACCAATCGAGACAAAGGATGTATTCGGCGTAACATTTGAACAGGGCAGAAATGAACTCGTTATCGATGATGATTTCTTTAGCAATGTTGTAACAGCTAATAAGGAAATCCCTGAGGAAGCACGTATCGACCTTGCAATCTCAATGATCACACTTAAGTATACACAGTCTAACTCAGTTTGCTATGTTAAGGGCGGACAGGCAATCGGTATCGGTGCAGGTCAGCAGTCAAGAATCCACTGCACACGTCTTGCGGGTGATAAAGCTGATAAATGGTTCCTTCGTCAGGCTCCACAGGTTCTTAACCTTCCATTTAAGCCAGACATCAGACGTGCAGACAGAGATAACTGTATTGATGTTTATAACTCAGATGATTATATGGATGTACTTGCTGATGGCGAGTGGCAGAAATATTTTACAGAATGCCCTGCTCCATTTACAAAGGAAGAGCGTAAGGCTTGGATCGCACAGAATACAGGAGTATCTCTTGGTTCAGATGCTTTCTTCCCATTTGGAGATAATATTGAAAGAGCACATAGAAGTGGTGTAGAATATATTGCAGAGCCAGGTGGATCAATCCGTGATGATAATGTTATCGAGACATGTGATAAATATAATATTGCTATGTGCTTCACAGGAATCAGATTGTTCCATCACTAATTATTAAGTGGGGTGATCATTATTAAAGTTATTTGTAGATGTTGTGGTAAAGTTTTTGATTATGATATGTATATGGGACTTTGCCCAAAATGTGGACGTGTATATAGAAGAGGTAATGGAGACAGATTTTCTCGCGCTGAGGAAGGAATCCTTGGTGGCAGTTTTCATATTCATGCAGATGCAGCGGGCCTTAACAGAGGTATCCCTGGAGTTGAATATAATAATGCAGGAGATAATGCAAAGAAATATGTTAATCCTTCTGTTGCAAATGAAAAACGGTATGTCAATGCTCCTATAAAGGGGCAGAACAGATATGTCAATAAACAGACTAATAAACCTGTTATGAATAAGTCATCCGCAACAAAGAAACCATCTGGTGACGGAAAAGTAGCTGGATGTCTTATATTTACAATTATTCTTTTGACTACAACAGGTTTGGGAGTTAAGATAATACAATTTCTTGTCAACTTCTTCCTTAATCTTTAAAAATGAAAACCTCATATTTTCCTTATTATTAAGGAACAAAAAAAGAACCGTGGCATCCACGGTTCTTTTTTAAGTTATATCAGGATTATCTTCTTCTTCCTAAGAGTCTAAGAAGCTTAAGGAAGAGATTAACGAAATCAAGATAAAGTTCAAGTGCTCCCCAAAGACCGATTACATTAGGGCTGTAATCTCTATGAGTTGAAGCCATAGTTTTGATCTTCTGTGTATCATATGCTGTAAGACCGATGAATATTACAACACCGATTATTGAAATAGCATAGTCAAGGCTTTCTGATCCAAGGAACATATTTACTATACCTGCAATGATAATACCAAAAAGACCGACTAATAAAATTGCTCCCAGACTTGAAAGATCAACCTTTGTTAAAGCACCAATTGCAGCCATTACACCGAATATTGCTGCACAGATAAAGAATACTGAAACAACTGATTCTGTGGTATAAGCTATAAGAACTACAGAAAGTGTGAAACCGTTCAGTCCGGAATATAAGAAGAATAATACATATGACATTGTCACATTATTATGTCTCATTGCTGTATTAGCAGCGATAACAACTGGGAGTTCTATAATTAAAGCAACGATAAATGCTGTTGCATTAAATTCTCCTTCGGTCATTATCTTATTTGCCATAAATGCAGCAATGATACCTGTTACAAGAAGTCCAAGGAACATATAAAGAAATGAATTTGTAAGTACTTCTCTAACATTAGCTTCACTAGCATATCCACCATTTAAAACAGCTTTTTGCTGAGCTGAATAATAATTATTCTGGAATGCTCCATACTGTGAATTCTGGTAACCACCCTGTGCCTGCATCTGCTGTTCATACTGGTTATAGTATGAATTAGACTGACCGTACTGGCTGTATTCGCCGTATTGATTTGATTGTGGCTCATTTAACTGGGATTCATTTAAAGAATATCTGTTAGTTGAACCCTGATTGTTAGGATAAGAACCATTATCCTGATAATAGTTATCTGACATTATATAAACCTCCTGCCAATTTTTAGAAATAATATACTACTGATAATCTAACATTTAAAGAGAAAAAATACAACGATAATATGAATAATATGATAATTATTATATATTTTAGAACTTTAAAAAGATTGATTTATTCTGGCCTTTTCTTTATAGTTATGTAATAGAAACTTTGCAAATACAAAGAAGGAAGAGAATTATGCTTAGAAATGCATCCTTAGAAGAAATATCTGATGGAAGACTTTATGATCTGAATGATATGGTCAGAGCAGATTGTCGTGATTGTGTGGGCTGTCATAAATGTTGCAGTTCAGACATGGGTAATTCAATCCAGCTGGACCCTTATGATGTATTCCTGCTTACACTGGGTACAGGAAAGACATTTCATGAGATGCTTGAAAATGAAATAGCTCTTTCAGTTGTAGATGGACTTATTCTTCCGCATCTTAATATGGAAGGTGAGAAAACCGGCTGCCGTTTCCTTAATGAAGAAGGAAGATGCAGCATTCATCCATATCGTCCATCCATATGTCGACTTTTTCCGCTGGGAAGATATTATAAAAATGGAGATTTTAAATATTTCCTTCAGACCGGCCAGTGTGAGATGAAGAATCGTTCAAAAGTTAAAGTAAGTAAATGGATAGATATTCCTTTTATTGAAGAAAATACTGTTTTCGTTCGAAAATGGCACAATTTTAGAAAGTTTGCCGAGAAGAAAGTAAGCGAAGCTACTGATGAAAAACAAAAAAGAAATTTCCTTTTATTTGTTATAGATCTTTTTTATGTGGTGGAATTTGAAGCCCAGGGAGATTTTTATCAGCAGTTTGATCAGAGATTAAAGACGGCTCTTAGAGAGATGAAGAAGATCCTTCGCTAGATAATTTTAATATAAGATTTTAATAATAGTTTTTTTATGTAACTTACGGTCAATAGGAATTTTAGAAAGAAGGTTAACATGAAGAATTTAGGTTTTATTGGAATGGGAAATATGGCTAAGGCACTTTGCAGCGGCTTTATCAAAGCAAAAAAAATAAGTGCCGGAAATGTATATGCCTATGCGCCACATTTTGAGAAGTTAGAGAAGAATGCTAAAGAGATAGAATTTAATCCTGTGGCATCTATTAAAACCTTGGTTGATACCTGCGACACTTTAGTTATGGCATGTAAACCCTATCAGATAGAAGATGTTCTTAAAGAAATAGGGGATGAGCTATCAGGTAAGGCTCTCATTTCAGTTGCTGCCGGTTGGGACTTCGATAAATATGCATCGTTCCTTAAAGATGATGTAAGGCTTCAGTTTGTAATGCCTAATACTCCTGCCATGGTAGGACAGGGAGTATTCCTATTTGAAGAAAAGAACTCACTTTTAGAAGAAGAGTTAAAAGAGATAAAAGAGCTTTTTAGTGCAGTTGGAATGGTAGAGATACTGCCATCACGTCTTATGGGCATTGGCGGCGCCGTTACCGGATGTGGACCGGCATTTGTTGATCTTATGATAGAAGCTTATAGTGATGCAGCGGTTAAGTATGGAATTCCAAGACAGAGCGCTTATCGTCTGGTATCCCAGATGATATATGGTTCAGCTCTTCTTCAGCTGGAAACAGGAGAACATCCAGGAGTATTAAAGGATAATGTATGTTCTCCAGCGGGAACAACTATCTGTGGCGTAGCAAAACTTGAAGAAAAAGGATTTAGGGATGCCTGCATTTCTTCAATTGATGCCATAATGAATAAAAAGAACAATTAGTTTTAAATCCAGGAGGGGTAATAATATGAAGAAGTTATATGCTATTGGGGAAGCACTTATTGATTTTATTCCTGAAGAAACAGGAAAACCTATAAGAGAAGTATCAGGATTCAGGCCTGCACCGGGAGGAGCACCGGCAAATGTATGCGGAGCTTTTTCAAAGCTGGGTGGAGAATCAGAAATGATAACTGAACTTGGGGATGATCCGTTTGGAGATAAGATCATAGAAAGTTTTAAAGAAAATAATATTGGTTATTCTAAGGTAATAAGAACAAAGAAGGCAAATACTGCACTTGCTTTTGTTTCACTTATGGCAGATGGAAACAGAGAATTTTCATTTTATAGAAAGCCATCAGCTGATATGCTTCTTACACCTGAAGAAGTAGATGAAAAATGGTTCGATGATGCTGCAATTCTTCATTTTTGTTCTGTAGCTCTTGCGGCAGAGCCAATGAGATCAGCTCATGTGAAGGCAATCAAGGCAGCAAAAGCAGCTGGAGCAATAATTTCCTTTGATCCAAATTTAAGATTTAATCTTTGGGATTCAAAAGAAGCTCTTAGAGAAACAGTAAGAGAATTCCTTCCTTTAGCAGATGTGGTAAAGATTTCTGATGAAGAGCTGGCATTTATCTTGGGAGAAGATGGAAAAGAATATACAGATGAAGAAGCTAGAGAAAAGATAAGTACTCTTTTTACAGGAGATATAAAGCTTGTCATTTACACACTTGGCAGCAGAGGATCATCAGCCTTTACAACGAAGGCTTCAAAATTTGTTGCATCAGAAAAAGTTAAAGCAGTTGATACTACTGGAGCGGGAGATGGCTTTATAGGTTCACTTCTTTATCAGTTATATAAGGATGGATTAACACCGGATAAATTAGAGGATATTTCTGAGGAGAAGATGGCAGAATATCTGGACAGATCGAATCATTTTTCAGGAGAATCTGTACAACATGCGGGAGCAATCCAGTCTTATCCAACAGCGTTCTATAACTAATATAGAAATCAGACATCGGGAGTTTACAGGATGACAGGTAAAATAAAAAATATAGTTTTTGACATGGGTTTTGTACTCATTGATTTCAGGTGGAGAGGCTATCTTAAAGATTTAGGCTTTTCACAGGAAAAGATAGATTTTTTTGGAAAAAATGTTGTTAATTCCCTATACTGGCATCAGCTGGATATGGGACTTATAAAACAGGAAGAGGCAAGACATAATTTACTGGAAGAATTGCCTTATGAATATAAAGATGATATTAATCTTTTCTGGGACAGGGTAAATGAGATTGCAATAGAATATCCATACTCTTTTAAGCTGGTTAAAGGTTTAAAAGATGCAGGATATAATATTTACCTTCTTTCAAATTATCCGGAAGAGATGGGAGAAGTGCATTGGGCTAACTGCAGTTTTCTGCCATTAGTAGATGGATATATAATGTCCTCAAAGGTAAAACTTTGCAAGCCAGATCCTGCAATTTATAAGGCTCTTAGAGATAAGTATGATATCAGATTTAGTGAGTCGATATTTGTTGATGACAGGGAAGATAATTGCGAAGCTTCTATCAAACTTGGCATGGATGCCATTTGCTTTAAGGATTATGAGGAATTGATAAGTTCATTTAAAAAACGTGGAGTAGAGTTTCAGTAGACTTAAAGGTGGGGGAATATGACACTTCCAAAGAATAACAGGGTGGTTAAGAAATTAAGAAGGATCTTATTCAGCCGAGTGGTTTTATTATTCTTTCTTATTTTATTACAGGCTCTGTGGATAATAATTAATTATTTAAAGATAGTTAAATCAATACCGATACTTGCATCAATCATGCAGGGACTTGCGGTATTTTTCATAATTTATATACAGAACAGCAGACATCAGAAACAGGAATATAAAATTCTATGGGTAGCGGTGATCCTTCTTTTCCCTATCGTAGGTGTTCCTTCATATTATCTCTTTGCTGAGAAGAGGCCGGGACAGAGCTTTAGAAAAAGACTTGAAAAAGCCAGCGAGAAATATCATGTTTCTTATCTTCAGGATTCAAAGCCTGTGAAGGCTTTTAAGAAATACGATGAAAGAGGTAGCAGAACATCCCGTTATATTTTTAATGAGCAGACATTCCCGGTATATCAGAATACAGACGTAACTTATTATAAGACTGGTGAAGATCTTGTTGGGGGAATGATAAAGGATCTTATGAAGGCTGAGCATTTCATCTTCATGGAATATTTTACCATTGATTTTGGAAAGCTCTGGGAGCCTATTCTAGAGATACTTACCGAAAAAGCAAAACAGGGTGTGGAAGTAAGGATCCTGTATGATGATTTCGGATCTATAAAATATATCCCGGTGAAATATTATAAGACTTTGGAAAGAATCGATCCTCATATTAAATGTATGAAGTTTAACAGGATGATACCATTTTTCTCGGTATTTATGAATAACAGGGATCATCGTAAAATGACTATAATAGACGGACATGTATCTTTTACCGGAGGCCTGAATATTTCAGACAGATATGTAAATATCACTCATCCTTTTGGTCAGTGGAAGGATGCGGGAGTAAGGATCCATGGAGATGCCACATGGAATATGACACTTATGTTCCTTGAAATGTGGGATGCTGTTAAGAAGAATAAAAAGATTGATAATGAAGAAGAAAAGGATATAAGAGACTATATGCCTCACAGGTGGCATACAGCACCATTTTATGGAGAAGGGTTTGTACAGCCCTACGGTGATGAGCCATTTGATGATATCGATTTATCAGAAAATGTATATCTTGATCTGATAGCCCAGGCAAAGAAGAATCTCTATATTTATACTCCATATCTTATCCTCAGTGAGGCCCTTTGCAATAATCTATGTATGGCTGCAAAATGTGGAGTAGATGTCAGGATAGTAACTCCTGGAATTCCAGATAAAAAGCTGGTATATAGACTGACAAGAGCGTCTTATGACAGGCTTCTTCAGGCAGGAGTACGAGTTTATGAATATACTCCGGGCTTTATCCATTCAAAATGTATGCTTTGCGATGATAATAAGGCAATAGTAGGTACTGTTAATTTTGATTACAGAAGTCTTTTCCTTCATTTTGAAGATGCGGTTTATTTTGCAGGGTGTCCTGCAGTAAAAGACCTGATGGAAGATATGAAGGAAACATTTAAAGTTTGTCATGAGGTAACTGAAGAAGATAGAAAACAGACCGTGTTTGGAAGATTCTTTGATTCAGTACTAGTCCTTATGGCTCCACTTTTATAGATAAAAACAGGTAGGGACACTATGGCGGATTCAAATATTACCAAAAATGCATTAAAAGATGCCATGATCGAACTTATGCAGGAAAAAGCATTTGATAAGATCAGTGTTACGGATATTTGTGAGAAGTGTGGGATGAACAGGAAAAGTTTTTATTACCACTTTAAGGACAAATATGATCTTGTAAACTGGATATTTTATATAGGATTTATGAATAATATCAATCTGGCAGATTATGATCTGGAGACTCATACTCCTGATGAAAGCTGGATGCTGATAGAAAAGCTGGCAGCTTACTTTTATAGTGAGCGAAAGTTTTATAAGAAAGCGCTCCTTATAGAAGGACAGAATTCATTTAAGGATTATTACCATGAAGTTATCTATCCTGTGATCAAGTATGCGGTATCTGACCTTATCGGGGAAGATGAGTATCAGGATTTTTTTATAGATACCATGTGTGATCTGCTTATAAGTGCACTGGTTAAATGGCTTACAGGACCTGTTACTGTTGAGCCTCATGAAATGGTTACTTCCTATAGGGCTATGTTGTTAAAACTGGCTAGAAAGCTGACAGAACTTTTCCCTGAAGGTTGATGATACAAAAAAGTCAAGTGACAGAGTTGTTAATTAACAACTCTGTCACTTGACTTTTTTATGAAATGGATTCGAGTTAAAGGTTATTTACTGATTATATTTTTATCAATCCTGTCAATGTCATAAAAAAAATCGGTTATCAAAAGTGGAAAATATCTTCCTGAACGATATCTGAGGATTTTTTTATTTACAGCCTTTTTCTCCTTATCTGTCAGTCCTTCGGAAGGGATCATAAATATAGCCGAGGTATTTTCCTGGGACATATTTTCAAATGTATCTTCAAGTAATTCATAACCGTAATCAGAAGCCTCATCCTTACCGTAGTAATAATAAAGACCATAGAAGATCTTTTCTTCAAATAAGAGTTCTGACATGGCAAAGGTGGATTCTTTATTATATGGTATTGCCACAAGGATATTTGGAAGAAGAGATAACTGTTCAATGGTATTATCATCAATTATCACATCAGGAAGGCAGATAAGGAAGTTGGAATCCTGATAAGTATTGATCACAGGGATCAATATATTTAATATTGCTTCTACGTCATTATTAAAATGTATATTAAAATTAAAAGCGTAAATCCCTTTTTTATTTAAAACTTGTATTTCGTTTGATAAAGATGAAGTGTTAAGCTTTTCTTTATTATTGTCACTTATCAGGAAGGTTTTGAGCCAGGATTCACTGTCCCTGGATTCTTTTATATAAGAATTAAGTACGCCTGCTCCCTTTTTCCATGAGAGATATCCAAGATTAGTGCAAAAATGTATAAAATGGTCCCTGTTAACATTATCGAATTCTTTCTTTAATGCAGGATAATATGTAGATTTTTCATCTTTAAAGAGTAACGCGATACGTTTAAAAATCATAGATTGTCTTGGGTTTTTTGAAACAGAGAGACCAATATCGATAAGTCTTCTAAGAGTTCTTTCACTGTCAGAATCATATCTTTTCAAATGAAGACGTAGCGTATTTTCAATTAAAGTTCTTTGAATATCTTTCCTTCGTAGCATAAAATCACCTTTACTAAAAACGATTATTTAACTATAATTTACCTACTAAGTCTAATTAATTATATGGACAAAAGAACTATGATGTCCAAAAATCTGTCATTTATTAAATTAATTAGAATAAGAAGTTATTGGTTGCACACAATTTATACACTTTTAGGTGGTATATTATGCAACGAACTTATTAATTTGACTCGAGGAAAAGAGGACAGTATATGGAAATAAAACAGCAGAGAAAAAAACCGGACTATGGCTATTGGATAATAGCGTTAATAGTATTTGGTATCATTAATGTTATGCTTTATAACAGCCTTGTAAAGCAGCAGGTAAAAGAAGTTGGCTATAATGTGTTCATGGAAATGATCGAAGAGAAGGGCATCTCTGAAGCCAACATAGAATCTAATAAGATCGTATTTAAAGATAAGTCAGGAAATATCTATAAGACAGGTATCATTGAGGATGAAGATCTTTATAAGAGGTTATATGATTCTGGAGCAACATTTGGCTCAAAGATAATCGAGCAGACTAATCCTATCATTTATTATGCGGTAACATTTTTAATTCAGATCGTATTGCTCTATCTTTTATGGAGATTTATCACCAAGCGTATCTTTAAAAAGATGGGTGACAGTAAGGATATGTTATCCTTTGGTCTTGGAGAAGGAAAGAGCAATGCCAGAGTATATGTAAAATCAGAAAATGGTATCCGTTTTTCTGATGTAGCCGGTGAGGATGAGGCAAAAGATCTTTTAAAGGAAATAGTTCATTATCTTCATGCACCTGAGAAATATACAGAGATTGGTGCTACTCTTCCTAAGGGTGCTCTTCTTGTAGGCCCTCCGGGAACAGGTAAGACTCTTCTTGCGAAAGCCGTAGCGGGTGAAGCAAATGTACCATTTTTCTCAATATCTGGTTCAGAATTTGTACAGATGTTTGTGGGTATGGGTGCTGCAAAAGTTAGAGATCTTTTCAAACAGGCCAAAGAAAAAGCTCCATGTATAGTATTTATTGATGAGATTGATGCTATCGGTAAAAAGAGAGATTCAACCCTTACATCAAATGATGAACGTGAGCAGACATTAAACCAGCTCCTTTCAGAAATGGATGGATTTGAAGGAAATACAGGTGTTGTTATCCTTGCAGCGACAAACAGACCTGAATCTCTTGATCCGGCACTTCTTCGTCCAGGTCGTTTTGACAGAAGAATTCCGGTCGAACTGCCTGATCTTAAGGGACGTATCGACATTTTAAAAGTACATGCTAAAAAGATTAAGATTTCAGATAATGTAGATTTTGAAACATTAGCAAAGACAGCGTCAGGTGCTTCAGGTGCCCAGCTGGCCAATATTGTAAATGAAGCAGCTTTAAAGGCGGTCAGAGAAGGCAGAAAAGTTGTTCAGCAGGATGATCTTATGGAATCTGTTGAAGTAGTAATTGCCGGATACCAGAAGAAGAATAAGGTGCTTACAAATAAAGAAAAACTAGTGGTTGCATATCACGAAGTAGGACACGCTCTTGTGGCTGCTCTTCAGAGTCATTCAGCACCAGTAACAAAGATCACTATCATTCCTCGTACTTCAGGAGCCTTAGGTTATACTATGCAGGTTGATGAAGATGATCATAATCTTATGTCAAAGACGGAGATGCTTAATAAGATCGCAACACTTACCGGCGGTCGTGCAGCTGAAGAACTGATCTTTAATGAGATTACAACAGGTGCTTCAAATGATATCGAACAGGCTACAAAATATGCACGTGCCATGGTAACTCGTTTCGGTATGACAAAAGACTTTGACATGGTTGCAATGGAAACAGTAAACAACCAGTATCTTGGTGGAGATACCAGCATGTCATGTTCTCCAGAAACAGCTACAAAGATAGATTCAATGGTAGTATCAATAGTAAGAGAAGAGCATTCAAAGGCTTTACAGATCTTAAAGGACAATATACAGAAGCTTCATGAGATTGCCAAATATCTTTATGAAAATGAGACTATTACAGGTGAAGAGTTTATGGACATCCTTAATTCAAAGGAAAATACATTACTTTCACATGAGGAATAAAATGTCTTTCGGTATATTATAAAATATAAAAAACAGGGTAAATTGACATGGAAAAAAAGAAAGCTCTCATTGCCATGAGTGGTGGGGTAGACAGCTCAGTTGCAGCGCTTTTAATGCAGCGTAAGGGTTATGATTGTATCGGAATAACCATGAAGCTTTATAATAATGAAGAGGCAGGTATAAGTGAAACACATACCTGTTGTTCACTCAGTGATATAGAGGATGCAAGAAGCGTAGCATTAAATCTTGGAATGCCATATTATGTTACAAATTTCATGGACGGGTTTAAAGAAAAAGTTATCAATAATTTTGTTCTTACATACATTGATGGACAGACTCCAAATCCTTGTATTGACTGTAACAGATGTATGAAATTTGATGACCTGATCCAGAAAGCAAAAGAATATGGATGTGAGAAGATAGTAACTGGCCACTATGCAAGAGTAGAAAAAACAGAGGATGGTAAATTCCTTTTAAAGAAGGGACTTGATCCAACTAAAGATCAGTCTTATGTATTATATTTCTTAAGTCAGGAACAGCTTTCAATGATCGAATTTCCATTAGGAGACACAGAAAAGCTTGATAATAGAGAACTGGCCAGAGAAGCCGGACTTATAAATGCAAATAAGCATGACAGCCAGGATATCTGCTTTGTACCAGATGGAAACTATAAGAGAGTAGTTGAAAAGTATGCTGCAGATCTAGTGCCAGGTTTTAAGCTTCCGGGAGAAGGAGATTTCATCGATAAGGATGGAAATGTCCTCGGAAAACATAAGGGCTATTATTATTATACTATCGGTCAGAGAAAGGGACTTGGAATATCAGCCAAGGAACCTCTCTATGTAATTAAAACAATTCCAAAGAAGAATCAGGTAGTTCTTGGAAGTAATGATGATCTTTTTACAAAAAATGTACATGCTGTAAGATTTCATTTTATCAATCAGCCTGATGAAGGCGTTAAAGAGATAAGATGTGCAGCAAAGATCAGATACAGAGCCAAAGAGACTCCGGGAATTCTTCATATAAATGATGATGGTTCTGTAGATATGGTCTTTGATGAAGCTGTAAGAGCGGTAACAGCCGGCCAGTCACTGGTAGTATATGACAAAGATATAGTGATCGGAGGCGGCATTATAGCTTAGATTTCGATATGCGTTTCATATTGATCGACTTAGCTTAGGGTAAAGAAGCCATCAAAAGGACATAACGTCCCGTAATATATAAGACATCCAGACGCCAAAATATAAAGATAACCGGACGCCAAAATATAAAGACATTCAAGCGATCCCTCCAGCGGGCTAAAACATGCCCTTTGGAGGGATCCTTTCATGTCTTTTATTATATTTTGGCTGGCGCTGGCTGCTTTTTATATGATGGTTCGTTTATTATTTTGGCGTAGGGTTATCAATGATTTCTGTTAAAGAAGGCGACTTTGCATCGGAAAACTTATCTTTTTAAACTTAGATGCAAATTATTATGATTAAAGATGTTTACAATTCTTAAAACATAGTGTATATTATTTCTCGAATGTGGATCGGGGGAAAATCCCTTTTTTTATTATGTTATAAAAACTAAATATAAAGAAACTATTTTAAAGGAGACATGAGAAGTGACAAAAAATTTTAAGAGACATGTAGCAATTATGCTCTCAACCCTTATTTTACTAGGGGGTAATGGCCAGGTTCTAGCAGATGACAGGGGAAATGATCCTAATGGGAACTCTTCTGGAAATTCGGTTGAAGCAAGTATCAGTGAAGAAGAAATTCTGCCATGGGATGGATCGCTTGAAGAATCTGTTTATTATGGAAATGGATTCAAAGTGGAATTTAATCTAAAAGAACACTGGGACACGGGCTATAATGCTAATGTAAAGATCACAAATACTAG
>CADANF010000036.1 GCA_902789175.1 uncultured Lachnospiraceae bacterium
AATTTTGAATGGTGTATAGACAATCCTTATTGGACTCTTAGGTGGAACTGGAACGAGAAGCAATTTGACTCTTGTGGTGGAAAGTATTTATGTTATACATGTTTTGGCGCACTTGAGAATTTCCTTGGTTCATCAGATGATCCAACCATAAATAAGGATTATGCAAGAGTTATGCTTATCATATCGGACGGACAAGTAGATGATTATGATGTAAATTCAGAGGCAAAGGAGGATTATTATTCATATTCATATATAAAAAAATGGGCAAACCAAATGGGAGTTCAGATTGTAACCATAGGGCTTGGAAGTGATGAGGATAGCTTCAATAAGTATTTGAANNTTATTATGCTAAAGATTTAGAAAATGTCGATAATATATATGAATATATAAAAAAGGATTTAGGGAGAAATATAGAATTAGACAGCGACTCGGATGGAATACCTGATGTTTATGAAGATGGACTTCTTATGTTTAATGGTAAGAGCATAAAGTTGGACAAAAATAATCCCGATACTGACGGAGATGGTCTTTTAGATGGAGAGGAAGTAGAACTTGAATATAGATATTATGTAGATACTACTAAAGTAATGGTTATGGGAGGTTTTAAATCCAATCCAC
Source organism: uncultured Lachnospiraceae bacterium (assembly GCA_902789175.1). GTDB lineage: Bacteria > Bacillota > Clostridia > Lachnospirales > Lachnospiraceae > Eubacterium_Q. The sequence continues at coordinate 619 of CADANF010000036.1, forward strand.
TTAATCCAGATTCTGACGGAGATGGAGAAGGTGACGCCACAGATCCTACACCTTTAAGATTTCAGCTTAATGAAGAGTTATGTAAGAGAATATGTGAATTGAATTATATATCACGTGAATATATCAAATCTAGTTCAGATCTAAATACTAATAATAGTCATATTCGTAAAGAATGCTATGCTGAATGGTATACCTTTATGTTTATTAGACAATTTAATAGTAATTATATTGGTGAAAATTGGGATAATGCTGCAGGTGCTATAGATTATAATTTTGTTGAATATGTTAAAAACAATAATTATGATTTATATAATTACTTTGATACGCACGCAGATTATATTGCAGAAAAAACTGGAAAGAAGGGGGATTTATATCACTTTGCAGCAACAATGACAGCATTTTATTATTGGTCAAATTATGATAATGGTACTGGAGTTATAGAAACAGTAGAATACCAGTTTATGCCGGATGTTATTTTGGATGATTTGGCAGGATGGGCAGGAGACCTTCAAACGGCAATGGTAGATGCTGTATTTGCCGTTGGGAAAAATGCTGATTATAATACCTATAAAGAAGCTATGATAGACTTAATAGCTTGTGAAGATAGAAATAAGGTATATGAGAAATATCCAGAATTAGAAAAAAATAAAGATAAAAACAGTGATATACATTTTAAATTAAATGATTATTATGCAGATATAGACGCTGCAAATTTGATTAAGTATATGATTACTAATAATTGTTTGGAAGAGGCTTTGGTTGAATATTTTGCCAAAAACTATAAGATTAGGATTACAGAATTTAAAAATGGTTTTACAACAAAGTGGACTTTTTCAAAATGTGTTGGATTATATACTAGTGAAAAATTTATGGTTTTTAGGTGGCCATTATATGTAGACGACAATAAAAAAGAGGTTCCTATTTCTAAAGAATTGTCAGAAGCTGCAAGAGATGCATTTGTAGAATATATATGGGAGAAAGCTGATGAGTAAAAAGTTAAAGATTGCATATATTATCGTATTTTTAGGATGGGTGATTTATTTATTAACTATGAAAATATATGATATGTATGAGAAAAGAGAACCATTAGAGTTGATAGAAGTGTCTTCAGAGAATAAAGAATGGGAAATAAGTGTAACTTACGATAAATCTATTTTTTCTAAAAAAGATAAAAATGTACATATAATTATTGAGGGAAAAGATAGAAGTTTTGGATTCGTTACAACTGTTAAAAGTAAAAAGAGAGAACTTACAAAAGAAAATTATCGTCTAGAGATAAATGATGAGTTTGTGCGGTTGGAATTGATTGATGAAGGAAAGCAAAGAGGTCAAGTTTATTCTTTTTATACTGAAGATTATAAAGATGATTTTGAAAAGGAGAAATAAAGATGCTTCCTATAAAATATTTCCATTATTTTGTTATTGTTATTTTGAGTTTGCCTTTACTAGGATTAATAATATTCTCCATTTTATATTTTTCTCCCGTTTCATATGATTCGTTGAATGTATGGTTTAAGGAAAATATTGATTGTGATAAATATACATTGGAATGTAAAAAAGGCAACGGTGTCAACCCTGATGAATATTTAAGGATATATGATTCGGATGGGGAAGTTTTATATGAGATGTCATTTCATCTTAGAAGTAACTATCACCATGGTGTATATACTTATAAAGTAGAACATGAAGATGAATATATAAAATTAGTATTTATAAATGAGAATAATGTTATATGTCAGGTATATCGTTTTTATTATGATGATTTAGATGAGTTGGCAAAGGTAAAAGATAAAAATAACTAAATCACTAAAATATAAAATAGACGCGAAAGAATTCCTCCAAAGGGCATGTTTTAGCCCGCTGGAGGAATTACTTCTCGCGTCTATGCTATTTTTTGCGTCCGTACGTCATCTTGAGCGTCTTATTTATTTTGGCGTTATTTTAATCTTGAATTTTCACCTTCAAGGTTATATAATTATACAAAAACACGAACAAATGTTCACTGTAATAAGGAGGCCAATAGAATTCAAACTTGCAGAAAAAGATTACATCGAAGACTTATGTTGATGTTATAGTGCATGTGCGCTATGACGGGATGATTATACCGATGTATATTATCTGGGAAGATGAAAGAAAGTTGAAGATTGATAAGATTGTAGATAAGAGACCTATAACGGATTTATCCAGAGGGCTTGTGGGTATGGAATATACCTGTATCATAAATGGGAAGATAGGGCATTTATATTCCGGAGATTTTAACAGATGGTATGTAGAAATGTTCTATTAATTGTTGTTAAAATGTGGAGAAACACTAGATTTATAAAGGATTTCAAGGTTTTTTAATTTCACTTTTTTTACACAGATTAGGAACCTCTTTTTCACATTTGGAGTGTATATTTTAATTATTCCAAGAGGAATAAAAACCTTCCCCCACATTTTTTCATACCTTTTAGGAGCCGCCAATCTGGCGGCTTCTTCTTTTGGCGAGGCCGACACACCTGAGCCGTCAGGTGAGATGAGCAAAGACTTGGATGATTATGTAAACTAAAAACGTTATCTGTGGTTTCCGTAATATCAGAAATTTTTATAACAAAAAATGTTGATAAGTTTGTTAATAAGTTGCGCAATGGGCTATATCATAACGTTTTTGGGGGTGAAAGTTATCAACAAAAACTACAAACTGTTGATAGTAAGTTTACGCTAACACAATATCTTGTGTTTTCTTCTTGACTTTGTTTTGACCCGAATATATAATCCTTAATAGCGAATATGCGCAAAGTATTAAATATAAATTTTGATTTGTAATCCGGGGAGGAACAAGAAAACCATGATTTATGATGAAGATTTAGATGGAAATCTTGACCTTGAGCCTACGCAAATCTATATTATGAAAAGATCAGGGGAGAGGGTCCTTTTCGATAGTAGTAAGATTGCACAGGCTATAAGGAAAGCTAATCTCGAGGAAGGAATACTTTCAGAGAGACTCACAGAGGCACAGATTGATGAGATTACAGCCGGCATTGAAAAAGATGCGAGAAATGCAAAGAGAGATTTATCAGTAGAGGAAATTCAGGATAAAGTTGAAGATTCTCTTATGGGAACTGGTAAGTTCAAAGTTGCAAGACTTTATATCACTTATCGTTATAAGCATAACGAAATGCGTAAGATGAGTAACATCGATCAGAAGATTTCCGGCGTTGTTGAATGTGCAAACGAAGAAGTAAAACAGGAAAATTCTAATAAGAATCCAACAGTTCTTTCAGTTCAGCGTGACTATATGGCTGGTGAATGGAGCCGTTATTATACAGGAAAATATCTTCTTCCGGATGAAATAGTTGCAGCTCATAAGGAAGGCATAATACATTTCCACGATGGAGATTATTTTGCACAGCATATGCATAACTGCTGTCTCGTAAATTTAGGGGACATGCTTGATAATGGAACTTGCATAAGCGGAACACATATTGATACACCTAGAAGCTTCAATACAGCATGTACAGTAGCATCACAGATAGTAGCTCAGGTAGCATCAAGCCAGTATGGCGGACAGACTATTACAATGTCACATCTTGCTAAGTATGTAGATGTAAGCCGCCAGAAGATCAAGAAGAGACTTCTTGATGATTTTGCAAAAACCGGACTTGAGGTGGATCCAGAAAAGTTCGATGAGATAGTTGAGCATGAAGTAAGAAGAGAAGTTGAATCTGGTTGTCAGACAATGCAATATCAGCTGATCACACTTCAGTCTACAAATGGTCAGGCACCATTTGTAACGGTATTCCTTTATCTTAATGAAGTGCCAGAGGGACGCATAAGAGAAGACCTGGCTATGATCATTGAGATCATGTTAAAGCAGAGAGTTCTCGGAGTTAAGGACAGAAAGGGTTATTACATTACCCCGGCTTTCCCTAAGCTTATATATGTTCTTCAGGAAGATAATATTAGGGAAGGATCAAAATACTTCTACCTTACAAAGCTTGCAGCTGAATGTACTGCAAAACGTATGGTACCTGATTATATTTCTGAGAAGAAGGCCCTTGAACTTAAAGGAGATTGCTATCCATGTATGGGGTGCCGCAGCTTCCTTACTGCAGACCGTTTTACAGATGCGGGAGTTGGAAATATAGCCAATGCTAGGAATTTCCTTCCTGGTAAGCATAAATATTATGGAAGATTTAATCAGGGTGTTGTAACAATAAATCTTGTAGACGCAGCTTGTTCATCAGGTGGAGATGAAGATAAGTTCTGGGAGATTATGAATGAAAGACTTGAACTGTGCCATAGAGCACTTCGCCTTCGTCATGAAAGACTTCTTGGAACACCATCAGATGTAGCTCCTATCCTGTGGCAGGATGGCGCATTAGCAAGACTTGAGCCAAATGAGACAATTGATAAATTACTTTATAACGGTTATTCAACAATCTCACTTGGATTTGCCGGACTTGCTGAATGCGTATATTACATGAAGAAGGTATCTCATACAACAGATGAAGGAAAGGCATTCGGATTAAAAGTAATGCAGCTCCTTAATGATTCATGTAATAAGTGGAAGAAAGAAGAGAATATTGATTATTCTGTATATGGAACTCCACTTGAAAGTACAACATATAAATTTGCTAAATGCCTTCAGAGAAGATTTGGAAAGATACCACATGTTACAGATAAGAACTATATTACAAATTCTTACCATGTACATGTTACAGAGAATATAGATGCATTTTCAAAATTGTCTAAGGAAGCTGAATTCCAGGTTCTTTCTCCAGGAGGAGCAGTAAGTTATGTAGAAGTACCGGATATGCAGAATAATATCCCTGCAGTTATCTCAGTAATGCAGCATATGTATGAGACTATTCTTTATGCTGAGATCAATACAAAGAGTGATATGTGTGATGTCTGCGGTTACAATGGGCAGATTCAGATTACAAAAGATAATACAGGTAAGTTGGTATGGGAATGCCCAAACTGCCATAATACAGACCAGACAAAGATGCATGTTGCACGTCGTACATGTGGATATATCGGAACTCAGTATTGGAATCAGGGACGTACAGCGGAGATTGCAGACAGAGTTCTTCATTTATAAGGATAATTCTTTAAAATTAAACAAATAAAACAAAAGAAACCCAAAAAACAGATGGAAAGAGAGTGATCTATGAAAATCATTTTTTGGGTTTCTTTTATTTTCGAAAATAATCCCACTTTTGTTTTTGTAAGAAACCAACAAAAACGAAGGCGGTTTTTGTTGACTTTTAACATAAAAGATGATAGAATCTGAAGCTAAGAGTTTGTATAAGTATTTCAAACGGGGGCCATTTTAAACACGACAAACAAAGGAGAAACAAATGAAAAAGTCGATTAAAAGAATAGGCTCATTTGCATTAGCTTCATGTATAGCTTTTGGGGTATTATCAAATGTTAGCTTAGGGGAAGTAAAGGCCGCAGGAACAACAAAGGATGTTTATGCAGGTGATGATATTGCAGCAATTATAAGCGGAGCTGCAGCAGGAACAACAATTTATGTTCATTCAGGTGAATATAAGTATAAGACACCTATTTCAATCAAGAATAATAATATTTCAGTAATATGCGAAGAAGGAACAGTTCTTAATGGTGAAAATGTTACTGTAACAAGCAGTAATGAAAGCATGGTTAAGATTTACGGTGATAATGTTGTAATCGATAACCTTGATGTAAAAGGTCTTAAGTCATCTGATTACAATGTAGTTCCAGTAGGATACAGAGTTTGTGGTGGGGCAGATCACGTAACAATTAAGAATTGTGAAGTTTATAATATCGGATGTGACTATAAAGATAAGAGTAATATAGATGAATATAATGCTCATGGTATTATCGTATCTGGTGAAGTTAAATCAGCTATAACTGATGTTACAATCGATAACTGTCATGTACATAATTTAACACTTGGACAGAGTGAATCATTAGTTTTAAACGGTAATGTTGACGGTTTTAAGGTTATCAATAATTTAGTAGAAAATAATGATAATATTGGTATCGATCTTATCGGTTATGAAAAGCAGTCAAGTAAGAATACTGCAGACCAGAATGAACTTGACAGAGCAAGAAATGGTAGAGTTGAAAACAATGTAGTAAGAAACATTTCATCAGGAAGCAACCCAACATATCATGGCAGCAAGTGTGCTGGTGGTATCTATGTTGATGGTGGTACAAGTATTACAATTACAAACAACTATGTTGAGAACTCTGACATTGGTCTTGAACTTGCCAGTGAGCATAAGGGTAAGATAACAGATTTAATTACTGTAACAAACAATACATTTGTAAAGAATCAGGGATTCAATGGTATAAGCATTGGTGGATGTGAAACAAAGAATGGTTCTACAGGTAAATGTACATTTACAAAGAATATTGTATATAACGAAAAGAATCATTGCTTCAACTTCCAGCAGATTGAAGGAACAAATGAAATTACAGATAATGTATTTATTAATACAGCATCAGATGTTTACGAAAAGGAAAGTTCTTGCAGCAGTAAAGCATTAGAGGCTACAAAAATCTCAAACTATATCTCACGTAAGACATCATTTACTACAAAGGATACTGTAATTAGTGTTAAGTCTGTAAATATCGATAGCAGGAATTGCACTATTACAATCAATAGTGACAAGGATTTCAGCGGATACGGTGCGAAGATCGTTAAGTCAAATGAAGCAGCTGGTAACTTAGAGGCAGGTAAGACAGAAAATGAACAGACAACTACTCCTGTAAAGGAAGAGGAAAAGACAGAGACAGGTAACACAAATAATACACCTGTTGAAGAAGATGAAGATGCTGTAGAGCCAACATATAAGATTTCAGCTCCAAGCTTCTACACAGTTAAGAAATTAAGTGGTGGAGCACAGCAGTTCACTTTTAAGAAGACTGGAAAGACAAACTGGAAGCACATTACAGTAGATTTCACAGATGTTGATTTAGATAGATATAACAAGGCTTATATCACAGTTCAGGCATCAAGAAAGGATCTTTACCTTGGAATCACAAATAAGGACGAGGATGATCCAATTTTCTATAGAAATCACTGGAGTGGAAACTCAAAGGTGGGCTCAACAGGTGAAGTAACAATCGCAATTGACCTTACAGAAGATAACTGTGATGGATTATATATTTACTGTGATGCTACAACAAGCAGCACATATAAGAAGAGTCAGAAATTAACAATCAAGAGTATTACTTTTGGTAGAGAGTAATTAAGAATATAGCTCATTATTAAACGGATATAAAAAAGAAATAAATACAAACTCACAAAAAAATCTTTTATATATTTGGGTGGCAGATTCGTCTGCCATCCTTTTATTGTGTAAGTAATGTACGTCTTGTGTGATGTCTTACTCATGCTCGCGAGAGCTACATCTAGCTGATGCTCGCGAGAGCTACATCTTGTGTGATGTCTTGCTCGATGTGTTATAATGGATGCGTTAGTAAAAAAATTAAGGACACTGGGGATAAAAATGGATCTTTACAGGAGTATAGTAAACAGTTTTTATATAGAAAATGCATATCAGGAATGGAAGGATTATAGAGAGCATCTTACTGATCTTTTGATCAAAGCATATGAAAAATGTGAAACCTCTGCAGCCTCTTCGGAAAAGAAACTTAAGCTTTTAATTGCTGGTGGTGGACTCTGCAATGATGTAGATATAGAAAGATTAAAAGAAAAGTATTCTATTACTGTAATGGATATTGATGAAAATGGGAAAAAATACTTCAATGATAAAAAATATGTAAACTATATTCTTCAAACATTTACAGGGATTGGTGAGAATGAATATAGAGAATTCTTAAATAAAATGCTGATCATTGCAGGAAATGTCAAAGGAAGGATTTCATTTGAAGAACTTGACATAAATGCATATGATTTTATAAAAGGTATGGAAGATAGAATCAGCATCAATAATGATATACCACGATGTGACGTATTAATATGCGCCGGAGTGCATAGCCAGTTATTTTCAATGTTCCCATATATATTTGAAATAATCATTGAAAATCTTTATAATGCAGGGCTTTTAGATAATGAAAGTAAATCCTTGGAGGACTTATATTTATCTTCTAAATTTATGGAAAAAGTAAAGAGATTAAATCAGAAGTTTATTCCTGAATTTAATAAAAGTCTTATTGCAGCGGCAAATAATCTTTGCCTTTTTTCTTTTGAATCAGGCGGCGTAGAAGGAGCAATAGAAGGAAGAATTGACCTGGAAGAAAATTATAAGGAAAAGATAATAATTAAAGATTCTTATGATTGGAATTTTAATCTTAAGGAAAATAAGATTTATCATATGGATATTTATTTACTTCAAAAATAAAGATATTTTTTTACGGAATAAGGATATTTTCCAAGGAACTTTGACTTAGAACATAGTATATGATATAAATTGAAAGATAAGTTTTTTGAATTTTAAGTTTTAGGAGACGGTATGGACGCATTTGTAACATGGTATCAGCTGCATTTGGCAGGAAGAATATCACCAAAAATATTTGTATCGCTTATTTCTATGGTTCCGATGGTTGAACTTAGAGGTGGCATTATAGTAGCAAGACTTTTAAAATTATCACTGGGACAGGCGATTTTTTATTCATTTATCGGAAATATAATCCCGATTCCATTTATTCTTTTGTTCCTTAGAAAGATATTTGACTGGATGAGACCGACTAAGCTTTTTGGTGGCCTTGTAAGAAAGATGGAAGAAAGAGCTCATAAGAAATCGAGTGGAGTTGAGAAGGCTGAATTTTTCGGCCTTGTAGGTTTCGTTGGGATTCCTCTTCCAGGTACTGGGGGATGGACAGGAGCACTTATTTCTTCAGTCCTTGAGATAGATATTAAGAAAGCAAGTCTTGCGATTCTTATCGGACTTGTACTTGCTTCAACAATAGTATCATTTATCAGCTATGGTGTTTTTCATATGTAAAGTATACGTGATAAAGGTGTGTTTGGCAGAGAATAAAAAAGAGTGATATAGCTAAATGAAATATATATCATTATCAGATCATTTAAAAAATAAATATGGGATTAAGGTATATAAGATCTCACTTCAAAGTGGATGCAGTTGTCCTAATCGTGATGGAACAGTAAGTACAGGAGGCTGTACATTTTGTTCTGAAGGCGGTTCAGGAGATTTTGCTGCGCCACTTCTTCCTGTAAAGGAACAGATACGCTTAGCAAAGATGAGAGTCGAAAGTAAGATGCCAAAGTCACTTGAGGCAAAGGACAGGAAATATATTGCTTATTTCCAGTCCTTTTCTAATACCTATGGAAATCCAGAGAAGCTAAGAAAGCTATATCTTGAAGCAATAGAAGATGAATCCATTGTGGGGCTTTCCATTGGTACAAGACCGGACTGTCTTGGGAAAGAGATACTGGATATGCTTCAGGAAATTAATAATATAAAGCCTGTCTGGATAGAATTAGGTCTTCAGACAATAAATGAAAAAACTGCAGAACATATCAATAGAGGCTATAAGTTAGAGGTGTTTGAAAAGGCTTATAGGGATTTAAAGAAAAGAAATATAGAAGTTATAGTTCATGTAATCTTAGGCCTTCCGGGAGAAGAAAAAGAAGATATGTTAAATACTGTAAGATATTTAGCAAATCTTACGCCGGCACTGGACGGCATAAAACTTCAGCTTTTACATGTGCTTAAAAATACAAAACTAGCTGAAGAATATGAGAAGGAACATTTTAAGATATTAACCATGGAAGAATATACAGACCTTGTAGTGGACTGTCTTAAAATACTTCCGAAAAATACTGTAATACACAGGATGACAGGGGACGGGCCAAGAAAACTGCTTATAGAACCCCTTTGGAGCCTGGATAAAAAGAGAGTGCTAAACACTCTACATAAAAAAATAAGCTGTGAAGATATGTGAATAAAACGTGAAAAAAATGTGAAGAAATCGCATTAAATAATATTGACTTTTGTTTTTTTTTTTTAATATATCTATCAAAATTTTATGGGGTATCGGTTCAAATAGTATTATTTTATATGTTTTTTGTCATGATTTTTTGACGTTCTGAAACTTCCATTTTTTTGATGAAAAATAATCTGTGATATATAGCAGTTCTTATTCTGCAATATATAAAAAGAACTCTGGGTAGTAAAATTCGCGAATACCCAGAGTCCAAAAACGTTGTGCACTTATTTGATAAAGTACTAGTTAAGTATACAGCTTTTTCCAATAAGTGTAAATTTTTATTTTAAAAGGAGAAATTGTATATGAGAAAAATCAAAAAATTAGCATCAATAGCTGTACTTTCTGCTATGCTGTCACTGTCAATTGCTGGAGCAGTAAATGCAACGCAGATAGGTTTTATATAAATGTGGAAAAATATATGAAGAAAAAGACAATTGTATTAGGACTTCTTTTTTTAAACTTATTATTAATGTCATTTTTATTGATTAATTCATTTATAATTGAGTCTGAAAAGAATATATATAGAGGTAAAAAACAAGAGATTTATACTAAACCAGATACAGTATTAAATAAAGAAGTTGCAGAGCAGATTTATAATACTGCAAATAAGTATAATTTAGATTTAATGTTAGAATATTATAATGAAAAAGGTAATAAAGATTATTATTGTATATGCAACAATCCTGCATCTTGGAAATGTGAATTACAGGGAGAAACTTTTGAAAATAAAAAAATATATTCAACAAAGCCTGAAAATGGAGAGTTGAGAATATATGGCTTTTTTTTTAAGGACACGATTGAAAGATATCTTCCATATGAAAAAATATTTGAAATAAATGATATAAATTTATCATCTATAACTATATGGATAGAATCAGAATATGCACCAATATATGAAAAAATGTTGGAAAAAATGGGTTATCAAAAATCATACGAGAAATTTGAATATTATGATTACCAAGATGAAAATAAAAAATATCTTGCTGTAATGACATTATTTTTCTTTCTTGCTGTAATTATTTATGCATTTTCAAGAAATGCAGAATATGCCATTTGTTTTTCTCAAGGTTTTTCATGGTTAGATATTTTAAAACAAGAAATAAAAGATATATTTAAATCATCAATTATTGTAAGCTTTAGTTCTTTGAGTGTGGTTTTAGTCATATTAATAATCAAATTTGATTTTTTTTCAGTTTTAATTTATGTAAAAAAGAATATAATGCTGTTTGGCATTTTTTTAATTTGTTACTTTGTGATTTTTTCATTAGCGGTTTTATATGTATTAGGTAATAATATAGCACAAATAGGTTTGATAAATATACGAATGTAGAAGTAGGACTGGATAAGACCATACTAAAGAGTAAGGTATATACTCTTAGCGGCGGAGAACAGCAGAGAGTAGCAATAGCAAGAGTGTTCTTAAAGAAATGTAAGTTGCTTCTTGCAGATGAGCCCACAGGAAGCTTGGATGCAGGAAATAAGGAAGTTGTAATGAAGTTATTTGAAAAACTTCATAAGGACGGAACTACGATAATCATGGTAACTCATGATGAAGAAATATTAAAATATGCCACTCGAGTAATACAGCTGTAGTGGGGTGGCCCTAGTATAACGTCACTTAAATAACTGGACCGAATGCTTGCCTGCTTACATCGATAGCACGCCTCAAAAATCCTCAGCGTAGCCCGCTACGCCTACGTAGCGCATTAGTCCAGTTATTTTGCGAACGTTATACTAGGTGACGGGGTTACCCGCGCTTTTTTGCGAGGAGCATAAAGAAAAATCCAAGTAATGAGATACCAGCTGCAAAGAGGATCATGGCAGGTACTCCGAAATTATCCACGATCACGCCGCCGATGATATTTCCGACAGCGCCTCCGAGGCCAAGAGAAAATGCCCCATTAAGGGACTGGCCCATGGCGCGGTCTTTGCTTTCAAGCTTTTCATTTATGTAATAAACTGCAACCGGTGTATAAATTGCAAATGCGCCGCATTGCATAAACTGAGCAATGAAAAGGATCGCCATATTAAATGCGAAGAAAGACAGTAACATCTTAAATGTAAAAAATAGTGTACTTATCATAAGAAGTTTTGTTGTAGTAAACTTCTTGGAAAGTTTTGTAGCAAAAGACATTACAGGAAGTTCTGTTGCAGCGGCAATAGCAAGAGCGATCCCCATAGAAGAAGAGTCTCCCTTAGCCCGCTCTATAACATTTATAAGGAACATATTGAACATGCTGTGTCCCATAAAAACAAGAACGGTAGACACAAGAAATGGCATAAGAAATGGGTATTTTGAGAAAAGCCCATTTCTTTTTTTATCTGAGCCGCCGGCCCTTTCTAAATCATTATCATTTTTTTCTAAAACAACATTTCCTTTATTCAAAGCAGGCTTTACATATGGAAATGCCACAACTGCCATAACAGCAAGAAGGCTGAATAAAATGTAAAGCGGCATAAGAATTCCAGGACCTGCGTCCTTTACTAGGTATCCGAAAACAACAGATGAAATGGCGTAAAAACAGGATCCAGCACCTCTTCCAAGACCGAAATTAATATTTATTCCTCGATTAACAGTATCCATACAAATAGAGTTATACATAGATGTAAGAGATACATCCAGCATACAAACCAAAGTAAAAAGAACAATAATAAGCAGACCATTTGTAGGAATAAAATGAATCAGGGCTGCGAAGCCAAGAGATAACATTTTTATAAAAATAATTAACTTTTTAATATCCAGAAAATGGCTCTTCTCGATAAATGAAGTAAGAAGCGGTTGAGCTATAACAGAAATGATAGCGCCAATACCTGTAACAAGCCCAATGGTAGTGCTGCTTTGACCTCTATAGGTAAGGTAAACAGCAGTATAACTCCAGCTTATAAGATATGATATCCAGAAAAAGATATGCATAAAAATGTAAATGATCTGATATTTCTTTGATTCGTTGGACATTAAAATAACCTCTAGAATATAATGTGTGTTTCTGATAAAAATCAAAAAAAGCGATAAGCCAAACTCTGCTTATCGCTTTTAGTATACGTTGATTTTAAAAATCTGTCGACAAAATTTTAAACAGATCCTTACTGTCTATAATATGAAAGAAAATCCTTAAGTTTATCCATTGACTCGGAAAGAACCTGGATTCTTGGGAGATAAACAATTCTGAAATGATCCGGATTTGGCCAGTTAAAGCCGCCGCCTCTTGTGATAAGGATGTGCTTATCGTGAAGAAGGTCTAAAGCGAACTGCTCATCATCAGTTATATTGAATCTCTTATCTAACTTAGGGAAGATATAAAATGCTGCCTTTGGCTTTACAACTGAGACACCTGGGATATCACATAAAGCATTGTAGATAAATTCTCTCTGGTCGTAGATTCTTCCGCCTGGAACTATATAATTATTAACACTCTGATAACCACCTAAGGCAGTCTGAACGATAGACTGGGCAGGAACATTTGAACAGAGCCTCATGTTTGAAAGCATATTAAGGCCGGCGATGTAGTCCTTAGCGATACGCTTGTTACCTGAAAGAACCATCCAGCCGATACGATAACCTGCCACCATGTGAGACTTTGAAAGGCCGCTAAATGTTACGCAGAAAAGATCAGGAGCAAGGCTTGCGATAGAAGTATGCTTAAGGCCGTCCATAACAAGTCTGTCGTAGATTTCATCAGAGAAGATCATAAGCTGATATTCTCTTGCAAGATCAACAATCTGCTGAAGGATCTCAACAGGATAAAGGGCACCGGTTGGATTATTTGGATTGATTATAACGATGGCTTTGGTATTTGCAGTGACCTTTTTTCTCATATCATCAATGTCAGGATACCATTCAGATTCTTCATCACAAAGATAATGAACTGCCTTACCACCTGCAAGATTTACACAGGCTGTCCAGAGAGGATAGTCAGGAGCAGGAACTAAGACTTCATCACCATCATTAAGAAGAGCGTTAAGAGAAAGCTGGATAAGTTCACTTACGCCGTTTCCTGTATAAATATCATCAATAGAAAGATTTGGAAGATTCTTTATCTGGCCGTACTGCATGATAGCTTTTCTTGCAGCAAAAAGACCTTTTGAATCAGAGTAACCTTCAGTTTCAGTAAGCTGTGCGCTCATATCATGAACTACTTCATCAGGAGTTCTAAAACCAAATGGTGCCGGATTACCGATGTTAAGCTTAAGGATAGAAGTCCCCTGAGCTGTCATACGGTTAGCTTCATCAAGTACTGGACCACGAACATCATAAAGAACATTATCTAATTTTGAACTTTTGCAAAATTCTCTCATATTATCTGACCTTTCTGGACTATTGCCATTGTTACCGGTTTGTTCAATTGTATCTGTTGAAATTGAACTATTTGATCTGTCTGTTGTCTCGTTGCTATTTTCTTCACCTATAAGCCACGCTGGCTCAACATGAAGAATATCGGAAAGGCTTTTTATCATCTGTTCCCTTGGGATAGTCTTTCCACTTACATATTGACTCATATGACTTTTGCCAAGCTTTATACCAAGTTCATTTGCCGCTCGGATAACGTCAGCCTGCTTCATATGGGCATTTTTCATCGCCAGTTTAAGGCGTTCCGCAAATGTTTCCTGCATAAATGAATCCTTTCCTTTTGTAAAAAAAGTTCAAATTACTTTTTAGTTATAACATAAAATGAATTTCTGAACAATATAAAATTGAACTTTTGGCTTGAGACTTGATAAAAAAAAATAAAAAAGCTAAAATTTATAAAGATACTGCGGATATATATAAGAGGGTAGCATGAAAGAATCAAAGGACTATGACATTTTTTATAAAAAAATAACTTCAAAGTTAAGAAAAAAAGAAGATATAAGCCATACTCTTTTTTTGATAAATAAGGGTGTAGAGTTCATTATGTATTTTTCTTATATGATGGTTCTTGTTAATTCATTTTTTTATGAGAAGGGGACATTAAATCCTATTAAAGATCTATGGAAGATTGAAAATCTAAAAAGTTCAATTTTAACAGCGGCACCATTTGTGATAATTCCAGGTACCGGTTTTGTCCTGCTTACTATCATACGTAGGGCGATAAATAGAAAGAGGCCTTATGAAAGCTGGGATTTAGACCAGCTTATAAGGAAAGATAAAAAGGGACAGTCAATGCCTAGCAGACATGTTTATTCTGCAGCAGTTATAGCAATGTGCGTCTTATGTATTGATCCTGTTCTTGGTGTTATCTGTATCATCATAGCAATAATGCTTGCGGTACTTAGAGTTGTAGGGGGAGTTCATTATCCAACGGACGTGGTAGTTGGATTTGTTTCTGGCATAGCGACTGGCTTATTGCTCTTTATTTAAAAAGACAATGTGTGAAATAATTATGGCGTTTGTACAATTTAGTTGGAAATGAAACTGATATAAGTTACAATGGTAGATGATACATATAGTATCATCAATTTTTTTAGGAAAACAACTTAGCAGGAGGTAAGGTGATTATGAAGTATGTTTGTAAGGTATGTGGATATGAGTATGAAGGTGAAGAAGCTTTAGAGGAGTGTCCAAAGTGCCATCAGAAAGATGTATTTATTCCTGCAGAAGCAAAGAATAAGTATGCAGGTACAAAGACAGAGCAGAATCTTCTTAATGCATTTGCAGGAGAATCTCAGGCAAGAAATAAATATACATATTTTGCATCAGTTGCAAAGAAAGCAGGATATGAGCAGATTGCAGCTCTTTTCCTTAAGACAGCTGATAATGAGAAAGAACATGCAAAAATGTGGTTTAAGGAATTAGGCCTTCTTGGAGATACAGCTGCTAACTTAAAGGCTGCTGCAGATGGAGAAAATTTTGAGTGGACAGATATGTATGTTCAGATGGCAAAGGATGCAGAAGAGGAAGGTTTCCCAGAACTTGCTGAAAAGTTCCGTGGAGTAGCTGAAATTGAAAAGCGTCATGAGGAAAGATATAGAAAGCTTCTTTCAAACGTTGAAGAAAAGGCTGTATTTGAAAAGGCAGGCGTTTCAGTTTGGGAATGCAGAAATTGCGGTCACATCGTAGTTGGAACAAAAGCTCCGGATGTTTGCCCTGTATGTAATCATCCACAGAGCTATTTTGAAATTCATGAAGATAATTTCTAAATCATAAGATCTGATCTGTAATTCATGAAAAATGATCAGTAAAGATAAAGAATAATATAATTTATTGGAGGGTTAGTTATGGTATTTTACAGATGTAATAAGTGTGGAAACTTTGTAACATTTTTAACAGCTAAAACAGGTTGTACACCTGAATGCTGTGGTGAAACAATGACTGAAGTTGTTCCAAATACAGTGGATGCTGCTGTGGAAAAGCATGTTCCTCAAGTTACAGTTGATGGTAATAAAATTAAAGTAGCGGTTGGATCAGTAGCACATCCTATGATGCCTGAACATTTTATTCAGTTTATCATCTTAGAAACAGATAAGGGATATCAGAAGAAGGATCTTAAACCAGGAGATGAACCAGTGGCAGAGTTTGTTCTTGCTGAAGGTGAGAAGGCAGTTGCCGCATATGAATATTGCAATCTCCATGGCCTTTGGAAGGCTGATATCTAAAAATACTATTTTGAACGTACCTTGTTTAAATGCCTTGATATAAGAAGCTATCAGAAAATTATACAAAAAACATATGAAAAAAAGGTGGCATTTGTTCATAAATGTGATATCATAAGGTAAGAGATTAAAGCTTTGCGGGGGAGAAGGAGGACATCATGTTTGGATTTGGCGGAAGATATGGTATATCGGTTGCTAAAGAAGGGGCATATATGAGATATGTTGAATCCGTAAAAGGTGACCAGATTATACTGACGGATAATAAAAAAGAGGCATTACTTATGCCAAAGATGAATAAAAAATTATATGATCTTTTGGCTGACGTTCAGAGAAGATTCAAAGATGATCCAAAGGTCGTAATCACGATTTTTGATGCTAACTGGTAAGAGATATAGGGTTTGGCTTTGCCAAACCCTTTTTTATGTGTAAAATCATCTATATGAAGATATTAAAGAGAATTAATAAATAGAATAAAAATACAAAGGAATGATTAAAATGAAGATTTTATTTATATTTACAGGTGGAACTATAGGAAGTACCACTGGTGATGAATTTATCTCTCTTGAGAAAGGAAAACCTTATAAAATAATCAAGGCATATGAGGAAAAATTTGGTATCGACTTTTCATATGAGACATTGGAACCATATACACTTCTCAGTGAAAACAGCATGGGAAGTAATATGAAAGTACTGGCCGCTTCTGTAAAGGAAAATCTTGATAAAGGTTACGATGGCATAATCGTTACTCATGGAACTGATACACTTCAGTATTCAGGAGCTCTTTTATCTTATGTGACTGGACTTTCTAAAGTGCCTGTCTGCATAGTTTCATCAGATAAACCAATAGAAAATGAAGAGGCGAATGGGTTATACAATATGGATGCAGCTGTGGCACTTATAAGAGAAGCTCTTACAGATAAGTCTATAAAAGGAACATTTGTGCCATATAGAAATAAAGATAAGATAACCTATATAAACAGAGGTTCAAGGATACTTTCTTCCTATGCATATTCAGCTGACATGTACTCTTTGGAAGATAAATATTTTGGAGTATATGACGGAAAGAAGATTATCAAAAATGTTTCATATACAGAAAAAGAGGATCAGATGCAGCCATTAACAGCTGATGGATTTAATGAGACATCAGATATGATACTTAGGATAGAACCTTATCCTGGTATTGTTTATCCTGATGTGGATGAAAGGATAAAGGCAGTAGTTCTTGGTACATATCATTCAGGAACTCTTCCTATGGAAACAAAGGGATTAAAGGATTTTCTCATTAAACTTAAAGAAAAGAATATTGATGTTTTTATTACAGGAGCCAGTGAAGGAATTTCATACGAAAGCACAAAAGATTATAACTTATTAAACGTCAGAAAAATTGAAGGGATAGCTCCGATTGCTGTCTATATTAAACTTTGGATGCTGTTATCTATGGAAACTAAAAATAAAGATTCTCTTTATGAAATGATTAGTTTAGCAGTTGGAGGGGAAATTTGATGCAAGGAAGTTTTTGTTATGTTACAATAACAAGGTCGACTGACAATTAATGAAAAAATTGTGAAAAAATTGAAATGAAAAAATAAGGGAGGGAATATGGTAAGACATATTATTTTATGGCAGCTTAAAGATGAGCTTTCAGAAGAAGAAAAAGACAGGGTAAAAGTAGAGATTAAAGAAGGACTTGAGGGATTGGTAGGAAAAGTACTAGGACTTCTCTATGTAAATGTTCAGATTGACAAATTAAAGTCAAGTAATGCAGATCTTATGCTCTTTAGTGAACTTGAGGATGAGGAAGCACTTAAGGGATACGCAGTTCATCCTGAACATGTAAAAGTAGCCGATGGAGTTGTCCGACCTAATACAAAGCAGAGAGTCTGCATAGACTACGAAGCATAAAACAAATAGACAGGAGGTACGATATTTTGGGAATCGTCGTTAGAAATTTAACTAAAAAGTATGGCACAAAGACAGTAGTAGATGACCTTTCTTTCGAAATGAAGGAGCCGGGAGTTTATGCACTTCTTGGTACTAATGGTGCAGGTAAGACTACAAGCATTCGTATGATGCTGGGAATGCTTGATAAGGATGGTGGAGAAGCTCTCTGGGATGATAAGCCTATCAATTTTGATAATTGTAATATTGGTTATCTCGCTGAAGAAAGAGGACTTTATCCAAAATATACATTATTAGATCAGATCAGATATTTTGGCGAGCTTCGTGGTGTTACAGGAGAAGATCTTAATAAGAAGATCAGATACTGGGCAGAGAAGCTTAAATTAGTAGAATATATATATCCAGATGAATTTAAGGATGAAAGAGATGATGAGAACCAGGTTTCATTTGAGTCAATTACTGATAATAAGAAGCCGGCTCTCAGATTTGGGGCAAATAGACCTGTAAGAAAAAAGAAGAAGAAACCTCTTAATCCAGATCAGCTTTCTAAAGGTAATCAGCAAAAGATTCAGTTCCTTATAGGAATGCTTTCAGATCCAGATCTGTTAGTTTTAGATGAGCCATTTTCAGGTCTTGATCCTGTAAATACAGATATCTTAAAGGATGTAATAAGAGAACAGATAAAGGCTGGTAAATATATCATCATGTCAAGCCATCAGATGGAAGCGGTTGAAGAGTTCTGTACTAATATTACGATCCTTAACAGATCAAAAGCAGTTGTCCAGGGTAATTTAAATGAGATTAAGAAATCTTATGGACGTGTAAATCTTCTCCTTAAGACTGAAGAAGACGTAAGTCACATCTTGAAGCAAAAAAATGCAAATGTCATTACAGAAAAAGAAGGAGAATACCATATTAAGGTTTCTGGGGATAAAGAGGCTCAGGAATTACTTAAGGCGATAATTGATGCAGGTATAACAGTTATAAGATTTGAACTCAGCGAACTCACACTTCATGAGATATTTGTAAAAGAGGTGGGACAGGAATGAAAGCAGTAAATAAGAAAGAAAATATCTACAGTTTCAAGGGGATTTCTAAGGTATTTAAATTTACTGCTATTCAGACATTTAAAAATAAGACATATCTTATTTCTATGATCATGTTTGTTTTTATGCTGACAATAATGTCTCCTCTTATGATAATAATGTCTAACCAGGGACAAAAAACAGTAAAAGGTATCCAAGAGAAATCTGTTGATGAATTAAAAGTAAAGAGTATTACAGTTGTTGATAAGTCAGGATCCGGCCTTTCAAAAGATGATATTGTAATGTCACTTTTGGATTATCAGGATACAGAGATTACATTTTCTGATGATGATAAAGCAGAAATAGCAAAGGATGGAGTGATCTTAGTCATTTCTGCTGATACAGAAAACGGAATGCGTAAAGAGAATTATAATGTTATCATTTCAGATGATTCAGTTGTATCATCTTTAGAAGCGGAATCAATAGCAAAAAAAGTTATGCAGACGGTTTCTAATGGAAGAATAGCTGAAGCAGGAATTGATGAAAGTGTTTCTGCTTCACTTCAAAATGGTGTTAGTACAGGAAGAGTATATTCACAGGAAGAATTTGATGAAAAGGAATCAGGGGCTATATCAGCATCTAGTCTTACATCATATATCCTTCAGTTTTCTATCATAGTATTCTTCGTATCAACATTTTCAGCATCCTATATTATAGCTTCTGTAAATGAAGAAAAGACTTCAAAATTAGTTGAGACACTTCTTGTGTCAGTAAGACCTATGGCACTTATTTTCGGTAAGATACTTGGTACTCTGACATATATTCTGGTAACACTTATCTTAGGTATCATTGGAAATAATATAGCTACAAAGGTAATGGAAAATCTTGGATATGACACTGAAGCCCAGGGAGATGCATTTAAGTTTGGTGTATTAACTAAGTTTGGTACAGGATATACAGTACTTATAGTATTTTCAGTAGTAATTGCTATCTTATTCTTTGGTATCTTAAGCGGTATCATGGGAAGTACATGTGTTCAGCCTGAAGATCAGCAGTCAGCTACAAGTTCTGTATTAATGGTGGGAATGTTAGGATATATGCTTTCAATAATGCTTCCAGCGATGATACAGAATAAGGACATAGTTTACAATGTGATGGCTATAGTTCCTCCTGTAAGTTTCTTCTCTAATGCAATGCTTCTTGCTACAGGAAAGATAAGCTGGTTAGTGGGAATAGTTTCCTATGGAATAGAGATAATTCTTTTAGTACTCATATTCTTTATATGTGCAAAGACTTATAGAAAACTTATCATCAATGATTCAAAGAAAGCAAAATTCATTGATGTCATTAAGATGGCAAGAGAATAGGAGGAAGTAGGATGTTTAAGAATTTTGGAAAAGTTTTTAAGTTCACATTTAAGAACGCAACATCAAGCCGTTCCTATAGGGTATTTACAATCATAGTAATGCTGCTTCTTCTTGTTGCTCCCGGTTTAATATTCTTTGTATCAAACAAGAATAAAGAAGAGGCAGAAGAAAAGATAGAAGCTTGTGGAACTAATACAGTTTATGTAGTGGATGAATATGCAAAAGATACAGACTTTAGTTTCCTTAATTATGTAGGAGAGGAAAACTATTCTGCTATTAAGTATAAGACTTTTGGAAGTGTTGATCAGGCGTTAGCTGAAATTGAAAAACTTCAAAGAAAGGATATTTTTATCCTTGATATCACTAAGGATTCAGAAGGAAATCTCTGTGCTGATATAATTCTTCCAAAGGAAACAAAATTAGAAAAGGACAAAGTAAGAAATTTCCTTAAGCTGATTGATAAATCAGGACAGATTTTTACATTATCAGCTTTAGGTCTCGATATTCAGAAGCTTTCAAGTCTTAGTGTAGGATATGACTCAACAGTTTATACTTCAACAGGTTACTCAAGCGGTAAGTCATATAGTGTTGAAAAGACAGAAGCTGCAGAAGCAAATGAAGAAAAGGTTGAAGAAAACGGACTTACTGTAAGAGAAAATGATGCTGTTAAGGGTTATCTCCCGGTAGTAAGAGTTATCCTTACATATGCAAATGTAATGCTTTTATATTTCCTTATCCTTTCTTACTCTACAGCTCTTTCACAGAATGTAGTACTTGAAAAAGCAAACAAGCTTATGGATACAATGCTTGTATCAGTCAAGCCGGAAGCACTTATTTTAGGAAAATTCTTAGGTGCGTCATGCGCAGGTCTCCTGCAGATGATCCTCTGGGTGGGAGCCCTTCTTGGAGGCGTTTTCGGAGGATTTGAAATAGTATGCAAATTAATGGATACAACTTATAATCCTGCGATAGTACTTATCAAAGCTCTTTCAGGACTTGGAGTATTTAAACCGATCAGTATAATCATTGCAATAGTAGGTCTTATAGCTGGTTTCCTTATCTTTATGGCCTTAGCTGCCATCGGAGGATCTATTTCTTCTACAAGAGAAGAGGCTCAGTCAAATGCATCTATATATGTACTGGTTCTTGTAGCCAGCTTCTTTGCAGTATTCCTTTGCGGAGGATTAGATTCTACTCAAGTTGTTGAATGGCTTTATTATGTTCCAACTATAGCAGCTCTTATGCTTCCTGCAGGAATAATCACAAATGCTTTAACTACCCTTCAGGCAGCACTTAGTATGGGACTTATGGTAATAGTATCAGTTGTGCTTATAATAATAGCTGGTAGATTATATAAGATGATGTCCCTTTACAAAGGTAACAAGATAAGCCTTGGTAAAGCGCTTAAAATGCTTATAACGAATAAGTAAATAATGGTAATTTTTAGTCCTCTGGTTTTTTATAAATCAGAGGATTTTTTTTCGTATGAGTTGTAGATTGCATTTTTCTATATATTTTTCCTATGTATTCTTTATAAAAAAATATTGAAGACCATAGAGACTAACTGATATAATATAACGGAATACGCAGATATTATTTTAGAGTAAAGACTATGAATGCATAGTCAAAAAGGGAAAATTTAAGGAGAATAATATGGACATTATTTCAATTCTCAAATTATTTGGAGGAGTAGGACTTTTCCTCTATGGAATGAGTCTTATGGGACAGTCACTTGAAAAGTTAGCTGGCGGTGAATTAGAGAAAATTCTTGAGAAACTCACAACAAGTAAGAAAAAAGGCGTTGGAAGTATTAAAGGTTGGGCTCTCGGTACAGCTGTAACAGCTATAATCCAGAGTTCTGCAGCTACCACCATAATGCTTATTGGTTTTGTTAATGCGGGTATCATGAAAGTAATACAGGCAGTACCTGTTGTATTCGGTGCCAATGTCGGTAGTACAGTAACTGCCCAGATCCTTAGATTAGGTGATCTTGGTTCAGGAAGTATTGTCCTTCAGCTTTTAAAACCATCTTCATTTGCTCCAATGCTTGTAGCTATCGGTGCATTTATCCTTCTTTTCATTAAAAAGAAAAAACCTAAGAATATTGCAGGAATCCTTATAGGACTTGGAATTCTTTTCTATGGTATGACAATAATGGAAGAAGTATTTGAACCACTTAGGGAATCAACACAGTTCCAGAAATTATTTGTATCATTTTCAAATCCTATACTTGGTGTTTTGATCGGTATTATCATTACAGCTATAATCCAGAGTTCATCAGCATCAGTAGGTATCCTTCAGGCTCTTTCAGCTACAGGAACAGTAACATTTAGTATAGCAATCCCTATTATCATAGGACAGAATATCGGTAAATGTATGCCAATCGTTATGGCAGGTATCGGTGCGAATAAAAAAGCAAAAAGAGTACAGATTTCATATATTTTTATGAACATCTTTGGTGCCATAATATTCCTTTTACTTATCTATGGACTTTATTACACAGTAGGACTTCCATTTATGGAAAAGGTTGTTAACCGTGGTGATATAGCAAATGTACACTTTGGATTCAACTTCCTTACAAGTATAATCCTTCTTCCATTTACTGAGAAATTTACTCAGTTTACAGCAAAACTTGTTGGTGGAGAAGAGGAATCAAAGACAGATACAGCCCTTGCGAGGTTGGATGAAAGACTTCTCAATACACCAACCATCGCTCTTGAGCAGTGTAAGACACTTGTTGGAGAGATGAAAGATGCTATTTATGAGAACTATAAGACAGCTACAAGTCTTATCTATGAATATGATGCCAACAAATTTATTGAATTAGAAGAAAATGAGAATTTTATCGACAGATGTGAGACTCTTCTTACAGCATATATCATAAAGATCGATAGAAAGCGACTTTCTAACGATGAGAAACTGGTAGTATCTGAGATACTTAATTCCATAAGTGATCTGGAGAGAACTGGTGACTACTGCATGAATATAGCCTATGTGGCAAGGGATAAAAATGAGCAGGGCATTCATTTCTCACCAAGTGGTCATAAGGAAGTTAATACTATTATAAGTGCTGTAGACTATGTATTAAAGACTACATTTAAATCTTTCTCTGATGAGGATGCTTCCCTTGCAATAAGAGTTGAGCCGATTTCTGAGTCAGTAGATAAATTAAAAGAAATAATAAAATCTCATCATGTTGAAAGACTTAATAACGGAACCTGTTCAATTCAGGGTGGTGTTGCACTTTTTGATCTGATCAACTGCTTTGAACGAATTTCATCTCACTGTTCTAATATTGCACTTCACGTTATCAAGCGTGTAGGCGGAGACAGGGATTTTGATGAGATGCATGGACATGCAAATGACAGTTACAGTGAAGAGTATAAAGCTCTTTACCATTATTATGAATCACTCTTTATCGATCCTGTGCTTCCTGAAAAAAAGAAGGAAGCTCCAGTAGCTGATTTCCTTAAAGAAGAAGAGGCGAAGTCAGAGAAGAAGATGGAGAAGGAACATAATAAGAAAAAATCAAAAGATAAACATAAAAAGAAAAAAGATGATAAATAAAAAGAACTGCGGAAGGTAACTAACCTTCCGCAGTTTTTTATAAGGGATGATATTGTTGCATATCCCTAGCAGACAGTCTTATCTGAGAATATAACTCCGAGTCCTCTCTCAAGTGGGACCGCTGCAAGTGATTGAATTAATACATCAGATAATTCATCGTCGCAAGTATCTGATGTTTCAACTATTATGATATCTTTCTCGAATCTTCTTGAAAGATCACTGATATTCTGACTTAATGTATATAAATCTGAAAGTCCTTTGCCTGTAAAGTCAACAGAAAGGTATTCGAAAGGTCTGCCACCAGCTACAAAGAAACGGTTAACAGGTTTCTTACAAGCCTCATTATCAAGACCAGATGAAAGATAAAACATTACTTTCATATCCGGGTTTTCAGCCTTAGCACCATTTATTGCTGCATTAAGGACACGCTTTTCATCTTCTGATCCCAGCTTAACTTCAGGGAAGATAACATTCATTTCACAATCAATTTCAACAATAGAAGGAAGAGCATTCTCGCTCTTAAGCATCTGAAGATTCTTTAATACAAATTCAAAAGTCTTTCTTTCTGAAGCTCTGATAAACATACGTGCTTCTGTTGGAACCAAAGATCCGTCAGAAGTAATGATATTTCGCATATCAATATGCATGATCCAGTTGATTCCGAGGGAAACAGCTTCCTTTGCAACAGGAAGTATATCAGCTATAGAAAATGTATTACCATTTGTAGTCTCACCAACATAATATCTGATAGTATTAATTCCTTTACCAGAAAGATTCTTAATAATACCAGAATCAGATGTAGTCATATTAATGCAGTTAATCAAATTGCCCATCATAAATTCTCCTTTTTATTAATTGCAATGACTATATAAAATAGCATAATAATCGCAGTATTACTATACAAAAAGAATAACAGCGCAACAGTATGTGAGTCAATCGTGCAAAGTTAACTAAAAACGTTACCGGGATTGTCAAAAATACGCAAAAATGTTCAAAAACACAGAGCAACGCAAACGGTTGCGGCGGCGGGAAATAAAGAGATTAATTGGCGGATAAAGTAGTGCATAATATTCATTTTTATAACAGTACTTTAGTACTTATATGTTCAAAATTTCACAGAAAACAAAGGAAAAATATAAGATAAAGTGACGAAAATATGTACAAATTGTTATATGTTCCAGCTGAAAAATAAACTAAAAATAAACAATATGTTAACTTTCTTAAGATGTACTTAAGAATGGATTAGGGTACTTGAAACACGGCCTTTTAGTTGGCATATTAAATGTTGTTAGATCATTTTTGGGAAAGGAGTAACAGAAATCTGTAGTATTCATTATAATGAACAGTATGGTAATATATATGCTGAATGATGAAGTGGTAAGTAAAGATATATATGACATGGAGATAAATAATTTTACAGAGGATAAGGTGAAATTTTATAATTTTGACAGGCATGAGTGGAGAGAAAATCTATTTTCTGAGTAGACTTTAGCTTATAAGATAAGTTTCACTAGGGAGACAATATGAATCATTTGCATGATTTGATAAAAAAATCTTTAATAGCTGTGTTGCTTTCTTTAATGATCGTTACTACAACAGGATGCGATTATGAATTATTCGAAAATGATTATTATTCAGAAGATCAATATTTTGATAATGAGTATAAAAAAAGGTCCTATTCCAGAGATGAGATAATGTATGAGGACCCAGATGATTATAGCTTTGACGATGGTATTCTGATAGAGGCAGAGATACACAGTGAGCTTGATGCGTATATAAATATTGATCTGGATCATAAGTTATCTGAAAAAGAAAAGAAAAAGATCGATGATAAGTATAAAGAAGTGTTATCAGGTATTTCTGACATTGAATATTATACTTGTGATGCAAAGTCTAATATGGTATTGAATTATCAGGCCACTTATTATTATTATGAAACTAAAACAATTTTGGATTTTTCGGTTAGGGCAGTTTTCAGGATAGATTTTGACGGTGATGGCAGTAAGGAAGTGGTCCTAAAAATTGATGATGGACCTGATTTTGCTGATGAGGAATGTATTTATAATGATAATTTATTGGTACTTCATTATTATGATGGTAAGGTTTATGCCAATAAGATCAGTTTTTATAAATTAAATTATCTTGGAGAAAATGGGATTATTGGTGAAATTGATCAATGGGGAAATACGGTTTATTGCTTTTTTACTTTTACCCAAAATGAATTTTACGTAGACAGAATTTGTTATGAGACGCAGGTGACTCCTGAGAGTTTATATGAAGGGGGTTATTCAGAAGAAGAGGCAGCACGTATTATTGATGAATTTTATTATAAAATGGATTCAAATGATACTGATAATCTAAATGATGAATCTGATTTTTCAAATGATGCTCAGTTTCCATATGATGGCGAAACAGTTGATAATTCTCAATACTATAAATCATATATTTTTCTACATTATTATGTGGAAAGGGAATTATATGCAAAGATCGAGCATTATATAAGAAAAAATGGTGAAGCCTTAAGTTATACTATAAATGGAGAAATTACTGAAGAAGAGATAAATAGAATATTTAAGTAAGAAACAGAGGTGCACTTTAAAATGATGTGCACCTCTGCTTTTTATAACTATTCATAGAATCTTCATACGTCGAAACGCTTTACATGATAAAATCATACTTAGGACTGAATTATTACAGTATATAGGGAAAAGTGAAGTTGATTTTTATCTTTGGGAATCGGAGTTTTATATGAGTAAAAGAATATTGACTATAGATGATGATGCCATTAGCAGGAGAGTACTTAGTGCCTGTCTTAAGAAGGCGGGCGATTATCAGGTGGAAGAATTTGATAATGCTATGGCAGCGTTAAAATATTTATCTGAGAATAAAGTTGATCTGGTAATCACTGATATTGAAATGCCTGAAATGGATGGATTTACTTTTTATGAAAAGATGAGATCCATGGAGTATTTAGATGAGATACCAGTTCTTTTTCTTACGGGGTCTTTTGATGAGAAAAATCAACAGAAAGCTCTTAGTCTTAGTGCGGCTGGATTTATAAGAAAACCTATTATCCTGCCGGATCTAAAAGCTGTAGTTGAGAATGCATTTAACAGTATTTATATCGAAAATACGAAAGATTCCATACTTATAATTGATGATAGTTCTATGAATAATAGAATCGCAAAGCATATTTTAGAAAAAAAATATAAGGTCTATTCTGCAACGAGTGGTAAAGAAGGGCTTAAAATGGCAGAAGATATAGAGCCTTCTCTTATCTTGCTGGATATTCATATGCCTAATATGAATGGATTTGAAGTTATGGATAATCTTAAGAAAAATGACAGATTAAAAGATATTCCGGTGGTTTTTTTGACAGCGGATATTGAAAAAAGTTCTGAGGTGGACAGCTTTAAAGTGGGAGCTCAGGATTATATCAGAAAGCCATTTATAGCTGAAGTAATGATACAGAGAGTGGGAAGAATACTGGAATTAGAGCATCTTAAGAAATATCTTCAGACCGAGGTTGATAAACAGACGAGAAAAGCTGAAGAAAGAAGAAAGTCTATGGAAAAGATGACAGATCAGATTATTAAAGCCTTAGTTGGCACCATAGATGCAAAGGATAAATATACTAATGGTCATTCTACTCGTGTTGCCAGTTATTCAAGAGAAATAGCCCGTCGTGCAGGAAAAGATGAGAAAATGCAGCAAAGCATTTATTATATCGGACTACTTCATGATATTGGCAAAATTGGCGTTACTGATGAGATAATAAATAAAAAATCAAAACTTACAGAAGAAGAATATGACATCATAAAGACTCATCCTGTAATAGGAAGTGAGATCCTTAAAAATATATCGGAAATTCCGGGTATATGGCAGGGGGCAAGATTTCATCATGAAAGATATGATGGAACAGGGTATCCTGACGGATTAAAGGGAGAAGATATACCAGAAGTGGGAAGGATAATAGGAGTTGCCGATGCTTATGACGCAATGACTTCCAACAGAAGTTACAGGCCATTGCTTCCTCAGAATCTGGTAAGAGAAGAAATAGAAAATAATATAGGAACTCAATTTGACCCATGTTTCGCTGGTATTATGCTGGAAATGATTGACGAGGATACTGATTTTTCCTTGCATGAATAGGTTTGACATTAAATAATTTCATGATTAATATAGAGAATATACTTAACATTTTAATTAATAAGAGGTTTTATAATGGCAGAATATGTACTGAGCTGTTGCTCAACTGTTGATCTTACTCCTGAGTATATGGAGAAGAGAGATATTAAATATATATGCTTTAATTATTCGGTAGATGGAGTTTCTTATAAGGATGACATGGGAGTGTCAATAAAAACTTCAGAGCTTCATAAGAGAATGCTTGATGGGGCTGATGCCAAGACTTCACAGGTAAGTGTTGGTGAATATGTGGAATATTTTACATCATTTTTAAAGGATGGAAAGGATATACTTCACTGTACACTTTCTTCCGGAATATCAGGAACATATAATTCAGCTTGCACAGCTGCAGATATTCTTAAGGAACAATTTCCTGACAAGAAGATTTATATAGTGGATTCTCTTGAAGCATCATCGGGCTATGGATTATTTATGGATAAGCTGGCTGATCTTAAGGAAGAGGGTATGGATATTGATTCATTACTTACTTGGGCTGAAGAGAATAAATTAAATGTTAATCATTGGTTTTTCTCATCAGATCTTACTTTCTTTATAAGAGGTGGAAGAGTTTCAAAGACAGCGGGAGCAATCGGTAAGGTTCTTAGCATCTGTCCTCTTTTAAATGTAGATTATATGGGAAGACTTATTTCAAGAGAAAAGATCCGTACAAAGAAAAAAGCCATATTAAGAGCTGCAGAAAAGATGGAAGAACTGGCAGATAATGGCATAGAATATAGCGATAAAGTATTTATTTCCAATTCTGATCCGGATGGTGCAAAGGCTTTAGCTGACCTTATAGCTGAAAGATTTCCAAAGATTAAAGGAAAAGTGGAAATATTTGATATCGGAGCAACCATTGGCTGTCACACAGGCCCTGGTACAGTGGCACTTTTCTTCTGGGGAAAAAAGAGAGAAGACTAGTATCTATGGAAAAGAAGATTTCTCTTAATTATAGATTTATTAGAGCGATAACTAAGGCAATTTATCCTCATATAGATGTGGAAGGAATAGAAAATCTTCCTAAGGGACCGGCAATAGTAGTGGGCAATCATTCTCAGATGCATGGCCCGGTTGCCTGTCAGTTATATTTTCCAGGAAAGAAATATATATGGTGCATTAGTGAGATGATGCATCTTTCAAAAGTACCATCTTATGCTTATAAGGATTTTTGGAGTAATAAACCTAAGGGAGTAAGATTCTTCTTTAAAATACTTTCTTATATCATAGCTCCAATATCAGTCAGTGTTTTTAATAATGCTGATACGATCCCTGTTTATAAGGATAAGAGAGTAGCTATCACATTTAAAGAGTCAGTTAAAAGGCTTAAAGAAGGGGATAGTGTGATAATCTTTCCGGAATGTTATGATGAACATAATAATATCGTACATGAATTTCAACAAGGATTTGTGGATGTGGCAAAAAGGTATTATAAAGAAACCAGTGAAGAGATACCTTTTGTGCCACTCTATGTTTGTCCGAAGTTAAAGAAGCTTATCATTGGAAAGCCTGTTTATTTTAATAATGAAAATGATATTCATGAAGAACGAATAAGAATTTGTGATTATCTTATGGAGGAAATATCAGAAATGGCTTATATGAAGCCACGTCATAAGGTGGTTCCTTATCCCAATATTAAAAAGAAGGATTATCCTTATAATACACGTTTGGTAATTTGAAGAATATGAAAACACCAGTCAGAGATTATAGAAAAGTAAGATTTAATAATATACGTACTCCAGAGTTCTCACATCTTTTGCTATTGCTTGGATGGGTAGGATATCTTGTAATGT
Source organism: uncultured Lachnospiraceae bacterium (assembly GCA_902789175.1). Taxonomy (GTDB): domain Bacteria; phylum Bacillota; class Clostridia; order Lachnospirales; family Lachnospiraceae; genus Eubacterium_Q. The sequence goes on from CADANF010000036.1 coordinate 30,976, forward strand.
ATGCCGTAACTGAAAAAATTATACCGGAAACAGCCTGTCATGTGGTTCATTGCCATCTGGATGATATTATCCCATTTAATGAATATTTTATCATCCTGTATGTTTCATGGTATTTCTTTGTTGTGGGTTCACTTCTATATATGTTGCTCTATGATATTGAGGGCTTTAAGAAGATGCAGATCTTCATAATAATCACTCAGATCATAGCAGTTATAGTTTATATAGTTTGGCCATCAGTTCAGTATGGAAGGCCGGATGAATTTATTCATTCTAATATTTTGACAAAATTAGTTGGATTAATATATTCTGTAGATACGCCTACAGGGGTGTGTCCATCCTTACATGTAGGTTATTCCATTGCGATTGCATCAGTTTGGGCTAAAAAGAAGGATATTTCAGTTATCTTAAGGATAGTGCTGATTATCTGGGCTGCAGCAATCTGTATTTCTGTTGCATTTGTAAAGCAGCATTCAGTGCTGGATATATTTGCAGCAATTCCAATGTGTCTCTTTGCAGAGGTATTATTATATTGGAAGGCTTATTGGAAGCCCAAAATAATAAGTGAGAGAAAGAGGGAAGAAATAAATGGCTAGAAGATGGGGAGACCGACGGGACGGTACTCTTATCAGAGACTTGGATTCAATGCATTATATAATGCCACTCATGTATCCTAATAGATGCGATAATGAAGCTTGTATGAGGATAACCATTAATCTTGCAAAGACAGAGGAGTATATTAAGCAAGTTAATCAGGAAATTGATGGACCTAAGATTAATCTATTTCAGGTGATAATAACGGCAGCATTAAAGACTATCAGACTAAGACCTCAGATGAACAGGTTTATCGCAAATAAAAATCTATATCAGAGAAATAATCTTACTGCAGCATTTACAGTGAAGAAGACTTTTGAAGATGATGGAGAAGAAACACTTGCCAGAATCGTGGCAGAAGATTCGGATACCCTTAAGACTCTTTGTTCAAAGGTAAATGCTCAGATTGAATTATGTAAGACTTCAGTTGATAAATCTACAGAGAGCATGAATTTTATCCAGAAGCTGCCATTCAAACATTTTATTGGTGCTATGGCTAGAGTTGCTGATAGACACGGCTGGATGCCAGAGTCAGTGATCGCTTCGGATCCATATCAGTGCTCCATAGTCCTTACTAATTTAGGTTCTATCGGACTTAATACCGGATATCATCATATGACAAATTGGGGAACAACTTCGGTTTTTATGATAATAGGAAAAAAGAAGAGAAGACCTGTGTATGACATGGATGGAAATGTAACCATGAAAAAACAGATAGATCTCTCAATGACGATTGATGAAAGAATTGCAGATGGATATTATTATGCAAGGACGTTAAAACTCTTAAAGAAGCTCATTGAAAATCCTGAGCTTCTAGAGAAACCAATATCTACAGAAGTAAGCTTTTAATTTAAAACTGGGTAAGTTATAAAGAAAAAATGATCTGGAATTAGAATTCCAGATCATTTTTTTCGCAATAATCATCGAATGCAGCAGCTACAAGTTCGAATTCTTCAGGATCAGTTACTTCCTGGAGATCAGGATTATCAGCTGTATGAGTTTCATCTTCTACATATCTGTATACCCAGATGTCATCACCTACATCCTCACCCTTATCATTTATAGGGATAAGGAAGATATAATCATTTTCAGCTACTGTAAGTACTGTGATGATGGCACATTCAACTGGATCTGTTCCATCAAGTTCAACAGTGATAGTAGATGACTGCATTTCATTTACTTTATTCTGATTCATATTATCCCTCTTAATTAAACAATTAGTATTAATAAAGTATAGCAGAAATGGCTTGGATGCTCAAGATTAGAAAGAAACATATTGCTTCTCCCTGACCGTAATTGGTTGCTGTAAAAACAATAACAACTCTAATTGTATAATATACATAAAAATGTTTGCCGAATATGTAGAAAGTGATTAAATTATATTGATTTTAAAGTTTGACAGTATTAATATCTGATTTGTTCAAAAGTTGTTCCCGATGGGAACTAATAATTTTTTGTCAAAATGGTAACGTTTTCATGACAAATGTAAACCAAGGAGGATTTTGAAAGGTATGGGACAGATTAGAATTTCACCAGACGAGATGCGTGGAAGAGCATCAGAGTACAGAGCAGAAGGAGAGAAGTTTATCATTGGAACAATGGCTAACTTACTTGAAAATCTTCAGGGTGAATGGGAAGGTGCAGCCAGCGAGTCATATGCTGCTCGTTATACAGAACTTGAACCTGGATTTAAACAGGCAAGAGATCTTATTGAAGAGATTGCTGTAGCACTTGAAGATGTAGCTACAAAGATGGAAGAGACAGATAACAGCATTTCATCATCTTTCCAGGGCTAGTAAGAAAACTCAAAGTCAAGTGTATCATAGATATAGTGATACATTTGGCTTTTTGTTTTATGGATATTTCAAGGAAATATCCGAAGATAAAGTTTGTAAATAAGTAGGATGTGGGAAGAATTACGAAGAATGATATTATTTAAGATGTGGGGACGTCTTTAATATCAAGTAAAAATCATGATAAAGGAAATTGGATATGGAAAATAAAGTAGAAGTTTTGGATAAATATCTGGCTCTTGGAAGCATTGTACTTGTAAAAGGAAATGTTAAGAAGCTTATGATCGTGGCAAGAGGGGTTCTTGCGGGGAAGGAGCCAGAAAAAAGTTATTTGATTACGGAGCAGTTTTATATCCTGAAGGGCTTATGGATGAAAGATTGATATTTTTAAATCATAGAGACATTTATAAGGTAGTAGCAGAATATTAAGAATTGGGTTAAAGAGGTGAAGAATCGTGGTCTGGGACAGTGAAGAAGAACTGAGAGAAGCCATATCAGATAATCAAAGTATTATAGACTCGAATGATAATAAAGTTAGAGAACTCTGTAAAGAACAGGGCAGATTAGAGTGTGCCAAGAATACAGTCTACAATCATTATTTAACGTATTTGGATGAAATATATTATAAAGACGTATTTGAAGAATATCGCTATGGAGATAAATGGAAGGGAGAAAACTTCAACGAATTTGAAAAGGCCATAGATGGAATAATAAATGATTCAGTTTATAAATTAAAAAAAGATCTGGAAACATGTTACTTACAGATGGATGAATATATAGAAAAAAAACAGGATAAGATTGATGATCTTAACTTGGATTCTTCTATCAGAGAGGGAAGAATAGACAGATATGAAACAGAATTAGCACTTAAGTTTTAAAAATTATAAATTGGTAGGTAAAAATGGGAGAACTAAAATATTCAAAGGACGAATATGATACAAAAATGGGATATCTTGATTATATGAAAGGATATACGATATCAAATACTAATGAGATAAGTAAACCTGAAACAGCTTCAGCTGAGGCACTTACAGAACTTTTTGATATTTATGAGAAATTATGGGAACTGGTAGGAACTTATACTGAAACATTAGGAAATACTGTAACGTCACTTAAAAATGCTGGTGATTATATTTATGAAACTGACAAGAATATTTCAAATGGAATGGAATATTTAAAATAGAAAAAATACGTATGATGTAAATAAAGTATAAAAGGTATAAAATATGGGGTATAATATAATCCGGTCAGAAATCAATATGACCGCGGCTTCTTGCTTAGGAAGTGGAAGAGTAATAGAAGATAATCTTTCTAAGATAAGAGAAAGTCTCAATAATCTGATAGAAAATGAAAATTTTACAGGGAATGGCGCTGATGCAATAAAGCAGTATCTTTATTTTGTTCATCTTACAGCAATAGATTCTATCATTGTAGCGCTTGAAGAGTTTTATTCTCTTGCAGCTCAGTATGCAGCAGGATTTTCTGATTATGATTCATTTGATGAGGCTGTCATAAATGAAGATTATCTGACAGAAATAATAGAAAAAATGAAGGCCATGCTTTTATCTATGGAAGAGGCGCAGAATGATCCATTTAATGCGGAAGATGGTGTTATGGATCTTCTACCTGACAGGATACTAAAGCTTTTATGGGCATATCAGGATCCTTTAGAGAATGAGAAAACAAAGCTGAAAAATCTTAGAGACGGAATTGCTACATATGATGCTGATTTTAAAGCAAATAAGTTTCAGAATATAAGGGAATTATTAGCTGAATCTGAAAGGCTTGTAAATCTGATCAAGGAAAAAGAAATTGTAACTTTTGAAGGAATGAATCCTGCTCATTATTTTACTGAGGAACAGTATGAAAAGATTTTGGGTGATATAGGTGATTCCTATACTTATTTACTGGAAAATAAGGATAAAATTCAAAATGATGTACAGTTTGTTTCTGGTTACGTAGAAAAGGTCAGAGAGAGAGAAAAAAAGGAAGCCAAAAAGCAAAGGATAGAAAAGGGCATAATTCTTATTTTATCAGGAACGATAGCAATCGGGTCTGTTGTTCTTACAGTAGGAACATCAGGACCGCTTTTTGTCGAGTGTGTATGGACAGCAGGTGCGACATATATAGCTGCAGATTCTACGGCAAAGAGTATTGAAGGACTTCAGGAAATCTATTATGGATTAAATGATGACTTTGAAACACCATCTTTCAATGGTGTCAGGGATGGTATTTTTAAAGGTAATCAGAAATATTATGATACAGCAAATCTTATAATATATTCCGGCTTTCAGTGTACAGGATCATATAAAAATATATATACAGCTGGAAGTAAAGCCTTAGAGAATGGTGCAAGTGTTGAGTTAGCAAAGATTACCGCCAGTGCCGCCAGTGGAGAAGAAATGTTTAAGGCAGGAGTTGGAAGCTTAGCTGATTTTACTGGTGAAAAGCTTGCTAAGTCTTGTAGTGATGATATGCTGGCGCAATTTGTTATACAGACAACATTTAGTTTTGGCGTTCAAAAGGGAACAGATAAGGCTGCAAAGAGCTTTGGAAAAGGCTTTAGCAATAAGATGTCAAAATATGTAGGAAAAGCTGGAACAACTTCTACAATAAGCGGTCCTAAGATTGGTGATGCCAATATAGATATGCCAGAAACTTTCAAGGTTAAAAAGCCGGAAGTTCATTCAGAGAGCCCAATGTTTGGTGAAGACTGGAATAGTTTTTTTAGAGAAAAGTATGGCGAAGGGAATGTAACATGGGAGAGTGCGCCGGAAGGACATATAGATAATCCTAATACAATAACATATAAGACATTTGAAAAAGAAACATTTTCATCTGGATTTGATTATGAATCAATGTATGAACATCAGTATCTGGATGATTTCTCTTATGAGGAACATTTTACTGATGGGAAGATTAATGAAATAAATAAAAAAGACGTTTCAAAAATCAATGATCAGGATATTTCATATGCCAGCTTTGAGGGAGAATATGAACCGATAAAATTAAAGTCAAAAGATTATTATCCTGAAAGCCCAATGTCTGGTGAAGACTGGAATAAGTATTTTCAAGATAAATACGGTTCTAAGAATGTAAGTTGGGAAACAGGTAGTGTTGGCAAAGAAACGGTCGATGTAATTCGAATAGGAAAGAATGATTTAGATGTATTGAGAAAAAAATTAGGGGTACCGGAAATAGATACTATTGCGATAGATAAAACGGATGTAAAAGGTTTGGAAAATAATATATTTGAAGGGGAATCTCCAAATGTAAGAAAAGAGGCTGGATTGCCAGACTTAGACGAAATATGGAAAGATAGAAATATAAAATATCCAGGAAATAATCCTCTTTTTTCAAGACATGCTGAGGAAGTTGTTGTTAATCAGTTTGATAAAGCAGTAATGGATGCTGGAATAAATCCAACAGATGTAAAAGGTGTTCTGAAAATACATCAGTCAAATCCTACGGGTGTGTGTCGAAAATGTTATCAAGGATTAGCAAATAATAAAGTTAAACCAGGCATATTAAAGCAATTAAGTCTTAAATATCCAAATTTGCGTATTGAAATAACATCTGAAATTGTACCAGGTGTAGAGGTGACAGGAAGAAGTGAGTTGATTATTCAAAATGGTCAATATGTAAAATAAATGTTTTGTAATATGATTTAGGAGGAAATACATGAAGTTGCTTGAATTGACAACTGAGCAGAAATGTAGTTTCTGTATAAAAATTGTAGATAAGGACGCTTGTGATTATGTTGAAAGAGCTTTAGTGTTAGCTAAACAATGGATGAATAAACATACTAACATCGCTTATGAATTATATGACTTAATAGATAATGAAGAATATGGATTTACTATTTATCAAGAATCAGAAGAAGATGAAGATATGATAGCCCTTTGGAATTGTATCATTGATTCATTTGCATTTATATGTAGAAAAGCATATGAAGAACAAGGTACAAAATACTATCCAGAGCCTATTGAACTTGTAGATGACAAAACATTAATTCATTTAGTTAATTCTTTTCTTAAATGTAGCGATATGGATCTTGATGACTTAGAGATTATAATACCTTGATTCTTCTATGATTATCAAAAAGAGTTTTCCTTGTTTGATCGATTTTAGAACAGGTCTTGAATTATCAGTTTATAATTGATGAGACTGTCATAAATGAAGATCTGTCAGAAACAATAGAAAAAATGAAGGATAGAAAAGGGAATAATTCTCATTTTAACAGGCTCGATGTCAATCGGTTCTATTATTGCTACAGTAGGAACATCGGGTCCTTTTATAGCTGAGTTGGCATGGACAGCAGGTGCTACATATATAGGTGCAGATTCTACGGCGAAGACCATTGAAGGAATTCAGGAAATATATTATGGCGTAAATAATGATTTTGAAACACAGTCTTTCAATGGAGTTAGGGATGGCCTTTTTCGTGGTAATCAGAAATATTATGATTTAGCAAATCTGATCATATATTCCGGTTTTACGTGTACTTGTTCATATAAAAACATATATACAGCTGGAACTGAAGCCTTAAAGAATGGTGGAAGTGTTGAGTTAGCAAAAATTGGTGCTTGCGGAGAAGAAGTGTTTAAAACAACAGTTGGAACCGCAGCTGATTTTGCTGGTGAAAAAATTGCACAGTCCTGTAGCGATGATATGCTGGCGCAATTTGTTATTCAGACAACGTTTAGTTTTGGCGTTCAAAAGGGAACAGACAAGGCGGCAAAGAGCTTTGGCGCAGGATTCAGCAATAAGATGTCAAAATATGTAGGAAAGGCTGGAACAACTTCTACAATAAGCGGTCCTAAGATTGGTGATGCCAATATAGATATGCCAGAAACTTTCAAGGTTAAAGAGCCG
>CADANF010000037.1 GCA_902789175.1 uncultured Lachnospiraceae bacterium
GTTTTTACGAGCCATAGTGAGTTCCTCCTATCTGGATATATAATACTATGTTTTAGGAGAAATCTCATTTTAATTTGAACTATTTATATACTAACATCAAAATAAACAGCATAATATAATGGCGTTGGTAGGAATAATATTCATGTAGTCACATTTACAGATAATACAACAAACTTTTTGGGATTAAAAGAATTAGCATAGTTATTATGTGAAAGGGACTTACATATGGAAAATATTATATCTTTAATAACGGCGATAATTTCTTTAGTTGTAACAATTTTTATCGGTATATATCAAATTAAACAAAGTGAAAGAATGGCTAAATTTGAAAAAAGACAGGATGAGAGGGATGAAAAGAGGTTTAAAGAAGAAGTAGATTCTAAAGTGGTGAAGTTTGTTACAAAGTATCATAAAGAAATAGGTTTATTGCCTTTATGTTTGATGGCTACGTTGTATGATAGATATAGACCATACAACAGGGAAATGTATCTTGAATTTAATGCATTATCTGATACAGTTCAGGATGCTATTTTAGAATCTCAAGGACTGAAAATTCCTAGATTTAAAGAAAATTTTTATGGTCATTGCCTTAAATTACTAAATGATTATTTGAATAAGAATTTTAAATCAGATATAAATTTTGGGTTATATGATAGAGGAAAGTATCTATATTACGCAATAGATGACTATGGTAAGAAAAAAACTGAGTATGAAAGAATAAGTGACAGAATAACTGATGTTATTGTTTATGATAGTGATGAAAAGAGAATAGATAGATTATTTTATGAGGTTAGGGATTTACCGTGTGAAAAATTATGTGATGCAATGGTCATTATTATGTATTGGGTAGCATATAACTCAGATGATAACAGTGAATCAGAAAATTATAAATCATGGATTCCTCCTTATGGAGAAGAAAGAATAGATACTATGGAGGACATGTTTTTAATGTTATTATTGGTTACGTATCTGAAGTTAGGATTGAAGTAATTTTAAGATAATATGTGGATTAAAGGTTGGAAAAGCATAATGAAAAAAGAAACAATAGATAGAATCAGAAATTTTACAACAGATAGGGACTGGGACAAGTTCCATAGTCCTGCTAATCTGGCGAAATCCATTTCCATTGAGGCAAATGAGCTTCTGGAATGCTTTCAGTGGAGCGATGAGGATTATGATTTAGAGCATGTTAAAGAGGAACTGGCGGATGTTCTTGTTTATTGCAGGAACATGCTGGATAAACTTGGCCTTGATGAGGATGAGATAGTTAATAGCAAGATGGCTAAAAATGAAGCTAAATATCCGGTGGATAAGGCGAAGGAAAGCAGTAAGAAGTATACGGAACTGTGAGAGGAGACATTTTGAAATGAATAAAATAAGCGTTAAGTTGATACTTTCATTTATAGCTTTTTTAGCAGTAAATCTTTGGCTTATTTTTACGGTTTTCTTTTGGGGAATACTTATTGTTGGGCCTATATGGTTTAAATAATAATTTGAAATGTGCCTTGGCTCAGAATGTATTAAAATTGGAGGATAAATGGAACACTCAGATACATTTCAAAAACAGGGAGAGAGTTACTTCCTCCTGATATCGTTGAATACTTTCAGGAATTTAGATCGGTTGATTATATTAATGTTTTAAGAAAAAGATTATCGGAATATACATTTGCAGAGTGGATGGTTTGTCTGCAGGAAAGAGTTTTATTGGAGCAGTGCGTACCATTTTTTATTGAAATACTGGATAAAAATCCTCTTCATCCTGGATATTTTGAGAAGGGATATGTGTTATGCGCAGTGACGCTGATCGATAAGATTTTTTGGGATAATCATAAGGATTGGTACTTGCGTGTGAAGAGTATTATGGATGGAGTGCTTGATTCATGTGAGAATAAAGCAGATTAGGGAGTGATAAGAGGCGAGTATATTGAGGCGTATAGAAGTTTTTAAAACAACGTGATGATATGGCGAGACTGCGATGATATGGCACGGTGGAGTTGAGATAGCGTAGTAATGCTGGGAGGGTGTGGTAGCGTTGTTTTAGCGAGAAAGGAAGCATATGGGAAATACATTTAAAAATTATTCAAAGGAAGGTCAGAAGCTGCCTATGTTTGGGATAGGGCCTTATCTGATATATGGGATTGCATTTCTTAAGGCAGTGGTTATTGTCCTTACCTCGTATGTTTTTAAAGTCGGCATTCTGGAGAATATCTGGGTATGGATTTTTCGTATTGCCGGCGGAATCGCTATTATTCTTGGTATCGTCATTTGGTTTATTGGAGCGATGCGCTCAGGGATGGATGAAAATATTACAGATAATAAGCTTAAGACGGACGGGATTTATTCCTGGGTTAGAAATCCTATGTATACAGGCTGCTGGTTTATCATGATAGGGATCAGCTTTATGTGGCATAACTACTGGATGCTTCCTATTATTTTAATAGACTGGGTAATATTTACGATTGTACTTAAGAATACAGAGGAAAAATGGCTGCTTGATGTATATGGCCAGGATTACGAGGATTACAAAAAACGAGTTAATAGATGTATTCCGTGGATACCTAAAGAATAATACTGGATACCGAAACGATAAGAAGGGACATTTGTTATGTATTACGGAAAAATAAGAGGACAAAAGAGAAAACTTAAGATGTTACTTAAGAATATTGAAAAGATAGAACCTTATCAGAAAATAGATGAAGCTTATGATAATAGATTTGATCACTTTCATGTTCCAAGTAATCCATGGATAGAAATGCCAAAGACTTCTTCAAAAATAAAAACAACGTTTTGTGAAGCATGGATAAGAAAAACAGAAGAGATACTTAGAGCAAAACCAAAGGATTTAAAATTTTGTAAAGTTGTTTGTTGTTTGTCTATTCCTCATTTATGGGATTCACAAATAATTATATTTTATGATCAGGAGTATTATGATCTATTTTGGAAACGACGTGGTGATTATCAGGAATGGACAAGAATAAAAAACGGCAGGCCATTGATCAAAGAAAGAAATATTGATACGGATTTAAAAGAAGTATGTGTCGATGAGACAATCACAGATGAGGGGAAGAAATATATTTCATATATATGGTTTTATGGAGAAGTGAGAGAAGAATAAGGCAATGAATCAATGGTATTGATAGAGTCTTAGGCTTGTGACTAGTGAGACAAGGGATGTAAAACGATTAATTGAAGATATAGTTCGGAAATATATTCGGAAGGAAATCAATGGCAAATTGACATCCTTCCGAATGATGTTAATGAGCCATGGTCCCGGGGAGTAGGATCATTTTCGGGAAGATTTCATTTGAAGCATGGTTTAAAGGAGTAGGGCCGTGGGAAAAAATAAATGGAAGGGAAAAAGTAAAAGAAAGAATGGGGAATCTGGCGAAAATAAGCTTCCAATAGGTGTGACATTAGTGCTTATACTGCTTGGCAGCGTTGCATTTGTCATGTTTTGTGTGGGTACCGGGTTTATGATTGATGCGATCGTAGCTTTTAGTACCGGCGACGTGAAGTCTGGCGAAGTGGCAAAATATATATGGAGAATAGTACCGGTAGGGATAATACATATTATCTTTTTTATTGCATTTTGCCTGGATGGAATACCTGGTTTGAAAAAATCAAAGGAGGAATCCTATAGGGAAGATATTTGGGGGATATTCCTTATTGTAATGGCTTTTTCGGCAGTCGTATTGATGGCGCTGGCAGGGAGATACGGCAGGGAGATGGATGGTATAATAGGGTTTTTGACCCTGCCTGCTATAGGTGTTTTAGTCACGCCTAAGATGGTTAAAAGTGAGTTGAATAAGATGAAGAAATGGGAAAGTTCATCGGTCGGGCTATCATTTGCAAAAGATGAGAAAAATATTTATAAGGTGAGAAAACCTGTTTCATTTGAAAGAAGGCTCTTCTGGGAAGTGTTTAAGTATCAGATGAAGATGGCGTTGGGAGCAATTTTAATTATTACCGTTTTGATCATTATGGCAATACATAGATTAACTCACAAAACTCACTGGACAGGAAGGGCTGCATATAGAGGTCCATTTTATTCATTTACTTTAATTGTAGGGGTATGTATATTTGCAATTCCGGCAGTTATAGTTTTTTTGACAAAGACAATTTACAAATTGAGTATCGTGAAGAGACAAAAATATAAAGCCTATCATGTTACGGCAAAAAGGGCGAATGATAAGGCGGTTATAGTTGAGTTCGGTAATAGAGTTAAAAGTTTTAAGTATCCTCAGTGCGTAGGCATAAGGAAAAAGAAGATCAATGATACAAAAGCGACTTTGATTCTGCTGCCGGATCTGGTAATGATCTTTCCGGATTAAAAGTGATTTGGACCATGGTCCCGGAGGCAATGGTCCACTTTCGGTTAACATAAAAATGAGCCATGGTCCCGGGGGCAATGGCCCACTTTTATGTTAACCTAGAGCTCGGGGGAGTGGCTCATTTGCTAGTGGCACGTTTTTTACTGAAGTATTTAATGAAAGAGTGATTTATGAAAAAGATAATTGTTATCGGCTGTCCGGGAGCAGGAAAAAGCTGCTTTTCAAGGCGGCTGAGAGATAAATACAATCTTCCACTTTACTATCTGGACATGATGTGGCATTTGCCGGACAGGACAAATGTTACCAGAGAGGAATTTGCTAAAAAGCTTGAAGAAATTTTAAAAATAGACAGTTGGATCATTGATGGGAATTATATAAGTACCATGGAAATGAGACTTAAATATTGCGATACAGTTTTTCTGCTGGATTATCCGTTGGATGTATGTTTGGATGGTGCGAGAAGAAGGATTGGAACAAAAAGGGAAGACATGCCATGGATGGAAGAAACATTTGATGAGGAGTTTAAACAGTGGATCCTGGATTTTCCAGAGAAGCAGCTGCCTAGGGTGTATCATTTGCTTCAGCAATATAAAGAAGGAAAAGAGATTCATATATTTAAGACAAGAGAAGAAGCGGATAAATATTTAGATGAGTGAGGATTAAAATGATTCAATTTGGAATGCCAACGCTTATTGAGAATAATACTTTAGAGGAAAATATAGCACTTTGCCATAGTCTGGGGCTTAAATTCATAGAACTTAATATGAATTTCCCAGAGTATCAGCTGGAGAGTCTTGAACAGACTGATAAACTGATAGAGGCGGCAGAGAAAGCAGGAATATATTATACGATACATTTGGATGAAAATTTAAATATCGCTGATTTTAACCAGCTGGTTACCGGAGCATATCTGGAAACGGTTCGCCGAACGATAGAAGTTGCAAAGAAACTTATGGTTTTAAGGGATAGCTACGGAGACAGAAGCCAGCCTCTTACTCTAAATATGCATATGAACCATGGTATATTTATCACTTTGCCTGACAGGAAGGTGCAGATGTATGATCGCGATTTTGACAGCTATATAAGTGCTTTCGCAGATTTTCGAGCTAAGTGTGAGGAATGGATCGGCAGCAGTGACATTAAGATTGTTATTGAAAATACTGACGGGTTCAGGGAGTATGAAAAAAGGGCGATAGATTATCTGCTTCAAAGTGCAGTGTTTGGATTAACCTGGGATATAGGACATTCTAAGGCTACTGGAGAGAAGGATGTTTCATTTATTAGGGAACATGAAGATAAATTGATCCATTTTCATATCCATGACGGGATTGAAAAACCACCGAAGAATCACCTGGCTCTTGGCGATGGGGAGATTGACATTTGGGAGAGATTGAGGCTTGCTGAAAGCAGAAATGCCAGATGTGTTCTGGAAACAAAGACAATAGAAGCACTCAAGAAGTCAGTTGAGTGGCTTGGTTAACATAAAAATGGACCATAGTCCCGGGGGCTGTGGCTCATTTTTATGTTAACATAAAATTGAACCATAGTGCCAGGGACTGCGGCTCATTGGATAGGGAATTAGTATGAAATATAAAAATATAACTAAAGCCATTTTTATAAAAAGACCGAACCGATTTATTGCGGAAGTTGAGGTAGATGGCAAGAAAGAAACAGTGCATGTAAAGAATACAGGCAGGTGCAGGGAGCTGCTGATCCCCGGATGTGAAGTCTGGCTTACGGCACCGGGGACGCCTGACAGGAAAACAAAATATGACCTGGTGGCGGTAAGAAAAAATACAGGTGTCATTTTTAATATTGACAGTCAGGCGCCCAATGCAGTTGTAAAGGAGTGGCTGGCGAAGCAGGATTTTAGCAAGGTTCTTCCGGAATATAGATATGGGGAATCAAGGATTGATTTTTATATAGAAAAGAAGAAAACTCCAGAGGAAAGAGAAGTCCGTTATCTAATGGAAGTTAAGGGATGTACTCAGGAAATCGATGGAGTCGGATACTTTCCTGACGCTCCTACAGAACGGGGAGTTAAGCATATAAGGGAACTGATCAAGGCTAAAAATGAAGGCTATAAGGCGATTCTTACCTTTGTGATCCAGATGGATGGAGTAGAAGAAGTAAGGGCAAATGTTGCGACTCATCCGGAATTTGGTGAAGCTATGGAGAATGCCCGTAAAGCCGGGGTAGAGATACTATTCCTTCAGTGCCATGTTACTGAGGACGAAATATATATAAAATGACGCAGGTGTAAAATAATGTAGTTAACATAAAAATGGACCATAGTCCCGGGGGCTGTGGCTCATTTTAATATAAAGAAGAGGATTAATATGTTAGTAAGTATTGCACTAATTATGATAGTAGGGCTCATTTTAGGATGGCTATGTAAAAAAGTTAAATTGCCCAGCCTGATAGGAATGCTGATAACGGGCATTGTTTTGGGACCTTACATCTTAAATGTTATTGATAAATCAATTCTTGCGATTTCGGCAGATATCAGGAAAATGGCACTGATCGTCATTTTAACAAGAGCAGGCCTAAGTCTTGATATTGCGGGACTAAAAAGAGTTGGAAGGCCGGCTGTTCTGATGTGTTTTGTACCGGCCAGTTTTGAGCTTTTGGGAATGATAAGTATAGCGCCTAAGTTGCTGGGAATATCGGTTATGGAAGCGGCAGTTATGGGGGCAGTGCTTGCTGCGGTTTCTCCTGCGGTTGTCGTGCCTAGAATGGTAAAACTTATGGAGGAAGGTTATGGAACAAATGAACAGATTCCACAGCTCATCCTTGCGGGGGCATCAGTAGACGACGTCTATGTGATAGTTTTATTTACCACATTCCTTGGAATGATCCAGGGAGGGGAAGTTTCGGTTGTAAGATTTGTAAATATTCCAGTCTCGATCATTCTTGGAATTATTATAGGAGTCCTTGCAGGATGGGCACTTTCTTTTTTATTTAAAATGATACATATGCGGGATACAGTGAAGATCATGATAATACTTTCGGTATCATTTTTGCTGGTATTCCTGGAGGATAGCTTAAAGACGGCGGTTACATTTTCAGCACTGATATCTATCATGTTTATTGGGGTTGCGATGCAGAAATACCGCAAGGCAGTGGCTTTAAGACTTCAGTCGAAGTTTAACAAGCTGTGGGTCATCGCGGAAATATTCCTGTTTGTTTTAGTGGGAGCGACTGTTGATATAAGCTACCTTAAGAATGTGGGAATTAAAGCGATTTTAGTTATCATTGGGGCACTGATTTTTAGAATGCTGGGGGTTTTTGTCTGCTTGCTTGGCACAAAGCTAAGTAGTAAAGAAAGGCTGTTTACCATGATGGCTTATACGCCAAAGGCGACGGTGCAGGCCGCAATCGGAGGAATCCCATTAAGCCTTGGACTTGGCTGTGGCAATATAGTCCTTACAGTGGCAATCCTTGCCATCGTGATCACAGCACCACTGGGAGCATTTGCAATAGACAGCACATATAAACGATTCTTAGAACAAAAATAGTTAACATAAAAGTGGACCACACTCCCCGGGACTATGGCTCATTAGGTCCTAAGTTTTACTTTTTGTTGAAAAAAAAGACCTGTGGAAGTATACTGAAAACCAGGTAGAAGCTTTTAAAAGCCTAATAATAAACGCAGAGAACTAGTGTAAAATGAAGCACAATAAAAGCCAAAATACCAGTGAGAAAAGAAACATTTCGGGGATTGCTTTCAATGGAAATATTGATAAATTTAAAAACACTTGGGAAAAAGAGCAGAAGGATAAGACCTGTTTCTTTTATCTATGAAAAAAAGCCTGAGACTTTGAGAGAGTTTATTGATCAGACGGTACTGATTATGGTCAGGACTTTTAAGGAAAGGCAGAAAAAATCAAAAGAAGGATTTTTGCCAGAAGCTTTATCAGAACAAGCTATTAATGACATGGCGGAACTGGGTAAGGTGGCCTTTGGTTATATCTATAACGAAAATGAAGTCAGCGAAGAAAAGGCTATAAAGACTGCAGAAGATGCAGTAATAGACGGCCTGGTTAAAATTTTTATAAATGGCTCTGATATAACCGATATGGCTCTTGATTTAAGAAACGTAGAGATTGATGAGATAGAAGCCTTTTATGCTTCTCATTTAGAGAAAAAAATTGAAATAAATGAGGGTGACCAGGTTACATTTGTGAAGCTTGCAATGCTTGCAGGAAGAAGATGGTAGTGTGAAGCCGATTCTGATGATAGAACCGGCTTTTTTTGTAAGATTCTAGGGAGGGTTTATGGAGATTTCAGAAATTAAAGAACTTGGAAAGAAAGTGGAACGTGAATATATAGAAGGGGATAAAAATAAGATTAAGGAATTCGGGACAGAAGTTTCTAACTTATTGGAAAAATTAGATAATAATTGTAGTTTTTATTCTAATTCCTGTGTTGAGAACTGTCTTGGGAAGGAATTCAGGTTAGCCTTAAAAAATAATGTAAAACCTTCAGATTTTTTTAAGTCCAATATTAATAGAATGCAGGGCTTTATAAGTGATGAGCTTCTGCCTTATTTTTATATATCGCTGGACAGTGTGAATCTCTGGCAGATTGACAGAGGACATAGCTATAGGCAGTCATACAGGGCAAAGTCTGACTATCTTGCTTATATCGATGATGTAAGAGAAATAATAAGAGAATATAGAGCACTTACCAACTATGGAGTAGATCTTTATGATATTTTAACTGAAAATGTTTCCGAGGAATTAAAGGCTTACTTTGAGACATGGTCTTATAAGTATCCTAGACTTGAGTATTATCTTGCTGCAAGACTGGATCAAAAGGATGAAAAGTTAGAGGAAATCCTTACAGATATCTTCTTTGGACAGACAGGGGAAATAAAAGATAGCTATATCCGTGCCATTTGCATGAGTCATAATGAAAAAATGTATGAAGTTCTGGGAAAGACTCTGCTGGCAGCCAGACTTTCTGAGGGTTTAAGACAGTCTAGTGTTGAAAATGCAGATTATGGAACAATAGAGGCATTTAAGTATCTCTTAAAGGTAATTAAAGATAATAATCTTATAAGATATTCATCAATACAAAGAGCTATCTGTACTTATTTAGGACTTATCGCTAATTATGACAAGCCTATAGACAGGATTACAAATAAAGAACTGAATCTTATGGTAGATGCTTTGGAAGATGAAAATGAGAGACAGGCTATGCTTGAGTCTAAAGATGCCGTAAAGTGCTATGTAGGACTTTGGGCAGGTGCCCTTATTGATGTGGGCACGGCTTATAAGGATGTGGTGTCATTAGTAAATCAGGATGATCCTTTTAGAAGAAAAGTTGCCTGCTTTTTCCTGATAAATGGCTCTTTTCCTTATTCAAGAGAAAGTATCTGTAAGGGTATTGTGAGAAATTATTATGATGATCTGGAACTTATGGCAATAATAATGAAGGATTTTATGTCTGGTGCTTCATCATGTATGCGTAAAGAGTTATATCCGGATAATGACAGGTTTAATAGGAAGTTTTATGAAAGAAAGCATGTCTATGCAGATTACAGCTATTATTTTGATAGCCTTGAAGAGACAAAAGAATTCCTTGATATCTTTTATAAAATACTTGAAATTATGCCAAAGAAGGGAGTGACATTTTCTCCTTCAGTTTTTCCATGGAATGATGAAATCCTGACAAGAAGTGATTTATGGGAAAGAATAGGATTTTTAGTGTCTGCTCTTAAGGATGAAGAAGGAATACTTAATGTTGCAAGAAATTTAAAAGAGTTAACTGGAGAGTGGGGTGGAAGTAGAGAAGATATGATAGATCTCTTGCTTAGAGAACCTGAATCAAAAGAGCTTATGGAAATCCTTACTCTTGAAATAGCTGATGCAGGAGAAAACTCTAGAAAGCTGGCCTATAATCTCTTGGTGCAGGAATTAATATGTGACAGATCAGAGCATGTATGTAAGGAACTTGTAGCTCCAAAGGGACAGCTTCCTGAATGTTCATATATGATATTAGAAGATCTTCTCAGACTGAAGAAAGCAGATGTGAGAAGCAACATTTTAAAGTTACTAAAAACAAGACCTTATGATAAGCAGATAGAAATGCTTAAGAGACTCTTAAAAGATAAGAAAGAAGAAAAAGTTACTGCTGGGCTTGATATTATAATGCAGCTTAAGAAAAATAACAGTCCTTACTTTGAGGAAGCAAAGAAATGCATGAATCTTCTTTCTGACACAACAACAAAAGAACAGATACTCATTGATGAAATTTTAGAAAATAGTGCAGAGGAAAAGGTTGAGATGGAAAGTCTGTTTGATAAGACAGCTGCTTATGATCCACAGATCGATGAAGAATATGTGGCTGATGCCATTGATACATTCCTTGAAACCTTTAAGGAAAGTTCTATAGGGTAAGACTGTTATCAGGCTTTGGGTTTAAAAAACAGAAATAAGAAGTTTAAATTGATTGACAGTATAAGGATGAACAAGGCTGCAAAGGAAGATATAGAACTCCTTTTTGATATAGATAATCTTGTCAGAGAAAATGAAAATCTTGAATATGACAGCTACTCTGAACCAGTGCTTATTTCAAGAAGTTTAAATTATCTTTATGAAAATGGAAAGTGTACGTACAGACTTCCATATGAGGAAATCTGGGATAAATTTTATGAAGAGAGAAATATCAAAGAGGCCAGTCTTGTAAGACTTAAGCATAATATGTTTTATGTTCGACAATATAATACCAGCCTATTCTTTTCTGATTTTCGTCCTGTATTTGAAAAGATTTACGGTCCTATCATTCGCATGGAACAGGTAAATAAACTTAAATATAGAAGTCAGGTTCTTTGTCTTTTAGAGTATTTCCTTAAAAAAACAGATTATAAGAAGAATAGGGAAAAATATTCTATA
This sequence comes from uncultured Lachnospiraceae bacterium, assembly GCA_902789175.1. GTDB lineage: Bacteria > Bacillota > Clostridia > Lachnospirales > Lachnospiraceae > Eubacterium_Q. The sequence continues at coordinate 11,231 of CADANF010000037.1, forward strand.
GCCATTGGATATTATCTTTTAAATTGTAATGAAGAAATAAGAGTAAAGTACAAGGAAAAAGAGATAAAGCAAAATTATTATCAGCCAAGACAAAGAAAACATGATCCGGATCAGATCTTTATCAAGAGCATTTTTGAAATGGAATTTATCAGAAATGATATTTTCACAGAACACACTGATGATAGATTTTTTCCATTATATTTCCTCATTGATAAGGAGATAGAAGAGGTAAATAAGTTAAATGCCTCTTTTAATGGCGATTATTATTATATCCAAAGCAAACTAGAGACGATTGATTATCTTTCAGCTTTTATAAACGGATATATTACAGAGGACTTTATGTATCGTATGCTTCTTTCTAAAGCACATATCGAAAATACATTTGAGGCCATTTCAGATCTTTATGTGAAAGTAAGGGAGAGGGATAAGAGGAAAGAAACAAGAGAAAAAACCTATTATTTCAGAAAAGCTAGCAGACTTGAAAAGTTCTTAAAGATAGAAACAGATAAAAATGATAATTTAAGCAGTGATAAATTTGAATGCCTTGATGAAATACAAAAGAAAAAAGTAGATCTTATATGCAAGGTTTATGAAAAAATCTTCTCGGCTGTTCTTAGAACGGAACTTTATAGAGGTGAGACAGAAACTGAATATTCAAGTTATATATCTAAGATAAAGAGGATATATGGAGTAAAAAATTTCGTACAGATTCTTTCAGCATTAGGACAGGATACAATAGATAGATCTGGAATTAGTTATTACAGAAATAGTATTGTAACAAAGAGGAGCAGTCTCTCTTATCTGCTGGGAATATGTGTTCCGGATTCAAAAGATGGAGACATTCCGGCTCAGGCAAAGCTTCTTAAAGAGCTGATAAGTGGCAGGGATATAAAGGAAAGCAGGCTGATAGAGGCCGGGCTTTTTAGTCTGGAATGGCTGCCTGTTATAGAAAAATATCTGGATTGGCCATATTTTACATCAGGGGCTTATTATTTTATTGCGCACATGAATGATAACTTTAGCGATGCAAAGAAGGCTATGATAGCTAAATATACTCCTCTCACAGCGGATGAGCTTAATATTGGAGCGTTTGATGTCAACTGGTTTAAGGAAGTATATGCAGGTCTTGGCAAGAAGAGGTTTGATCTTATCTACAAGGCGGCAAAATATATCTCTGATGGAACAAAACATACAAGAGCAAGAAAGTTTGCTGATGCAGCCAGCGGTATTTTGGAAATTACCAGTACTGAAGCAGAAATTGAGGCGAAGAGAAATAAAGATCTTCTTATGGCCTATGCACTTATACCAACTGATAAGAAAGACGAAAGTGTCAGAAAGTATAATTTTATACAGAGATATGTAAAGGAATCAAAGAAGTTTGGAGCTCAGAGAAGAGCCAGCGAAAAAGCTGCCGGAGAGATGGCCATAAAGAATATGGCTAGAACTGAAGGTTATGATGAGACCAGGTTCATAATGATGATGGAAAGAAACATTTCCCAAAAAATGTCAGTTTATTTTGAGGAAAAACCTTTGCAGGATTACAAGGTCTTTCTTTCGGTTGAAGAGGACGGAAAAGTTAATCTGTCAGTAAAGAAAGATGATAAGGTATTAAAGTCAATTCCTGCGGCCATTAAAAAGGATGAATATATACTGGAATTATCTGATGCTAAGAAGACTTTTACGGATCAGTATAAAAGAACCAAGCAGATGCTAGAAGAAGCTATGGAAGATGAGACTGAGTTTTTCCTTTCAGAGATTCTTAGTATTTCCAAGGATCCTGTGTTAGGTCAGATTGTAAATAAACTGGTGTTTAAACATGATGATTTCTTGGGATTTGTTGAAGACTTTAAAGATAAGGGATTTAAGGATGATGATAAATTTGTGATTGCTCATCCATATCATCTTTTTAAGCAGGGCAGATGGCATGAGTTTCAGAAGATCTGTTTTGAAAAAACTATAAAGCAGCCTTTTAAACAGGTGTTCAGAGAATTATATGTAAAGGATGAAGACGAGTTAAAGTCAGATAAATCCGTAAGATATGCAGGAAATCAGATAAGACCAAAGATGGCTATGGCTCTTCTTAAGTCAAGACGCTGGATTCCGGATTTATATGAAGGAATTCAGAAGGTCTATTATAAAGAAAATATAATAGCCACAATCTGGGCATTAGCTGACTGGTTTTCTCCTAGTGATGTGGAAGAACCAAATCTGGAGGCGGTTATATTTTTTGACAGAAAGACATTTGAAAAAAAGGCGATAAGTGAAATTCCTGATATCATCTTCTCAGAAGTAATGAGGGATGTGGATCTTGTTGTAAGTTGTGCTCATGCGGGTGATATCGATCCTGAGATGACTCATTCTACAATAGAGATGAGAAGGGCAATAGCAGAATTCCTTATACCTATGTTCAAGTTAAAGAATGTGGAACTTAAGGAAAGTCATGCTATTATAAAGGGGCAGCTGGCAACTTATAATCTTCATCTTGGCAGCGGAGTCATCCATCAGCAGGCAGGACCTATGATAAATGTTCTTCCTGTTCATTCACAAAAGAGAGGACGTATTTTCCTGCCGTTTGTGGATGATGATCCAAAGACTTCAGAGATAATGTCAAAACTTATCATGCTTTCTGAGGATAAGAAGATTAAGGATCCAGCGATCCTTGCACAGATAATAAAAGAGTAGTTAACATAAAAGTGGACCACACCCCCCGGGACTATGGTCCACTTTTATGTTAACCAAATTTAGTGAGAGAAAGTATTGACAAACGATAGTTAGGCGTGTATAACTAATGTTGTTAGCACAGACTAACTATTTTTATAGGTATGGGTTAGTTTGGGATAACCCTACTAAATATATGGCTTAGAAGAATCTAAGCATATTTTTTTGAATGATAGTTAGTTATAACTTATTGGAATTAGGAGGATGAATCGTGATGCCACTTACTTATGCAACTCCTGGAGAAGAGAACATTATTAAAAAAGTGGGAGGGAGTCCGGATGTGAAGAGACATTTGGAAAATCTTGGATTCACACCTGGGGGTATGGTAACACTTGTTAATGTATTAGGTGGAAATGTCATTGTCAAAGTTAAAGAATCCCGAATTGCTTTAAATGAAGATATGGCAAGGAAGGTTATGATCTAAAAAATAAAGCGTTGAAAAAATGGAGGTAGAATTGATGAATACGCTGAAAAATGCACAGGTTGGCAGCACGGTGAGTGTTGTGAAGCTGCATGGTGAAGGAGCAATTAAAAGAAGGATTATGGACATGGGAATTACAAGAGGTACATCTGTATATGTTCGTAAGGTTGCACCTTTGGGAGATCCTATTGAAGTAACAGTAAGAGGTTATGAGCTTTCACTTAGAAAAGCAGACGCAGATTTGATCGAAATCGAATAAAGAAAAGCTAAAATGAAGAAATGTAAATATTAAGCTAAAAAAATGATAGAGAGTAGATAAAGTTGATCAGAGCATAAGCATAAGGTGGAAGGAGACTTGATAAAATGAATTTGAAAATAGCACTTGCAGGAAATCCAAACAGCGGAAAGACAACGCTTTTTAATGAACTTACAGGTTCAAATCAGTTTGTTGGAAACTGGCCTGGAGTTACAGTTGAAAAGAAGGAAGGAAAATTAAAGAAACATGAAGATGTAGAAATTGTTGACCTTCCAGGTATTTATTCACTTTCTCCATATACATTAGAAGAAGTTGTTGCCAGAAATTATCTTATAGAAGAGAAACCGGATGCTATTCTTAATATAGTAGATGGAACAAATCTTGAAAGAAATTTATATCTTACAACTCAGCTTATAGAACTTGGAATTCCAGTGGTTCTAGCCATAAATATGATGGATGTGGTTAGAAAAAACGGGGACTCGCTTAATACTAAGGAATTAGCAACTCGACTTGGTTGTGAGATTATTGAAATATCAGCCCTTAAGGGGGAGAATACACTTAAAGCTGCAGAAGCAGCTATCAAAGCAGCTAAAGAACAAAAAAATGTACCGCTTCATACATTTTCAGGACCGGTTGAACATGCTCTTGCTCATATAGAAGAAGTGGTTGTTCATGATATGCCTGAAGAGTCTCAGCGCTGGTATGCAATTAAGGTGTTTGAAAGAGATGAGAAAGTATTAGAAAAGCTTAAAATATCTGATGATATTAAAGCTCATGTTGAAAATGACATCAAAGCAGCTGAAAAAGAGATGGATGATGACTCAGAGAGTATCATCACAAATGAAAGATACATTTATATAGCAGAAATACTTAAAGGTATTTTTAAGAAGAAGGATGCTAATAAATTAAGTACTTCGGATAAGATTGATAAGATGGTTACAAATCGATGGTTAGGTCTTCCAATCTTTGCAGCGGTAATGTTTATCATTTACTGGGTTGCGATGGTTGGTGTGGGGGCACCGGCTACAGATTGGACAAATGATTGCCTTTTTGGAGATGGTTATCACCTCTTCGGTATCGGTAGTGCTGCAGCTGATGAGGCTGCTGCAAATTATACAGCAGCTATGCAGGCAGTTGATGCTTATTTAGGTTTCAATGAAGAAATTTCAATTGAAGATATGGAGTCTTATGTTCCTTTGGAACCAATGGTTTCATATACTGTTGAAGATGAAGAAACATTAGAGCAGGGGGAGATTAGCGTTTACTATGATAAGATTCCGGATGGTGTGGACCCGGATGAAGTAAATGCTATGACATATCTTGAAGCTGTTGATTATTTTAGGGAAAATGGTACCGAAGAGGTTGATCCTTCCAATTATGGCGTTTGGGTTCCGGGCGTTCCTGCACTTGTTGAAAAAGGACTTGATAAGATCAAATGTGCTGGATGGGTTAAGAGCCTTGTATTAGATGGAATTGTAGCTGGTGTTGGTGCTGTTCTTGGTTTCGTACCGCAGATGCTTGTGCTTTTCTTCATGCTGGCATTTGTTGAAGCCAGCGGATATATGGCGCGAGTTGCTTTCGTATTAGATAGAGTATTCCGTCGTTTCGGCTTATCAGGAAAGAGTTTTATTCCTATCCTTATTGGTACAGGCTGTGGAATCCCGGGTATCATGGCATCTCGAACCATAGAAAATGAAAGAGACCGCAGAATGACCATAATGACAACTACATTTATTCCTTGCGGCGCCAAGGTTCCATTTATAGCTATGATCGCAGGTGCGATTTTTGGTGGAAGTGCATGGATTTCAACAGGAGCATATTTTATTGGAATAACAGCGATCATTACATCAGGTATCATTTTAAAGAAGACAAAGGCATTTGCCGGAGAGCCAGCGCCATTTGTAATGGAGCTTCCAGCATACCACTGGCCAACACTTAAAAATGTCCTTCGTTCTATGTGGGAGAGAGGATCAAGTTTTATAAAGAAAGCCGGAACAATCATCCTTCTTTCAACTGTTATTATCTGGTTCCTTTCTAGATTTGGCTGGGTTGATGGAAATTTCGGAATGCTTGAAGATGATGCAATAGGAAGCAGTATCCTTGCGGCTGTTGGTAAGGGAATTGCATTTATCTTTAAGCCGCTTGGATGGGGAAACTGGCAGGCGGCCGTTGCTTCAATCACAGGCCTTGTAGCTAAGGAAAATATCGTTGGTACTATGGGTGTTCTCTATGGCGGAGAGGGCTCAGCCTGGGCAGCACTTGCAGCAGCATTTACAACTGCATCAGGACTCAGCTTCCTTATATTCAACCTCCTTTGTGCTCCTTGCTTTGCAGCAATCGGTGCAATAAAAAGAGAGATGAATAATGCAAAATGGACCTGGTTCGCAATTGCTTATGAATGTGGATTTGCGTATGTGGTATCATTTGTAGTATATCAGTTTGGTAACATTTTATTAGGTAATACAAATATAATTGGTGCTATAATTGCTTTAGTAGTAACAGTAGGATTTTTATATTTATTATTCAGACCATATAAAGAAGCAGTAACACTTAAAAATAAGGTGGTGGTAAGTTGAATTATCTGGTTGATAATTTAGGAAATATTGTTGTTATAGCAGTTCTTATTTTAATTACAGTGTTGATAATAAGAAAGCTGGTAAGAGATAAGAAAAGCGGAAAGTCCGCCTGCGGATGTAATTGCGGCCATTGCGCCATGAGCGGAAGCTGCCACAAGAATACCGCATCTAAATAAGCCAATTCTATTTCCATAATATATGCCCGGTGCAGTTTAATTATGCTGCATCGGGCGTTTTTTGATTTCCCGATATCGATTCGCTGTGTAAGAGAGCGTTGCAATTTACTTGCTATGAGGGAAATTAATGCAAGTTTACATAAAAATGGACCACTGCCTCCGGGACCTAGGTCCATTTTTATGTAAACTTGCATTTTTTTTGTCATGAGTGTATAAAGAATAGGTTCAAGAAATAAGGAGTGACAAAATGACAGAGAAAATGACAAATCCAGCATCGCAGCAGGTTATTCCAGCAGCGAAAAATACAAATAAAGAACGTATCTATCTTTTTGATAATATTAAATTTATCCTCATAATCCTTGTAGTGGTAGGACATTTTGCAAATGTATTCTGCGACAGATATCCATCATTTAAATCGGTATATTTATTCATTTATATTTTTCACATGCCGCTGTTTATCTTAATTTCAGGCATGTTCCACAGAAACGTTAACATAAAAGAAAAAGTCCTTATGTTCTGTTTCCTTGGTTATTCGGAGAAGCTTCTCAGATTTCTTGTGAGCATCATAGGAAATAAGAAGAAGCCCAATATGGATGTATTTGAGGATAACGGCCTGCCTTGGTTTATGTTCTGCATGGCAGCATTTATTTTATTAACCTATCTTGCAAGAGATATAAATAAAATGTATCTGCTTTGCTTTTCTATAGTTCTTATGGTGGCTGCGGGCTATGATAAAGAAATTGGTGATTTCCTTTATCTTTCAAGGATCTTTGTTTTTTATCCATATTACATTTTAGGAACCATGACCAGACCTGAAATGATAATGAAGATAAATAGAAATAAAATATTCAAATTTGCCTCAATCATAATATTTGGAATGGCTCTTGCGGCATGTTTTCATTTTCTGGATATGTCCTATAACTTAAGGCAGTTTTATACAGGCTGCCATCCATATCCAAAGAACCATTTTCTGACGGGACCATTGCTTAGGATTTTTTGCTATATCACTTCGTTTGTCATGTTTATTCCATTTTTTGCCTTCGTACCGGCAAAGAAAATTCCTTTGGTAAGTGAATTTGGTAAGAGGACCCTACAGGTGTACTTCTGGTCAGATCTTGTGAGACTACCGGTGATCAACCTTTACAGGAGCCAACTTTTATTATTTACAGCCACATTTGGAGGAAAAGCAGTGTATCTTGGGTTAAGCGCGGTCCTTGCCTTCATCCTCCTTACTAAACCATTTGGGTTTATGGTCAACTGGATAAGAAATATGGATAATATCAGGATAAACAAGTAAAAAAATGTATAAATAAGTCATAATCAGCTGTAAAAATCAAAAAAAATAATAAAATGTTACTTATACTAGTATAACGTTCGCAAAATAACTGGACTAATGCGCTGAATGCTTGCTCGAGAGTGCGTCTCAAAAAACGTAGGCGTAGCGGGCTACGCTGAGGATGGATTTTTGAGGCGTGCTATCGATGTAAGCAGGCAAGCATTCAGTCCAGTTATTTAAGTGACGTTATACTAGTATTGTCCATCAAAATATTGAGAATAAAAGAAGGCAGAACAATATAGAGAGAAAAAATGGAGGGGCATAAAATGAAACGAAGAGTGTTTTTACTTCTGCTGGTCAGCCTGATCATAAGTCCCCTTTGGGGAATAACAGCAAATGCTTCCGACAAGATAAGAATTACCCTTGTGGGAGACAATGAGGCAGAAGAATCAAAAGTTATTGAGATTTCCGTGGGAGACACATTTACAGTTCCTGAGTGTGAATTTGAAGAGCCGGAAGGTCTCATCTTTGGAAGATGGAGCATAGGTGGGGAAGTCCTTTTTCCTGGTGAAGTTCTGGAATTAACTGAGGATACTGAGATTCATGCATATTGGGTTGAACCTCTCACAATTAATGTAGATGTTTACTGTGGGGAGACAAAAGGTATAGGGGGAATTGTAAGTTTTCCTGCTGATACGAATGAAAAAGAATCTAATAAAGGTTTATTTTAAAAAGACAGCAACAATTCTTGACGGGGCTGAGCTAAGCATTGACCTTCCGGTTGAAGGTAATGCTGTAAGACCGGTTACCGTATATACTGAAAATGATGCAAAGTATAGCGTTACAGAGAGTTTCTGGCTCTGTCCGGATTCAGATCTTACGCCAGAGTCATTTAAAGCCGGAGTTAATTACCGCGCCCATATTATTTTAAAGCCTGATGAAGAGGACACTGTTTTTTCCAAGTATTCCAATATTACTGTAAATGGAGAGAAGCCGGCTGATATCTGGGAAAATGAAGATGGACGTTCGGTTACTGTGATCACAAAAAATTATAAGCCGCTGGAACTTATTGATACACTCGAAATCTTTTTAAATTTCCCTGCTATTTCAGATGTTCCAAATGTTGCCGACGCCTGGGTTAAAGAGGGTTCTCCTTATAAGATCTACAGTGCAGCCTGGTTTAATGCCGTGGAGCAAAACGGCGAGGAAAAATATTCAGAGCCAGCATCATATGTAAGCGGAGGAAGTTACTTTATAGAGATCAGTTTAACTTCTGCAGGCAATTATGTATTTGCAGATACAGATAAAATAAAAGCTACTGTAAATGGAGTTTCTGCGAGAGTTGAGGCTGTTGCCAGCAACCAGATTGCAGTTATTCCAGATCCTTATATTTTCGGCTTAGCTGGAACACCATATAAGCTTACAGTTGGAAATGAAGCTGAGTGGAAACCGGGGGACGGTGCATTTGAAATTGTTGTAAAACATGAAAGTGATGCAACAAATCATACATTTGAAAAGTTTGATGGCATTGAGGTTGATGGAGAGAAAGTTGATCCTTCAGAATACGTGGCCAGTGCAGGCAGTGTAAAGATCAAGTTTAAAGAAAGCTATCTTGCACGTCTTTCAACCGGCGAGCATAAGATCGTGGTATTTTTTAATGATGGATATATGGCTGCAGGAACATTTACAACTAACAAGGCTGACGGTAAGAATGGTGATGGGGAAAATGCTTCTAACCTCGTTGATCCAGCGGGTAACAATACAGTCCCAGAGGCGAATGACGCAAGTATCAAGGACGGGAACGTAAGTCCAGAGACTAAGAATGTAAGTCCAGAGACTAAGAATGTAAGTCCAGAGACTAAGAATGTAAGTCCAGAGACTAAGAATGTAAGTCCAGGGACTAAGAATGTAAGTCCACAGACAGGTGATGACACTCATCTTGTTTTTGGCTTTATCATTCTTATACTTTCAATTTTTGGAATTGTTATGTGTATAAAGAGCAAGAAGAAAAAAACTAAAGAATAAAATACTGAATAGAAGAATAAAGAAAATGGCGGTTATGAGAGAAATCTTATAGCTGCCATTTTCTTATTATTTTTTGTGAATGATTAAAATTACCGTTATTTTGACGGAAACGATGTCAGTATGAATGTTTTTGTTGGATATAATATACAATGCTGTTATGATGGTGTTAAAACTTTGATAACCCTCCTATCCTCTTATTAAGGCCAGGGCGGGAGTTAAAAATTTGCCATTATAATAAGCATGTAGATTTAATGCTGAAGGAAAGTGCGGGAGTTAAAATAAAGGAGGACTATGGAAGACAAACTTAAAGATTGGAAAATCGGGGATCCGATGATCAATGAAAATGATTATTGGCAGGATCCAAATTACGTGGCGGAGGATAAAGAAAAGGAAAAGCTGGTTTTAAAACTGGCTACTATGATCACTGACCGTTATGTTAAGAAATTTATGAAGAAGATCAATAACAGGGATCCGGAATATTGGATGCTGGACATGATACTTGATAAAGAGCAGGTCAGATTTCTCATTAATTTCAAAAAAACAAGAGTGCCATATAGCATAGAAGAACTGGCAAAAATGAATAAAATGAGTGTGGAAGATACTGAAAAAATGGTGGACAGGCTGGTCTGGATCGGAATTATAGAGATGAACCGCGCCAAAACAGAAGATAAACATAAGCAGTATGAACTTCCGATATTTGTGCCGGGTTCAGCAGAATTTATGATGATGCAGGATAAATTAACAGATGAATTTCCACAGCTGGCTACATTTTTCAATCTGATGACACAGCTTCCACTTGGAGGAATCACTCAGATGGTGCCACCGGGAGGCGCAGGTGTCGGAATGCATGTTATTCCTGTTGAAAAAGCCATCAGTCTTGAAAATGAATCTGTGCCGGTGGAACATCTTTCTAGATGGATTGATATGTATGATAAATTCGGCATTTCTGAATGTTCCTGCAGAAAACAGCAGGCCATGAGAGGCGAAGGATCCGGTGAGATCCGCGGTGAATATTGCATTGGTATGGGCGATATGGCAGAATATATGGACAGCCGTGGCATTGGACATTACATTTCAAAGGAAGAGGTTTACGAGATTCTTGAGAGAGCTGAAAGACACGGATATGTGCATCAGATAACCAATATTGATGGAGAGGGAAAGATAGTTGCAATCTGTAACTGCGCTCCCGGAGTCTGTAATGCACTTCGTACTTCGCAGCTTTACAATACGCCAAATCTTTCTGCATCTGCCTACAGGGCTCACGTGGATAAGGAAAAGTGCGTAGCCTGTGGAAAATGTGTGGAGGTTTGTCCGGTTGGAGCGGCAAAGCTTGGACAGAAACTCTGTAAGAGAAATGGTGCCGAAGTCACTTATCCAAAGACTGAGCTTCCTGATAAGAAAAAATGGGGTCCAGATAAATGGAATTATAATTATCGTGATGATGCAAAGATTAATTGTTATGATACGGGAACTGCTCCTTGTAAAACTGCGTGTCCGGTACATTTGTCAGTGCAGGGATATATAAAAATGGCAGCAGAAGGAAGATTCGAGGATGCATTAAAGCTTATAAAGCAGGACAATCCATTTCCAATGATCTGCGGCGCTGTATGTAACAGAAGATGCGAGGATGCATGTACAAGGGGAACAATTGATGAGCCCCTTGCTATTGACGAGATAAAGAAATATATAGCTTCGCTTGATATTGATAAAGAGAGACGATACATTCCTTTATGCGAGAAGCATGATGGGGGGATGTGGTCCGATGATTATAAAATGGCTATTATCGGTGCGGGACCTGCAGGCCTTGCAGCGGCATACTTCTTAAGAAGAGACGGCTATCCGGTTACCATTTTCGAGAAGGAAAAAAAGCCAGGCGGAATGCTTATGAATGGTATTCCAAGTTACCGTCTTGAAAAGGATATAATAGAGGCGGAAATTGATGTTATAAAAGAGATGGGTGTCGAGATAAGGTGCAACGTGGAAGTAGGGAGAGATGTTACATTTGAATCCCTTAGAAATGAAGGCTATAAGGCTTTCTTTATCGCCGTGGGATGTCAGGGCGGAAGAAAAACAGGAGTTCCTGGGGAAGATTCTGAGGGCGTTATGACAGGCGTTGATTTCCTCAGGATGATCAATGCTGATAATTCCAAAAAGATCAGCAAAGAAACAGTTGTTGTAGGCGGCGGAAATGTTGCTATAGACGTGGCTAGAACTGCTGTAAGGGCGGGGGCTGCAAAAGTTAAAATGCTCTGTCTTGAAAGTTTAGAGGAAATGCCTGCCGCAAAGGATGAGATCGCTGAGGCAAGAGAAGAGGGAATTGAGATAATCAACAGTTACGGACCTAAGGAGATACTTACTGAAAATGGGCGGGTTAAAGGTATCATTTTTAAGAAGTGCTTATCAGTAAAGGATGCTGACGGAAGTTTTAATCCTTCTTATGATGAAAATGATACTTTGACAATTGAGTGTGAAAATGTGCTTCTTTCAATCGGTCAGTCTATCATTTGGAATGATCTTCTTAAGGGAACTAAGGTGAAATTAAGACCAAATGGTGGTATAATCGCAGACGAGCTTACGCTGCAGACTGACGAGCCGGATATATTTGCCGGGGGAGATGTTTTTACAGGTCCTAGATTTGCGATTGACGCCATAGCAGGCGGCAGGGAAGCGGCAGTGTCTATGAACCGCTTCGTGCATCCTGGTAACAGACTTGATCTAGCGAGAGATAGAAGGAAGTTCATCGAGTTTGATAAAAATGATATTCAGAGTGAAAGTTTTGATACTGCGCCAAGACAGATTCCTGGAAGAAAACAGGGAATTGCCAGCGAAACATTTGAAGATCTAAGGCTTACATTTACCGAGGAACAGGTTAAGAAGGAAGCCACGAGATGCCTTGGATGCGGCGCCACAACAGTGGATGAGCATCGCTGCATAGGCTGCGGACTTTGCACAACAAAGTGCGAATTCGATGCAATCCATCTGACCCGCGACATTCCAGAGGCCAGCACTATGGTAAGAGCAGAAGATAAATTTAGCAAGGTAGGCCCATACGCCGCAAAGCGCGCCATAAAGATAGTAGTTAACAAAATTAAAGGTGAGTAGTTAACATAAAAGTGGACCATGGTCCCGGGGGTTGTGGTCCATTTTTATGTAAACTTATCTAATAACATTAAAAGGAGTTTAAAATGGAACATTTTAGTATGCCACTTAAGGGTGTTTGTTCAGTGAAAGTTGATTTTGATATGGAGGATGGATTACTCCACAACGTGAAATTCACAGGCGGTTGCGATGGTAATTTAAAAGCCATCGGAAGACTTGTTGAGGGAAAGAAAGCAACTGAGATTGCTGATATTTTAAGAGGCAACAAATGTGGCTTTAGGTCAACATCCTGCGCAGACCAGTTGGCACTGGCGTTAGATAAGATTCAGTAACTTGGTTTGACATAAAACTGAGTCATGGTCAATGAGCCTGGGTACGGAATAAACTGAAACATGGTCCCGGAAATGAGCCTGGGTCTCGGGGAGTATGGCCTGTTTTCAGATTTGACTGGCATATTTGACAAGTAGATATTTTGGGTTTACAATCAGTAATTGTTTGAATTAAATAAAAAGATAAGCGGGAGCTTGTGTGCCAGGCTGAGAGGAAGTAAAGAACTTCGACCGGTAACCTGATTTGGATAATGCCAACGTAGGGATGATAAACTGAATTTTAAAGATCAGCTTGTTTTAATTTTACGATTTTTTATGGAGTATCCTTTTTGGGTACTCCATTTTTATTATGCGAATTTGAGCCGGAAGGCGAGATGCAATAAGTTAAGCCGCAAGGCTAGATACTGACTATAAAGTTAACATAAAAATGGTCCATAGCCTCCGGGACCTAGGTCCACTTTTATGTTAACTAAAAGGAGACGACATGGCAGATAAAAAATTATACTTCATTACGGACAGTTCAGAGTATGAGAGGGATGAATTCCTTCGAAGAGTTGAAGAGGCATTAAAAGCCGGGGTTTCTTTGATACAGCTCCGTGAGAAGAATAAAACTACAAGAGAATATATAGAAATAGCGACAGCGGTGCATGATCTGACAAAAAATTATAATGTGCCTCTTATAGTAGATGACCGTGTGGATGTGATGCTGGCAGTCGATGCAGAAGGGGTCCATCTTGGCGCAGAAGATATGCCACTTGATATGGCAAGAAAGCTGATCGGTACAAATAAAATATTGGGTGCCACAACAAAAACAGTAAAAGCCGCTAGAGACGCTTATGAAAATGGAGCTGATTATCTTGGGGTTGGAGCTATTTACCCAACCACCACAAAGGTTAAGACTATCATTACTTCGACAGATACGCTTTCAAAAATCTGTAAAAATGTTCCTATCCCCGTTTTTGCGATAGGTGGTCTTAATCCTGCGAATTTAGATGTGTTAAATGGAATCAATATTGAAGGGGTTTGTGTGGTATCAGCTATCATGAAAGCTGAGTCACCTTATAACGCAACATTAGAGATGCAGAGAGCAATCTCCAAGCTGAACTAGTATAACGTTCGCAAAATAACTGGACTAATGCGCTGAATGCTTGCTCGAGAGTGCGCCTCAAAAAACGTAGGCGTAGCGGCGGGCTACGCTGAGGATTTTTGAGGCGTGCTATCGATGTAAGCAGGCAAGCATTCGGTCCAATTATTTAAGTGACGTTATACTAGCAAGGGGAAAGATACATTTTATTTAAAGAAAGGAGCGTAATATGGTAAAAGTAAACGGCGAGTCATTTGAAATGGATGGCAGGTCGGTAGCATTTATGTTGGACAGTCTTAAATATGACAGGACCAGGGTAGCAGTGGAGATTAACGAAGAAATAGTGCCGAGATCAACTTATGAAAATACTATCCTAAAAAATGGCGATACAGTGGAAGTTGTAAGCTTTGTAGGAGGTGGTTGAAAAACAGCAGATCTTTCATCACTATTTGTGACGCGGATTGACCGCAAAATGGAGATTAATATGGATAATAATATTCCATCAAAAGAGGAATTTTATGAGGCTCTTAGTGTAAGACATGGCAAAGATAATCAGGAGAAATTCAGGGCGGCGACAGTTGCTATTTTAGGACTCGGAGGTCTTGGTTCAAATGTATCTATCTGCCTTGCGAGAGCCGGTATAGGGAAACTGATCTTAATCGATTTTGACAAAGTTGATATAACCAATATTCATCGGCAGCAATATAAACTTGAGCAGATCGGGCTGGAAAAGACTAAGGCCCTGGCTGATAACTTGAGCGAGATAAATCCATTTATGGAAATCGAGACTCATCAGGTAAAGGTAAATGAATCTAACATCCATCAGCTTTTAAATGAGGCAGATATAGTCTGTGAGGCATTTGACAATGCAAAGAGTAAAGCCATGCTGGTTAATTATGTTTTGGAACATTTTCCAGATAAATATATAGTTTCTGGATCCGGAATGGCTGGATTTAACAGCGCGAATATGATCTCAACGAAGAAATTATCAAAAAGATTTTATCTTTGCGGAGATGGAGTCAGTGATGTAAATCTGGGAATCGGACTTATTTCATCAAGGGTTATGGCCTGCGCTGCTCATGAGGCTCATATGGTTCTAAGAATACTTATGGGGGAGACGGATGCGTAAATTAAGACTTACCCGCCGTGCCCAAAGGCGTTCGTCATGCTACAAAAGTTGAATAATAGTCGGAATATAAAGAGGAAAAAATATGGTAGATAATAAAAAAAATCTAGATAGTGACAAGTTGGTGATCGGCGGCAGGGAGTTTAATTCCCGCTTTATCCTTGGGTCGGGCAAATATTCCATGAAGCTTATCGAAGCTGCTATAAAGGATGCCGGTGCTGAGATAATCACACTTGCCGTAAGACGTACAAATACAAAGGAAGAGGAAAATATCCTTGATTTCATTCCTGAAAATGTAACCCTCCTTCCTAATACAAGCGGCGCAAGAAATGCAAAGGAAGCTGTAAGGATCGCCCGGCTGGCAAGGGAATTGGGCTGTGGTGACATGGTAAAGATTGAGATCATGAAAGATACTAAATACCTTCTTCCTGATAACTATGAGACTATCAAAGCCACAGAAATACTCGCAAAAGAGGGCTTTATCGTAATGCCTTATATGTATCCGGATCTAAACTCAGCAAGAGAACTGGTAAATGTCGGTGCGGCGTCAGTCATGCCTCTTGCTTCACCTATAGGTTCGAATAAAGGTCTTGCCACAAAAGAATTCATACAGATTTTGATTGATGAGATAGATCTTCCTATTATTGTTGACGCAGGCATTGGAAAGCCTTCTCAGGCCTGCGAAGCAATGGAAATGGGGGCTGCTGCAGTTATGGCAAATACAGCCCTTGCTACAGCAGGTGATCTTATGCTTATGGCATCAGCTTTTAAGGATGCGATAAATGCAGGCCGTAAGGCTTATCTTTCAGGGCTTGGCCGCGTACTCCAGAGAGGAGCACAGTCCTCAGATCCACTCACAGGATTTCTTAGATAGAAGTAGAAATAGTAAGGAAAGCGGCACAGTATTCCTTATCCAGGAGGCAGATATGGAGAATCATTTTTTTGTAGATTCGGATGAATTATCCCCAAAGGCATTGGAGATCAAGCATAGAATAGAGACTGATCCAAAGGCCAGAACAAATCATATGGAATATCTTCCGGGGATGGATGTTCTTAAGTCAGATATATGTGAAAAAGTAATGAGTCATATGAAATCATATGACTACAGCAAATACACAGCGTTGGATGTAAGAAGAGCGCTTAACCATGAAAGATGCACGATTGATGATTTCAAGGCACTTCTTTCACCGGCGGCAGAGCCATTTTTAGAGGAAATGGCGAAGAGAGCAAGCCAGGAGACGAGTAAGCATTTTGGCAACACGGTTTACATTTTTACGCCGATCTATATTGCAAATTATTGCGAGAATTACTGCATTTATTGCGGTTTCAACTGCTATAACAAGATAAATCGCCTGAAGCTCAGCCTTGAAGAGATTGAGCATGAGATGAAAGTTATCAGCGACAGTGGAATGGAGGAAATCCTTATACTTACCGGGGAAAGCCCAGCCATGTCAGATGTAAGATATATCGGCGAGGCAGTTAAGATTGCAAGAAAATATTTCCGCATGGTTGGAATCGAGGTTTACCCTGTAAATGTTTCTAACTATAAATATCTCCATGAATGTGGCGCGGATTATGTTACGGTTTTTCAGGAAACCTACGACACTGATAGATATGAGCAGCTACATTTGATGGGAAATAAGAGAAGCTGGCCATACCGTTTTGATGCACAGGAAAGGGCCCTGATGGGTGGAATGAGGGGAGTTGCATTTTCAGCGCTGCTGGGACTGTCAGATTTTAGAAAGGATGCGCTGGCGACAGCCCTACATGTATATTTCCTGCAGCGAAAATATCCTCATGCGGAAATGTCACTTTCCTGCCCAAGACTTAGACCTATCATAAATAACGAGACCATAAATCCACTTGATGTGGGAGAAAAGCAGCTCTGTCAGATATTATGTGCGTATAGAATCTTCCTTCCTTTTGTCGGGATCACGGTATCATCCCGCGAATCGGCACAGTTTAGAAATGGAATCGTAAAGATAGCTGCGACTAAGGTATCTGCCGGAGTTTCAACGGGAATTGGAGATCATGAAGATAAGTATGAAAAAAGAAAAGAAGCAACGGATGTACATGGCGACGAGCAGTTTGAGATAGCCGACGAAAGAAGCCTTCAAAATATGTATAGTGACATTTCTGCGGAAGGCCTTCAGCCGGTATTAAATGACTATATCTTCACTTAGTTAACATAAAAATGGACCACAACCCCCGGGACTGTGGTCCATTTTTATGTTAACTAGATTCGTTCAAGACCCGGTGCCGCTGTAGCGGCTGGCGCCGTACATCCAGAGTTTATAACTCAGATAAAAGAAGAATATTCCCGCAAAAGGTGACAGCCATGAAAGAAGCGGAATCTCATCTGGCCGGAGTATCACAAGGCTTGGATAGTAAGCGATAAATGCAATCGGCATGATGAATGTAAAGATAAATCTAAATACCGGGTTAAATATTGTTATCGGATACTTGGCATATTCTTTGAATCGATATACAAAATCCAAAACGAAAAATGAATTCTGTATCCAAAAACAGGTTGCAGCGGCAGCGGTCTGAAGCGCGATCATTATAAGAGAAGCTGTGATAAGAAAGATCATAAGCTTAACAATTGAAAGAAAACTAAACCTAAGTCCCATTTTAACCCAGGCATAGATAAGAGTTCCTATGCCAAATGCCAGCTGGCCCAGCCCCTTAACATCAAAAACTTCCGACTGATAATAAAAGAAAAGGTTTATAGGTCTGAAGCAGTATTTGATAAAATCACCGGAATAAACATTCATACGAAGACTCCAGTTATTATCGAAGAAACACTGGGCCGGCGTAACGGAAATAAGTGAAAAGCCATAAAGAAACAGCATTTCATAATAGGTCCAGTTGTTTATAGTCGGAAAATTCCGAAACAGGATCCAGAAACCGACGAAACCGGAAATATTTGTGCATATCATTCCTATGGTTGAAATGATAAAATCCGCGCGGTAACTCATTTTACTCTTAAGGTCCTGAGCCAGGATTTTAAAATAAATGCGAAAATAAAACCTCAGGTTGTGTTTTTTTATCGTTTTTTCATTTAAAGAACTAGTTTTCATCAGATCAACCTCCATTCACAGTAATCTGCTTTATTGAAATCTTCCAGAATAATTTGCTTATTATAAACATTACAATGCACCAGCCCAGCTGCATTAAAAGGGTGGAAAGCGTTGTCTGCCATTTTAAATCTTTCCCTAAAAGTATGGAAAGTGGAGCATTGTAAATGGATTGAAAGGGCAGATAATAAACTATCTTTTTTAATGTTTCAGGGAAAAATGCAATAGGGATCGTCACTCCTGAAAAAAGCATGACCACCACCTGTTTCATAATATTTATACCCCAGATGGACTCGGTATAAAGGCAAATGGTTCCTACAAAAAAGTCGATACTGTAATTTATTGATACCGCTAAAACAACCGAGATCACGAAGTAAATCAGGTTGATACCCATTGGGATCGCGCCTTGAGTCACCACCGTAACTATGATAAACGTCGGTAAAAATGTAAGAAAAAACTGGCTGATAAATGATCCGGAATATGACCAGAACAGATATTTCCTGTAGTCCATGGGTTTAAGCAGGTCTAATACGATCTTTCCGGATTGGATATTCCTTCCGATTTCCCATACCGCATACATTTCCATGAAATTAAATAATGCTGTAGCAAGCACGAGATAAATAAGAGTGTCCGAAAATGTCATCCCTCTTACAACACTAGTACCTGCGGATTTATAAATTGCCTGCCATAAAAAGTAAATGATCGTGAGATATAGGATGTTACCGATGACAATGATTATAAAGGACAGGCGAAATTGCAGCGATTCAATAAGGCCAGCTCTTGTCAGGGTTAGATATTTCCTTAATTTCATATGGTCCTCCTCCATCAGATATGTTCTTCGTAAATTTTCTTTATAACTTCTTCGGTAGATATTTCTTCCAGCTGCATATCTTTAATGATATAAGACTTCTGAAGGGCGCTAAGAACATCTATTACTTTGATCTTATCTTCATTTACAAGAATGGAGATCCAGTCTTCATCCGAAGAAATGGAGCAGTCAGGATGCAAATGTTTAATCTTTTCAGCTTCTTCATTCATGTCACCGTTTATCCTGATCTTTAGTGTGCGGTAGGAACCAAAGAAACCTTTTAAATGCTCGATGTCATTGTCATAAAGCATTTTTCCTTTATCTATTATTACGATCCTCTTACAAAGAGCATCTACATCTCCCATATCATGAGTTGTAAGGATAACAGTGGTTTTCTTTTGTTTATTAAGGGCCTGGATCAAAGTCCTTATCTTTGCTTTCATGGAAACGTCAAGACCGATGGTAGGCTCATCCAGAAAAACGATTTTTGGATCATGCAGAAATGCTGCTAGTATATCACTTAAAGTTCTCTGACCAAGTGACATTTGTCTTACAGGTTTGTGAAGGATAGGTTCTATATCCACCAGTGATTGATAAAATTCCAGAATATTTTTATAATCGGAGTCACTAACCTGATATATATCTTTTAAGATCTTAAATGATTCTATTAAGGGAAGCGCCCACCAGAGCTGGGATCTCTGACCAAATACTACGCCGATTTCCTGGGCGTTGCGGCTACGGTTTTCATAGGGAACATTTCCACTTACAATTAATTCTCCGCGACTTGGTCGAAGTACTCCGGTCATCATTTTGATAGTGGTGGATTTTCCGGCGCCGTTTGGCCCCAGGTAACCTACAATCTCCCCCTGATCGATTGTCATGGTTATATCATCTACAGCGTGTACTATCTTATAATCTCTTGAGAAAAGATCTTTAAGACTTCCTTTAAGTCCTTCGTGACGATTAAGAACTTTAAAATCTTTGGAAACATTTTTCATAATGATTGCGTGATCTGTCATTTTTTCATCTCCTTTATGTTGTGTGGGTTATGTATTTTAAATATTTATTTGCTGGGTAGTCTGTTGATTCAGCAGCTGAATATTTCATTGACTCAGGATCATTAATCTTAGCAGCTGAATATTTCATTGACTCAGGATCATTAATTTTTGCAGCTGAAAACTTTCTTGTTCTATTTGTTCCAACTCAGATATGCTTGATTATTTACTTAATTATAAGTATATTATCTTTGTAAGGGTATTTATATGGTGTTTCATATCCATTTTTATAACTATCTTACATGATGGGAAAAGATAGTTATATTTTTAACAGATTAAGGAGAAAATTGTTATGAAACGAGAATTAATGGGGCTGATCGTAAAAAGAGATGATGGTTCAGAAATAATTAATTATAATAACGAGGCATTTCCATCTTACATAAATGACGGTTGGATAAGGCCGCATGTAACCTGGGAGAGAGTGCCGCATTTTCATGAGGATGTGGAAATACTTTCTGTTAAATCTGGGAGGATGGCTTATTCTGTAAATGGAAACATAATTGAGCTGAATGCGGGAGATACCATTTTTGTAAATGCAAATCAGATTCATTACAGCATAGCGGTGGATGAAGAAGTGGCGAAATATGTAATATTTGTCATAAATCCATCCATTCTTAAAACATCAGTCGCAGTGGAAATGCAGGCGGTTATGCCAATTCTTTCAAATCCCAATCTTTCCTATATAAGATTTTGTGGCGAAACAGAGAATAAAAAAGCTATCTATGAGATTATGCAGACTTTGCCGGATGTGAGGCAGGACGCATTTCAGGTGAATAAGAGATTTTTTTCTATCTGGGAAATAATCATGAGGCAGGGTGAGTCTTATGGATTATTTGGAAATGACATCGACGTGGATATTCATATGCAGTCATTTAAAAAGATGATGTATTTTATCCAGAAGGAATATCAAAATAAGGTGACGCTGGAGATGATCGCTGCCAGCGGAGGTGTTAGCAAATCCCTGTGCAACAAGCTTTTTAAGAAGTACGTGGCAGTTTCACCGATAAATTATCTTCTTGAGATCAGGATAAAGAAAGTTACGGAATATCTGAGAAACACCTCATATTCGTTATCTGAGATAGCTGAGTTATGTGGATTTAACGGTGCAAGTTATATGGCAGAGATGTTTAAAAAATCTACGGGAGTCTGCCCACTAAATTACCGGATTAAAAATAAGGGAATAATTGGGCAATAGGTGTTGAGTCTAGTATAACGTCACTTAAATAACTGGACCGAATGCTTGCCTGCTTACATCGATAGCACGCCTCAAAAATCCTCAGCGTAGCCTGCTACGCCTACGTTTTGAGACGCACTCTCGAGCAAGCATTCAGCGCATTAGTCCAGTTATTTTGCGAACGTTATACTAGGGAGTTTTTATCGAATCAACGCTTACCGAAACTTAATATCTCTGGGATTCACTATGGGACTACTTTACATAAAAATGGACCACAGCCCCCGGGACTGTGGTCCATTTTTATGTTAACTTGATGGAGAGTGAAAATGCAAGGTTTAATGATAGGAATAGGAGTGGGAATTGCTCCAGGAATGCTTACAGATGAGGCAAAACAGGCAATCAAAATGGCGGATATGATAACCATCCCTGTTGAAGATAAAGAAAAAAGCAGGGCTTATAAACTGGCTGAATCAGCGATTCCTGAATTAAAAGATAAACAGATCTTAATGCTTGATTTTAAGATGGAAAGAGATAATAAACTTGAGTCAGAGAATCATTTGCAATTATATAAAGTAATTAAAGAGTATATTAAGCAAGGGAAAAATGTGGCATTTCTGACTATCGGTGACCCTGCAATATATTCTACATTTTCTTATATGATGGACAAAGCAAAGACCGATGGGATCTGCTGTAAAATGATAAGTGGGGTTTCTGCTGTATCTGCCTGTGCGGGACGGCTGGGGATTCCTTTATCTTGCGGAAATGAAATGATACATATAATTCCAGGGATTGAAAACCTTAAGGAGGTTCTGGATTATCCTGGAACGAAGGTAATCATGAAATGTGGTAAAAATATAGCTAAAGTTAAGCAGATTCTTAAAGACTACGAAGAAAGAAACTTAAAGTCAGGAATTAAAATTGCTATTTACGCAGTTTCAGAATGTGGTATGATAGACGAGGCTTGTTATGAGGGAATTTCAAATATCCCTGATGATGCAGGTTACATGACTACAATCATAGTAAAAAAAGCAGATTAAAAAACAAAAATGGACCATAGTCCCGGAGGTTGTGGTCCACAATTATGTAAACTGGATAAGGATAGAGAATAAAGGAGAAATAAAAATGACTTGTTTAGGAAATATCATATGGATGATCTTTGGAGGAATCTGGAGTGCATTAGGATGGTGCATAGCCGGCATACTCTGGTGTATATCGATTGTTGGAATACCAGTGGGACTTCAATGTTTTAAGCTGGCATCTATATCCCTTGACCCATTTGGAAAAGATATAGAATATGATGGAGGAGCGGGATCATTTATCTTAAATATCATCTGGTTTATTGTTTCAGGTATGGAACTTGCCTTAGGAAATGCCATTATTGGTTTGATATTTTGCATGACAGTTGTGGGAATTCCTTTTGGCCTGCAGTTCTTTAAAATCGCAAAACTGGCTCTTTGCCCATTCGGCGCAAGAGTAGTAAGAAAATAGTTAACATAAAAATGGACCACAGTCCCGGGGGCTGTGGTCCATTTTTATGTTAACTACTTTAAGAATATAAAAAAAACCTCGTCAAAGACGAGGCTTTTTTTAACAATAAACAATAAATAAATGAGAGAGTTACGAAAAAACTTTATGGTCTTAATATAAACTATAGTTATGAACATAATATTAACAAAAATGAAACGTTTGGTAAATTAATGATGAATTTGTGTAAATAATTTGAAATAAGCCATAAAAAAGAATCCTAGTATAAGCGTTATTAATTAACTCGACTGTTTAACAGGCAAAGTATCTACGACAACTTCTTCACTGGGATCAATCTCCTCAAGCTTATATTTCCAGTGATAAACAACAGGGTTCTCGTTGATTTCATCAAAGTATTTATAAATTCTGGTTACGAGTTCTTCTTTAGTTTTTACTCGTATCCCTTTCAATGCCTGACGGGTAAGCTTACTAAAGAAGCCTTCTACAAGATTCAGCCAAGAACCATGTTTTGGTGTGAATACAAATTCAAATCTACCTGGAACAGTAGCAAGATATTTTCTTGTTTCCTCGGAAGAATGAACTTTTAAATTATCAAGTACTAAACGGATTTTATCTCCTTTGGGATACTTTGCATCTAGCAGTTTCAAGAACTCTATATAATCCTTACTGTTATGAGATTCCTTAACTAATGGAATTGCTTCGCCAGTTTGTAAATCTATCCCTGCAAGTAATGAAACAGTGCCAAGCCTTTTATACTCATAATCTCTACTAATTGTTTTATGCTTGTCGTCTGGTGCAAGATCGTCTGAAGTATTAGCAATAGCTTGAATACCTGGCTTTTTATCATACGAAAGTACATGTACAACTTGCCCATCTTCAGAGAGTGGCAGTAACTTTCCGGTCTCATCAAACTGCATTGAAAGCTGTTTGTATACAAGAAGTACATTATGCATTTTACTTTCAAAATCAGGATCACGGTTCTCACAGTAATATGTGATCTTGTTAGGCTTAATATCTGCCTCTTCAAGTATTGTACGTACCTTAGATTGACTTATGGTAGATAGCCTTAAATGACCAGCTTGCTCAGCATATTTGTTAATATGCTTGGTCAGTAACGCTCTGGTCCATACCTCGGCTGCATAACCTAAATCAACAGGTTTTTGGCATGCAAGATTGATGATCCATGCTTTTTCGTCATCTGTGATTTCTGCATTTCTACCACGCCCAGGGGCATCAAAGAGGGCATTTTCAACACCGCCTTCTTTAAACTTTTTCAAACATAATAAAACGCTGCATCTGTTGATACCTACTTTATCAGCAATTTCGTCAATTGATGTTGCGTCAGCACGAAGCAATAGAATTCGGGCTCTTCCAACGGTTTGTGCCTGAATGGTTCTCGAACGAGTCTGAAGTTCCAAGTATTCTCGTTCCTCTGTTGTAAGTATTATTGCTTCTGCTTTTCTGCCCATGATATAA
>CADANF010000038.1 GCA_902789175.1 uncultured Lachnospiraceae bacterium
TTTTATTCACTTAATAAGTGAAATGCAATATTCAGTTAAAATATAGTAACTATGTGGCTTTCAGCCACTTTCACGGCTCTGCCGTGAATAATTTAGGTTTAATTTCATCTTTCTTTTCTAGTTTTTTTTGAATTTTTTCTAAAGCATCAATAACTTCTTCTTCTGTATGAACAGAATAATTAAATAGTGTACTTAAATCTTTATCATTATATTCTGATATATCTTCTAAAAATCTATATTTTCTAAGAGCTGCAACTTCTTCTGCTACAGCTGTATTATCAAACACCTGCAATCTCAGATACTTATATGCAACAAACGTAAGAGGATAATTCTTATCTCCTAAAGTCAAGGAAAAATAATTATTTCCATCCCATTTAGGAAAAACACTTTTATTAATTTTTGATGTAAAATATAATATTCCAAAAAATAAACATTTATAATAGTCTTCGTCGATTTCATTCGATGAATCTATCTTAAGTATAATGTCTTTAGTTTTCTGGATTGCATAAATAAGATTACGAAGATTACTATTACATACGCCATTCACAATCCTAAATGCTGTTTCATATAAACTATTATCATCTTGAAATAATTTTTTTATAGTATAGCTTGCATAACCATTCATAATATTTTTTATAGCACTTTCATTATTCAATTTAAACAAAATAGTATCACTTATTGTTTTTTCCTTAATACTAAGATATTGAAGATTTTCATTTTTTTTGTCATCAACATTATTTTTCAATATTTCTTCTTCATTTGCTACGAGTAAAACCTTTACTCCATCTCTTTCAACCAAGCCATTTACATATCCTAAAACATCAGCGATTTTAATTACACTTCTTTCAATATCCTCTAATACTAAAAGTTTATTGCTTAAATCAATAGTCTCAAAAAAAACATTTAAATCTTTTTCAGAAACATCTAAACTTATCGGAGTAAAACCTGCTACACTTTTTATCACTGTCTTTGCAATTATTTTTCCAGCAACTAGAACCTTTGGATTCTTTAATAATTTCATTTTTGCTTCAATGAAAATATTTTTACTTATTTCATCAATACTCTTTAATCCATATAACGAAACAATAATTACCTCTTTACAATTTTTCTCGAGATAGGGAACAAGCTCATCATTAATATAATGTGACTTCCCTGATCCCCAATTACCATTAAGCATTATTGATGTATTAGTTTTATCATTTTTAAGATAGTTTAATATGAATTCATTTAGAATCTCTGTTGTCATTTTTAAATCCACCTTTGTTAAAGACTGAAAATCATGTAATTACTTTAACTTATTTTATTAATAAATTTTATAAGCCTATCTTTTTCTCCACTTCCCTTTGTGGAAAATCTCTCAAAAGGAATATCATACTTCTCTAATATTGAGTTTTTTAATAAATCCCTTTCAGCTTGTTTTGTACCTTCCTTATGGTATGTATAACCATCTACTTCAATTGCTCCAAGACATTCTTTACTAACCTTGCTATATAATATAAAGTCTAAATGTGTAAGCGGATTAATTGCATATTTTCTTTCTTCATCTGTCATTTTATCTAAATCTCTAAGTAACTGAGATAAAGGAAAATGGCTTACTATAGCAATATCATTTCTATTTAATTCTTTAAACACTTCATCAATCAGATTATACATAAGATTCTCAGAGTCAAATTCTGATACTCTCTTCTTACCTAAAAGATATTTTTTTCTTGCTTCTGTATAATTACTATATAAGTAATCGAAAATAGAATAAACTTTGCTTTCTACCACTTCACAGTTGTTATACCGAATATACGAGATAAGATCATATATATCCTTTTTTCCAATATCATTTCCTGAAGCAACAACATACAAACGTTTTTTCGCCCTCGAAACTGCAACATTTATCAGGTCATGCTTATTTGAAAACTCACGTTCTTCATCATCTACTGTAGAAATGATAATAATATTCTTCTCTCTTCCCTGAAACTTATGAACAGTATCTACCTCAATATTAGGCAGCTGTTTTTTTATTGCTTCAACTTGTTTATTATATGGCGTTATTATTCCCACATCTGAAAGATTTTCGCCTAGTTCTGGTAAAATTTCCTGCTTAATAACATCTATCTGTCTTTGGTTAACATTATTATCCACATGCTTTCCTTTTACCGTTGTTATAGCCTTTATAACATTTTCTTCCCCATTATCATGAGTCATTATAACCAGCTCATCTGAATAATACTTTTGATTACAAAAATTAATAATCTTCGGATGACATCGATAATGCTCACATAATAAAGTTATAGAAATATCCGGAATAATTTCCATAACAGATTTCAAAAAGCTATTTGAAAATAAATATCCTTCCGATAAATCATATTCAGCAAATATTGTTTCTATCATTGTTTCATCACTAACAATATTGGGAAGTTGCTTTGTATCTCCCACTATTACAGCATTATATGAAGAAGATAACGAAAGCACACCCGTTGCAATATCTACCTGTGAAGCTTCATCCATTATCAAATAATCATATTGAACTTTTTTTCTTTTGTTTCCAAGACTAGTTATTGAAGAATGCGTAGTACTAAGTGTAACTGGATACTCCTTCAGTACTCTTTCAGGATATTTCCATAAATCATTTTCAGAAAAAATTTTTCTCTTTACATTTCTAGCATAACGTTTTGCTAAATAATGCTTTAAATATATCATCGACTTTGCCGCAAGCTCATCTGTACTAACATTCATTCCTTTATTATTTATATTAAGCCGATTTATTTCTTTATCAATTTCTTCTATTTTCATTTTATAGAATAAATTCTTCAGCACTAATATAGTATCTTCAAGCTTTGGATCAACTCTATTTTTATTATTTAATCCATACCTAAAAAAGTATAACAGTTTCTGCCAAAATGTTATCTGTTCTTTTTTTTCCAATTTATCAATTAAAACCGGTAAAAGATGCATTATATCTGTTGATCGTATCTTTTTTCTTATCTTAACACTATCCAACATAACACCTTTTTCTTTGATATACTGATCAAAATGTGTTTTTTCGACAAGTATATCTGCTTTTTCAGATGTGAGTTTTGCTATTTTTTTTTCATTCTGATAAACTAATTTAAGTTTTTGAGACAAATCTATTATTTCATTAAGCAGTTCACTACAATTTCCTTTGTACTCCCAACCTGAAAAATCCGGATAATCTAAAGACTGATTTTCAATAAATTCTTTCTTATTATCCTTTTTTCCAAGCTTAGCAACAATAAAATCCATACCATATTTAGGCAAAGCTAATTTTTCCTGAACATTTTCAATGGCAGAGTTATTGTTTGATACTACTTGTATAGTCTTATTTGAAATTAATAGATTAGCTATTATATTTAGTATGGTCTGAGTTTTTCCAGTTCCGGGAGGTCCCTGTATCACACTCATCTGATTATTGAGTGCATTTTCAACAGCTTCATACTGACTAGAGTTACAACCAAAGGGAAAAATCAAAATATGGTTTTTATTTTTCTTTGGTGTTTTCCCATTAATGTAAAGATTTATGACAGTTTCCTCCGTGCCAAAATCAACCTTTTCGTATTGCTTAATAAGATAACCTTTAAACTCATTTTTTTTTGAATCTATAAACATTATCGTTTTTCTGAAGTAATCAACCAAATCTTTACTTCGTTGAGAATTAAAAACACTTCTTACTAAGCTGACTTCATCATCTCTATAATCCTCTGAAAAACCATCATTAAATATGACATGAAAATATTTTCTTTTCCCAGCTCTATCAGAGAATAAGTATATTTTTATAACTTCTCCAAGGATTTGCCCATAACTATTTTTAAGTCTATACTCATTTAAATTTATTTCGATAGGTGAATTTAACTTTTCTACATTTTTATAATCATAGAAATATGTCTTTTCTTCATTAAATGTTACATTCCATTTTTTAGTAATGCTGTTATAAACACATGACTTGATAGATGAAGTTTTTATCTCTCCTTTTATCACAATCATTTCTTTAGTTCTATCTATCATCATCTCTTCTCCGTTATACTATCAGTCCTTGCATATAAGTCAATAACCCTGCCCGATAAGAATAGGAATACCATTACACCTTATCTTCATTAGATGTCTTCCCATAATTTTTCATACGCCCATTGCCTTTCCTCATCATTTCCATATTTAATCAATTCAGCGTATGTAATATCTCTCTCAAAGCCACACTCTGAATTAGTACATCCCATAAAATATCTCTTTTTCCCATTCTGAATAATTCTATGATTAGGTTTTAGAGTTGATCCACATTTAGGACATTCTATACCTTCAGTATATTTTCTTACCCGTTCAATATGTTCAATTTGTTCTTTCCTTGAAGGTATATACATCTTTAGTAATTTATAAACTGCATCAATATTCTTTTCAGTAAAACGATTAGCCTTTTCACCAAAAATATATAATAAATAATTATACAGGTCATCCAATTGTAGAACTGCAATATTCGGACAATTTATTTTTTTCAACTCACAGTTTTCACTAAAAACAATTATTGACTCAATGTTCTTAGGGACTGTCCTTAATACCTTTGCTAAAGCTGCACAATGTGTTTGATTTTGTCTAACAGGGTTATAAAAATAATATTTATCTCCTCCCCTAAAACACTGAGTCCACTGTTTTTGATTTTCACATCCAAATATCCACCCTGAAAGATTCTTATATTCAATACAAAATATACCTTTCTCATGAATAAGAATAGTGTCAATCTGTGTTTTATTTTTTCCTATTGGAAGTAAAACGTTGCTTATTATTTTATAATATCCCGGAAGATCTAATTCTGCTAAATAAAGATTAAGCTCACTTTCTCCAACATCACCTTGCATTTGAAATTGTTTTTTTTCAATATCACGAAAAATCTTAAACCCTTCAAAGAATAGATCACCGTCATTAAACATTAATTATCCCCCATATCAATAAACCAAATTTCTTTTATAACCAAATTCTTTATTATCATTCTTTAATAGATATTTCGTCTAAATATTTATTAATATCATCAATAGATATTTCCTGCATTTCTTCCTCAGTAGCATCAACTTCAGAAAGTCTATCCGCTTGATTTGTTATCAGAGTTTCGAATATATTTCTTACTGTTCTTGCATTTGCAAATGAATCATCTTTATTATTTACAACATTCTCAAAAATTAATCTCATTTTTTCATATGCTTCATTTTTTATTACATAGTCATATTGATCACACATCTTTTTGAATATAAGGAACATTTCCTCTGATGTATAATCAGGGAATTCAATATATTTATTAAATCTAGATTGAAGTCCTGGATTACTATTAATAAAATTCTTCATTAAATCCGGATAACCAGCTACAATTACTACAAAATCCTCTCTATTATCTTCCATTGCTTTAAGTACTGTATCTATCGCTTCTTGCCCAAAATCATTTGGTGCTTCTTGTTTTACAAGCGTGTATGCTTCATCAATAAATAACACTCCACCCATAGCTTCCTGAATTTTCTTTTGTGTCTTTATCGCTGTCTGTCCAATATAACCCGCAACAAGTGCAGCCCTGTCAACCTCAACAAAATGTCCTTTTGACAATACTCCTATATCTTTATAAATAGCTCCTATGATACGAGCTATAGTTGTCTTTCCCGTTCCTGGATTTCCAGTGAAAACTAAATGTAAAGATACTGGTACATTTGTTAATCCTTTTTCATTTCGCCTTTTTTGTAATTTCATAAAATTGACGAGTTTTTTTACATCTTCCTTAATAGCATCTAACCCTATCAACTTATCTAATTCACCATATGGATCTGTAATAACCGAGTTATTATATGATTTAAAATTATTATTTGAGTTAAAGTTATTAATCATATTAAATCCAAAGTCTGAAGTATCAATTATACTTTTCTTTTCCCTTACTATACTTACACTACTTTTGCTACTATATGGATTAACTCTAAAAAGTATTCCTAAAAAAGCTCTAAGTATGTAATAATCATTGTAGCCTAATTCAATTCTGATACTAGAAAAAATATTCTTTTTATTAATCAAAGATATACTTTTCCATGATTGTTCAAATACTGTTGAATATTTAAGATTAAAGATGCTTTTCTTTTGAAAGCCATCAACTGAATATATTATTTCTAGATCATAATCAATTCGCGGTTTTATTTCATCACAAAAACTGCTGTATTTATTTCCTTTATGCAAAACTGAGATGCAAAAATAATCTGCTGATTCACTAGCTATTTCACCCTTATCATTTTCATGCGTAATAACAATATCATTAAATTCAAGTGAAGTTTTCTTTGGATCTCCTATATATTTATCTATCTCCCTAACTACACCACTATCATTTAGACAATTGTAAAATGCATATTGATTTTTTAATAAGTTTTTGATTTTTTCCTCATTTATAATATCTTTATCCTCTTCCAAAATAATTTTTCTCCTTTAGTTATTACGAAAATCACCAAATTTATAATTGGGCTTCTAGACTTCTAGTATAACGTTCGCAAAATAACTGGACTAATGCGCTGAATGCTTGCTCGAGAGTGCGTCTCAAAAAACGTAGGCGTAGCGGGCTACGCTGAGGATAAGCAGGCAAGCATTCGGTTCAGTTATTTAAGTGACGTTATACTAGCTACTGTATTTCTTCTTTTTTTTCAATATAGTGTTCCACTATCTCTTTTTGTACTTCTGCGGGATACATCAGCACTTCGTAGACGTTTCCTTTTTCACTTATTTTTTCTACTGAAATAATACCTTTTGAAATGCCCGTCTCTGTAGCTTGTTTTACCAGTCTTCCATCCGTCAGGACTTCATTTACATATCCTAAATCTGTTAAAAACCTGAAAATATCCGTTCCAAATAATTGTTTAATGTTCTCTGCCGAAGATATTCTTTTTAGCTCATCCCTTATTTCGATTATATTGCATAGATCCTTATATTTAAACTTATTCTTATCTTCTGGATTTAAGTAAAAAGCTTCTTTAGTTTTCTTTGTCTTTCTTTTAGTTCCACTCCGAGAAGCTGCAGCATTTTCGCTGTCACTGCTAATAATCCCCGCCTCATCATCTTTGCTATCGCTGATAAATGTTACCGCCCCAGGATTTTCATCCACAAATTCTCTTACTGCCTCAATAAATCTTTCGCCGTATTTACTGAACTTTGCCTCGCCTATACCGGATACATTTAACATTTGAGCTCTATCAAGCGGAGTTTTTATCACCATATCGATCAATGTTTTATCATTAAAAATTATATATGGTGGTAGTCCCTCTTCACTTGCGATCGTTAAACGAAGTATGCGAAGTCTTTCA
Source organism: uncultured Lachnospiraceae bacterium (assembly GCA_902789175.1). Taxonomy (GTDB): domain Bacteria; phylum Bacillota; class Clostridia; order Lachnospirales; family Lachnospiraceae; genus Eubacterium_Q. The sequence continues at coordinate 7,317 of CADANF010000038.1, forward strand.
AATAGATCATATCCAGCCTTTGTAAGAATATCAGTCTTTTTACTACGTCGTTTTTTCGTAGTTTCAGTTTCATTTTCGCTTTCAGTACTTTTACGGATCATGATCCTTGTAGACGGATCCCTAAGCGGCTCAATATTTCCCATTTGTAAAACGCTATATTTATCCGCTGTCTGGCAAATGTAACCTTTTAATATCAGCTGATTTATAAGCAGCCTTAAATCTTCTTCGTTACATTTTTCAAGCGCTTTATATGTTTTATATTTAAATGTTTCCAGCTCTCTTATTCTGGCTGTGTTTGCGCCAAGAAGCGTTCCTATGATTATATTTGATCCAAATCTGCCTTTAGCTTCCCATACACAATTAATGACAGTTTTTGCTTCCTCTGTCATATCGATTTCTTTAAAATCTTTATTACAGTTTCCACAATTATCGCATGGTTCATTTCTCTTTTCTCCAAAATAATCAAGAATATAATTTCTGAGGCACTCCGACGTTTTGCAATAGCCTTCCATAATCTGAAGTCTTCTTATGTCTCTTTCCATGATTAGATTTATATCTTCATAAGAAACATCAGCAAACTCTTTATGTTCAAGAAGAAATTTATTTATCACTATATCCTGAGGCGAAAAAAGTAAAATACACTGCGCTGCTTCGCCGTCTCTTCCTGCACGCCCGGCCTCCTGATAATAATTTTCCATACTCTGCGGCATATTGTAATGAATAACAAATCTGACATTCGATTTATCGATTCCCATTCCAAATGCATTTGTGGCAACTATAACCTGCACCCTGTCAAAAATAAAATCATTCTGATTATTTTTTCTATCTTCATTACTCATACCTGCGTGATATTTTGCAGCTGAAATGCCACTGCCCAAAAGCAACTCAAAGAGATCATCCACTCTTTTTTTAGTTGCAGCGTAAATGATTCCACTCTCGTTTGGATGACTCTTTATATAATCAAGGACATAACCATCTTTATTCTTTAGTTTTTTTACATCGTAATAAAGGTTTTCACGGTCAAATCCTGTAACAACCACTTTCGGATTCTTTAGTTTCAGTACACAGGTTATGTCTGTCTTTACTTCCTCCGTGGCTGTCGCTGTAAACGCACTGACGATAGGTCTATTCCTTAAACTATCAATAAAATCGATTATTTTAAGATAACTTGGTCTAAAGTCCTGTCCCCACTGAGATATACAATGTGCTTCATCCACAGTGACCATTGATATCTCCACATTTTCAACAAAGCTTTTAAATTCGCTACTTTCAAGTCGTTCTGGAGCAACATATAATATTTTAAATTTTCCTTCTTGGGCTAAAGAGTAGACTTTCATGATCTGCGTTTCAGATAACGACGAATTAATATAACCCGCATGTATCCCTGCTTCATTCAATGCTTTTACCTGATCCTGCATAAGAGAGATAAGAGGTGATATAACTATAGTGATTCCCGGTAAGATCAAGGCCGGCACCTGATAACATATGGATTTTCCTGCCCCAGTAGGCATGATCGACAGCACATCATTTCCCGCAAGAATCGCCTCTATTATTTCTTCCTGCCCTGTTTTAAATGATTCATATCCAAAATAAAATTTTAATACTTCTTTTGCGTTCATAGGTAACTTTTACAATTCCTTTATATTTATTCTGGTTAATCTGATTCTCTTTGGTAAGTTATAATCTTTAATTCTGCTAGTAAATTTATTTAATTCTATATGCCAAAATAAAACCAATGCTTAGATAAAATACATTTATCTATCCCAAACCTCATCAACCTTATCAAATACCCTTCCACATGATTGACATTGATATTTGTTACCATACATATTTGTACTCTCAACAGGAGCAGACTTAATGTTAGTATGCGTAAAAGGTTTTAATGGATTAACATTATCCGAAACATATATTTTACCCTTTCCCTGTATTGTTCGTTCTTGGACCATATTCACTGTAATATCATTACTCTTACAGTATGGACAAATAAGGATTCTTTTAGCTCCTCTTTCCATTTTTTCTAAGTCCATAATTCTTTGTTTATCATTTTTACATCTTATATAAACATAAATTCCTAACCCAATAAAAAATAAACCATCTATAACAAAACCAAGAAATAAACTAACTGTTCCAATAATAACTGCTATAAATCCAGCCACCCTAAACCCAAAAGTATTTCTCCCCATTAGCTGTTGTTTTTCCATTAATATTGCTTTTCTTCTTATCAAATCTGTATTAGTCTGAATTCTATTTAACCCTTGGTTTTCTCGATTTATTTGTGAGTTTTGATTGAGATTACTTTCTATATTTCCCTTTACAATCTTATCGGTAGGACATCCACAGTTAGGACATGCACTTGCCATATCTGAAAATTCTTTTCCACATTCTGGACACTTAATAAGTGACATTTTTTTCTCCTCCTGATTTCATATTTATGAGATATATTTCTATACCTTTCTCCCGTGATATCTAAGAATACAATTAGCCCTCTATATTATATCACAGCAAAAAACCAATCTCATTTATTTCAAATATTTTCTTCTCCCGCCTTAATTTTTTTCCCCCACAGCGAAGCTTTTACACTGCCACCTCTAAGCGACAGCTCTCAAATTTCATGAAATCTTTCATCTATAACTATCGAATCAACATATAAAAATTTTAGGGAACTTTTATATATAAAACCTTTACAAAAGTTCCCTAAAATTAATTTCTTATTATTTTACATACTCCGGGTCGATCCGTATCATTTCTGTAAGAGCCTTGTTTCTATAATTAAGGTCATCACGAAGTGTAAAGCCCTCTGCTTCCCAGAAGGCGTTTCCTGCCTCATTCTTTTTAAATGCAACAAGAAGGACCTTGTTTATTCCTTCATAGGAATCATCTTTATTGTTTAATCCATTTTGGCATTTGATCCACAGGTCATATGCCGCTTTATAATCGCGAGTTGTCATAAGTCTGTATCTTAACATGCTTTTATCCCCCTTATGTAACTTATTTGTATAGACTATACAAACAAGTTTTAAGTTTCTATTTTACAACCCTTAATTCCTCTTTATGTTCCTCGCTTACCCTATAGCTTTCTATGGCCTTCTGGATTGCTTTTTTATGAACCCAGTCCTCTAATCTACGTTCCTTAAAATACGGAAATGACTCTTCGTATTGCTTTGCTAAAGCTGTTGCGAAATACCAGGCCTGCATCATTTTAAGATAGTAATCCTCACCCTGTTTTTTAGCCACAAGCTCTAAATATTCCTTCTTAAAATCATCCCCAAGGAATTCATTCATCAGCATACGAATGCCAAATCGGGCGGTATATACATGATCTGAGGCGATCCATTTTTTTATATAAGGAAGAAGTTTTTCATGATTCTTTTTAAATGACTTTGGGCTTGCCTGGTCCGACACCGGCCAGCAGTCCACGTAAGGAAGAAATGCCTCTACTGCTTTCACGGCCTCATCAAAATCTTTTATCATCGAAATGAGAAAGAAATGAATCAGGTTCTCCTCATAATATTTATGAGGCAGGCTGCCAAGGAACGCATCTTTTTCAGGACTTTCAAATAATTCCTTTGCAATGCTTCGCATCGCAGGGGTCCTGACTCCAACGATCGTTTCAGACGAAATATTTGGAACCAGTTTGATCTGGAACTCACGGTATTTATCATCTTTTACTTTTGTAAGCTGGTCATATAAAGTCATATAACGCCTCCTTCTATATCTCGTCATACGCCCTTACCATTGTAAGGAATTTCATTAAATGTTCTTTAGTTAATACTGTATCAATGGTTGCTACATTTTTCATGTGATAGCGATTTTTAATTAATTTAAATACTCTGGATCGATCCGGACCATCTCTTTAATGCATCCAGCGAAAGATCTACAAGTTTCTTTCCTATTCCCATTCTCCTTAAATCCAGCGAAACTGAGGTATGCTGGATTATTCCTCTCCGTCCGTCATGTCCGCATAAAATGACACCTACTACATTTCCATCAAGTTCTGCAACAAAAGAAGTATTTGGATTTCTCTTAAGATATTTCTCAATCCCTTCATAGGAATCATCTTTATCATTTAATCCATTCTGGCACCTGATCCATAGCTCATATGCCGCTTCATAATCGTCAATCGTCATAAGCCTGTAATTTAACATTTCTCCCCCTGTACTTTACATCTATCTTTCTTTTACATGAATCCCTAAAACGCCTTAGCACGATATTTATAAAGATAATGAATTCTTATGCTTCTTACGTTACTATTATGCGCTAAACCACCTTTTTTGCCAATGTTTTTACTGGATTTATGAGTAACTAAAAAAGCGACGTTAAAATTTCCCGTCGCTTTATTTTTATTAACTATTTTTTCTTGCCACCAGATAGTACCTGTGAATGGTTCCTTCTATGCAACCTTTCTCATCTATTATCTCCTGCATTTTAAGAAGCTTGTCGAAACATTTTTCAACTGAAAAACCAGGAAATTCCCACTCGATTATATGAGCGAACCATACAAATGCTCCAATGTCATAAAATCTTATAGGTCTTAAAGCTTCATCTGAACTTACGACTTCAAAGCCTGCTTCTTCAAACTTCTTCTTCTGAACTTTTAATTCAAGATCAGGGAAAGGCTTAGGAATATCGGGAAGGACCATTTCAACCAAGTCCCTGTCATTTCTCGCGCCAACCTGCTGAGTTATGAAATAACCGCCATTTTTAAGGAGTCTAAATGTCTCCTTTGCATCAAAGCTTCCGTGTCTGTTTAGGATAATGTCAAATGACTCGTCCTCGAATGGAATGTTCGAAGCATCATCACAAGGCCTAAAATCGATGCCCCGTGGAAGAAGCATTTCGCGGCAAAGTTCTACATTTGGTGGAAATCCTTCTGTGGCTGCAGTGTTTTCGAAAGGATGACCCAGGGATAATAAGAACTCTCCGCCACCTGTGTCAAAGTCCATGATCTTTTTGTCAGGTGTAAGGTAGGTGTCGATTATCTCTTTGTAATCCCAGGGAAGATCGTCCTCTTCCTCATATCTGTCATGAATATGAGAAAAATCCCAGCCATGAATGTGAGCGATTTTTTCCTCAGCTTCCCATTCTTTTCTTAATTTATTTATTCTTTCTCGATTCATTATTTTTGTGTTCATATCTGCTCCTTTTTGAATTTTTGACTGTTCTTCTTACCAGTTGGCTTGATAGAGTCCGGCTCCCATAATGAATGTGGGGAGATGTTCGACCTACCGTTTAGACTTCTGGTGTTTTAATTCTGGTTTTAAATCAATTCTTCCGGTGCAGAATGTGACAGCAATCTATATATTAACCTCGGTACAAGCTGCTGTCAGCATTAAATCTGCACCGAGTAATTATCTCGTTCTCTCATGGTTACCTCCACGAAAATCTTTTATTATATAGATACTAAACATCCATACATGGTTCATTATATTCAAAACATGCCTTATCCGTCAACTAGTTGACATAAAAATGGACCATAGTCCCGGGGGCAGTGGTCCATTTTTATGTCAACCCATAGATAACCCTCTTCATTATTCACTCTCATGAAATATTGTTCATTTTTGACTAAAAATGCATTTTTTTTGGCTGATTATGGAAAACTGATTTTCTGCAATATAGTATCATTAGATTGTGCATATTAAACAATTTTATAAAGTAATCAACATTTTCATTGTATAATATGTCAAGAGGATTATTATGCAGTGGCTTGTGATTTAAAGTATGATACACAAATTGAAAAACACATGTATCTAAATCAAAGTACACAAAACGAGTCATTTGCCCGTTAGTGTTTTGACAGGAGGGAAACGTATGAAGGATGGTATGAAAAATGGTACAGAAAACGAAGTAAAGCTTTCTTCAAAGTTATGGTTATCCGCGGCAGATAGCATGTGCGGCGTGTTGTGCGGCATTGTTACCGGCGGTGGGATGACATATTTTTACACCAAATGGATGGGGCTAAACACTGAATATGCATCAGTTGTCTGGCTGCTCTTTGCCATTTGGAACGCCGTAAATGATCCGTTGTTCGGTTTCATTTCCGATCATACAAAATCAAAAATCGGCCGAAGAATACCGTATATAAGATACGGAGCTCCATTTTACGGCCTGATCTTTATTCTAATGTGGGTACCTTATCTGTTCGGAAGAAGCCAGATGGCAGTGTCGATACAGATGCTCTCAATGCTCTTCTTATTCGATACCCTATATACCGCAATCGCAACGGCGCTTTATGTTATGCCGTATGAAATGACTGTAGATAATAAGACCCGCGCCTCAATATTTATCTTTAAGATAATATTCGGTGTCATTTCCCTGGGGGGACCTATGGTTCTTCTACCACTTATTGAGCCGGACCCACATGACGATCCAACTTTCTTTAGGCTTGTGTTACTTGGAATTGGCGTTGTCGCTGCAGTGATCATCTTAATTTCAACATATTTTTATAAAGAACTTGATTATGTAAAAGACGAGGAACAACCTGGATTTTTTAAAGCCCTTGCAGAATGCTTTAAGAACAAGCCATTTCTTATCTTTGAAGTCCTGTCATTTACGACTCAGCTTATAAATACCGCTCTCATGCAGGGAGTTTTGTATTATTTTGCAGAAACCAGGATAAAAATGGAACTTTGCTATACCCCAATGGTTATCGGGGCTGTAGCAGGAATGTTTATTTTTAAGATCATGACAAATAAGCTGGGAGTAAAAAAATCGCTGCTCTTCCTTTGCTTTGAATTTGGTCTGGCCTGCCTCATGATGGCATTTTTCGGAAATGTTACATTTGTTGCAGTCATTGGTTTCTTCTGCGCTGGTATCGGCTACACCGGATGTATGTTCAGCGTTCCTCTTATGAATGGCGACGTGATTGATTTTGATGAAACAAGGACTGGCCTTAGAAGAGAAGGAATGTACGCCGGAATAAACAGCTTTATCACAAAGCCTGCTCTTAGTATAGCTCAGGCCCTTTTCCTTACTATATGGAAAGCCTACGGCTATGACCAAAGTCTTGGCGCCGGCCTCCAGTCTGATAGAGCAAAGAAAGGACTTCTCATCGCTTGGATGATAGTTCCTGCCATATCTCTTATCATCAGTGGCATTTCAATTTTATTTTATCCTTTAGACGGAAAAGAATGGGATGATAAAAAGAAAGAAATAATAAGGAAACATAAAGAAAAAGAAGCTCAATACGAAAACCAATCGAAATAAGTTGGTTAACATAAAAATGGACCACAGTCCCGGGGGCTGTGGTCCATTTTTATGTTAACTTTTTTATTTCTTCATATTTACGAGCACTCATATACTTTTATTGCCAGCACTCTGCCTTTTTTCATGGTTGCTCAGTCTATTTCATCACAATCACTCTGCAACTGGCGGTGCCTTAACCGTATCTTCAGAAATGAGGCAGCTATCCACCGGTTCCATAGTTTCAGGCAATAGTGAATAAATGATATCGTCTTCTCCTACTCCATAATTTAAAAAGTATTGCATATATGACATGTTCTTTGCCGTATAAAGGATAAGATCCATATGCTTTTCCCTTAATTCATTTAGATCATCGGTGCTTTCTCCCGGAACAACAGGAGTAACCAATTCCTGATCTGCAAACTTCTGCCTTACTTCAAGCGTGGACAAAGGAACATTTTCCTCACCGATCCAATAAATATCGTTAGTCGTGTCCAACATAATCCATTTCTTATAATTACTGTCCCAGATTTCATTTACAACATGGCATTCGCCATCATAAATTGAAAATGGATTTATCCAAAGTTTACGCGAATATATTCCCAGCGCCAGATATTCTTCATTCATGATCTGAGCCTTGGCCCTGCAGTGAATACCATGCTTTGTTTCACCCAGCGCAAAATCAAGGAGATACAGCGCATTCATATCCTTCGTATATCCAGAAAAATTTCCATCATGTTCCATTTTATTTGAAAAATAATCCATAAGATTAACTGCTTTGTCGAACTCAGAACCATTTCCAGCAAGATCTATCAGATTGTATTTTTTTCTCAACTCCTGATACACTGGGTTATCCATATCATATTTGATAGTATTTTTTTCAGCACTTCTGAATGTCTTGGAATTATAAATGATACCGCACTCCATGTTGTAGACTTCTTCTTTGGTTTGAACATAAGAAACCATCAGTTTATTAGGTGTAAGCTTGATATAAATTATATATCCCACAGCTACCGCTAAAAGAATCGTCAAACAGATTATAATGATATATTTAATCTTGATTTTCCCCTTCATAAAAACCCCGCCTTTCATTAATTCATTAGAATTATAACATATTTTCTATCTCTTTTTACAACAGAAATAATCTGCCATAGTTAACATAAAAGTGGGCCAAGGTCCCGGGGGCAGTGGTCCACTTTTATGTTAACCAGGGCAGCGGCCCCGCTTTTTTGTCAACCGTTGCTTAATTTCCGGTTGACAAATTGATTTTTTTATTAAAATAATATGTCGTAAGAAACGAAACGAGGATTAAAATTATGAAGATAGATTTAAAAAAACTTAGCCAGGAAATTATAAACGGTAAGAAGATAGATAAAGAAACTGCTCTCCTTCTTCTCGACGCCGATTTAGATACTCTTTGTCAGGAAGCGGACAATATCCGCGCCGCATTTATGGCAAATAAGGTAAACCTTTGCTCCATTATCAGTGGCATTGAGGGCCGCTGCAGTGAAGATTGTAAATTCTGCGCCCAGTCAGGCCATAACAAATGTAACTGTGACGTTCATTCTCTTCTTCCCGACGAGACTGTGATCGCCGCTGCCAAAGCGAACGCTAACGCCGGTGTTAAGCGCTTTGCCATGGTAAATTCTGGCCGCTGCCCGTCAGCTGCTGACTTTGAAAGGATCATTTCTATCTATGAGAAAATGAGTCGCGAAGTTGACATAAATCTTTGCTGTTCTCTTGGTTTCTTAACCAATGAGCAATTTATCCGCCTTAAAAATGCAGGCGTTAAATACGTTCATTGCAACCTTGAATCATCAAGAAATTATTTTGAAAAGGTCTGCAGCACCCACAGCTACGATGAAAAAATTGAAAATATCAGGCGTGCAAAAGCCGCAGGACTGAATGTCTGCTCCGGCGGTATCATTGGCATGGGGGAGAGCTGGATGGACCGAATTGACATGGCTTTTGAATTAAGAGCCCTGGATATCAAGTCAATTCCCGTTAATACCCTTGTTCCAATCCCTGGAACTCCATTTGAAAATATTAAGAGGATCAGTGAAAACGATATTCTTCGATGCATTGCGATTTACCGTTTCATTAATCCTGATGCGGACATTCGTCTCGCAGGCGGAAGAATCCTTATGAAAGATAATGGAAAGAAGGCATTTTCATGTGGTGCCTCAGCTTCAATCACAGGCAATATGCTCACCACATCCGGCGCCACAATTAAAGAAGACATGTCCATGCTTAAAGAACTCGGCCGCATCGTTAGTTAACATAAAAATGAGCCATAGTCCCGGGGGCTATGGCTCATTTTTATGTTAACTAGTATAACGTCACTTAAATAACTGGACCGAATGCTTGCCTGCTTACATCGATAGCACGCCTCAAAAATCCTCAGCGTAGCCCGCTACGCCTACGAGCGCATTAGTCCAGTTATTTTGCGAACGTTATACTAGTATTTGGCATTTTGCCAGGTTACATATATATGTCCTGTGAAAAATAACACCGCAAACACCACTAGCAGCCAGTGTCTTAGTAAAACACCACTAATTATAAAAATGAAACTTGGAATTATAGCCAGTGCCATTGCAAGCCCCGCGCGCTTCTTTCTCATATAAATCGCAAATACAATATAATATGCAAAAAGAAGAATCAAATTTCCTATCACGTAAAGAACCATTTCAAATACGCTTTTAAATCCAAACTTCCAGATAAGAAGCGGCATCCACATCAGCACTATACAGCCATATCTTCCAATCTGCTCTATTATATTCATAAAATGATTAATGCAGTGATTCTTCTCATCTTTATTTTTTTTTGCGTAAATAATATTCGGCACCATCATCAGAAGCACGATTGCCGCCCCAACAAAATTTATCCATCCAAATTTCATTTAACTCATCCTTTTCCCTAATATGTATCCGTGAGAGACATTTACCCATTTATTATATCCAAGGAACTCATTTCCTCTATTGTAAGTTTCCAAAATTGATAATATAATCAACTTACTATTAACAATTCTATAAAATTCTTTTAAAGGAGTACTTATGCCAAGAAAACATAGACGTACTAGTTCTACTGGCATATATCATATCATACTTCGTTCTATTAATCATCGTATTATCTTTGAAGAGAACTCCGACTATCTTAAATTTCTTTCAACCTTATCAATTAGTAAGGAAAAATATGGTATTGATATATTAGCCTATTGTGTAATGGATACTCACGTCCATTTTATGCTGCGTTCCGATTTGAACAACATATCTTTATTCTTTCAAAGTGTTGGCTCGAAGTTTGTCCTATGGTACAACAAAAAATATGAACGAACCGGTTCACTCTTTCAGGAAAGATACAGCAGTTTTGTTGTGGAAACTGAGCGCTATTTTCTATATACACTGGTCTATATTCATAACAATCCGGTCAAAGCCGGTGTCTGCCTTGCGCCTTCTGAGTACCGCTGGAGCAGTTTCAATGCTTATTATGGTGCCCATAATCCCCTTGTAAATGTTACTTATGCCATCAACTTATTTGGCAGCAAAGAAGCTCTGCACCGTTTCTTCGCTCATAATTTTAATCTTATTGATGAAAAATCATTTTCTTTTATTGAGAAAAAAAGTAATTATATGACTGATGAAGATGCTCTTAGAATTTATAAAGAGGTAACCGGACTTCCATCCGTTTCTGCCACCGCTGCTCTGCCGCGAGTTACGCGAAATAACTATATTCGCATATTAAAGAAAAAGGGCCTGACTATAAAACAAATTTCTCGAGTTATGGCAGTTTCAACAACAACCGTAAAACGAATCTGCCCTTCCGCGGCAACTGAAACATAATATAAAAGCAAACCACAGTAAAAAAATCCTATAAAATTACTTTTTTTCAGTTAACATAAAAATGGACCACTGCCCCCGGGACTATGGTCCATTTTTATGTTAACTAATTCTTTTTTTTCATTATGAAGATTCTTCTCTTTTCTTCTGCTTCACCTGGCCAAGCAAAATATTCTATCTTCTCAATATCAAAATATTTGCTGAATATCTCGGTCCACTCTTCGTCTGTCCTTGTAACCATACGAAGAACGCCCCCCATATAGAGCTCATTTTCATTTCTAAACTCAATTTTTTTCTCTGGATTATTTACCGGTGCCACGTAATAATTCATTGCAATAACAATCTTTGCACCGCCAGCAGCTATCCTTGCAAAATTTTTAAGGATACCCTCTGCAACATTTTCCGGAAGGACGTCGATCACATTGCTGCAAAAAATCCCATCATAAAGATCATCCTGCACATCCTTTAGCCAATCCACGTAAATGCATTTTGTCTCCATGCCCTTCTCGATCTTAAAGACATTTTTCATCAGATCTGCAAGTAAAATGGCATTTTCCACCACATCCACCGAGGTAACATTTTCACATCCTGATTTATTTAAAATAATACCTGCCCAGCCTTCTCCACAGCCATAATCTAAAACATTTTTCTGTGAAGCCAGCTGATTTACCAGCACATTCTTAAGTTTTTCACATGAAGCAAGATTTTTCCAATCATTGTCGGGGTCGATTCCATTTATAAATTTTACTTTCTCTTCATCAGACATTTCAAAGGCCTGATTCCAGAAATTTAATGATTCCTTATAATTTTTATCCATAATTATTCCTTTCTATTAATTTATTAAACAAGTGACAATACTATTTCATTTCCTCTTTTTCCTAAAAAAATGGAACTAATACTCTATTACTATATTGCCCAAGCAACAATATCACTTTATAAAACAAGCAACAATATTAGTTAATATCATTAAATGTAAAACAATATGGTATAAATCCGGGATCAATCTTGTTTCACTTACAGGAAAAACCTTAACTGTCCCTTCAAAGCAGCTATTATATCCCTTTAACTTTCTTTCACTTGCTCCGAAAATTGTAAAATACCAATGGCAAAAAAACTGAACGACAAACCAAAATAATAAAACTCCAAAAAGAATCCATTTACCAACAGCAGGAAAACAATAAAAACTTATAACCCCCGCACTATACAGGCAAAGCATAAAAAACTCAGCGCTCTTTATTCCCACCCCATCAACTAATTTGATTTTTCCAAATTTCCAGCTTATTACACACCCTAAAAAACAGATTCATAATAAAAATTGAATAACACCTTTAATAAACATTTTTTCCTCCATTTCTGAGCTGTTGAAACACCTGCCTGAATGCTCCAAGCCCTTTATTCATACCTTTTCAGCCTTAAATTAATACATTTCTTTCCAAAATCCCCGCCCATCTAGTTAACATAAAAATGGACCACTGCCCCCGGGACCATGGTCCACTTCAACAAAATACTATGGCAGGAACTTACCTGATGCAAGATACAACTCGTACCATTCATGATGCGTAAGCCTAAAGCTCGCTGCATCGCAGATATCCTTTAAATGTCCCTTATTCATAGTGCCAGCTATCGACTGAATTTTAGCCGGATGCCTTAAAATCCATGCTATCGCTACCGCCGCTGAGCTGACTTTATATTTATCAGCCAATTTTTTTAAAACATCATTTAATTCTTTATATTCCGGGTCACCAATAAAACAACCGCCAAACATCCCCTTCTGAAGCGGAGACCAGGCCTGGATCGTAATATCATTTAACCTGCAATAATCAAGAACCCCGTTATCTCTGTCTATCGATCTATCGGTAGTCATATTGTTCATATAAAGGCCCCCGTCAATAAGCTGGGTCTGATCCAACGAAAACTGAAGCTGATTTATAACAAGCGGCTGTTTAACATATTTTCTAAGAAGTTCAAGCTGCCCCGGAGTAACATTACTCACCCCGAAACATCTGACCTTTCCCTCTTTTTCCAGTCTGTCAAATGCCTCTGCCACCTCAACCGGATCAAACAAAAGGTCCGGCCTGTGAAGAAGAAGCACGTCAAGATAATCCATATCCAGCCTCTTAAGGCTGCCCTCAACGCTCTCTATAATGTCTTCTTTACTCCAGTCAAATTCCTGCCTGTCGATATGAAGGCCACATTTGCTCTGGATTATCACGTCTTCTCTCTTAAGATCTGTATTCTTAAATGCCTCGCCGAATCTTATCTCCGCCTCGCCATCTCCATAAATCGTCGCATGGTCGAAGTAATTAATCCCATCATCAAATGCATGGCTGATAAGGTCCGCAGCTTCATTTTTGTTTAAAGCCGGCATCCTCATGCACCCTAAAATAATACTTGACGCCTTATCAATCTTTCCTGCTATATTTTGATATATCATATTTCCTCCATAAAATGAGTCACTTCCCCAAGAGCTATGTTCAACATTCAGTTAACATAAAAATGGACCACTGCCTCCGGGACCATGGTCCACTTTTATGTTAACCTGTTATTTATGGTTCTCTACGTACTGTATAAATTCCGGGGTTTTTGACCAATATTTGATTCCCCAGTTTTCGAAGTTCCACTCTTCCATATAGTTATTACATTCATAATCAATATAATAGATTTCATTTCCCTGAACCACAAAATTCGTAGGAAAATAATCAATATTCGTTTTGGCCGGATAAAGCAACTGGCACATGTCCTTCATCTGCTGAACATATTCATCTTTCATCTGATCATTTAAAACCAGATCGTAAATGATACTTCCCTCGATATATTCCTTAAGAATCCTCTCCTTTTCTACGTCCACATCCAGCATAAGTGGAAGCCTTATCCCAATCTCCTTAAGTCTCTTATAATCATTAAGTTCCGACTGTATCTTATCTCCAAACTGATAATATGAACAAGGTTCATGGTGAATCTGCTTTAATACGTAATTCTTTTCATCCTTACTTACAAGAAATGAATATCCGCCTTTTCCTTTTCCCAGAAGTTTTTCAACTTTATATAACTTTCCATTCAGTTCTATTTTTCCCATTCTTCTTAAAAATGTAGCCAATGGGAACCCTACAACATTGTTATAATCTCCATCGATTTTTTCCACAAGTCTGGCCCCGATTCCTTGAATTCCGTAAGCTCCGGCCTTGTCCATCGGTTCGCCGCTTGCAATATACTCCAAAGCCTCTGATTCATCAAAATCATACATAGTAACTGCAGTCCTTACCACAAAACAATCCTTCGTGGTTACATTTCCATCCAGCATGCTGATGCAGCAAACCCCTGTATAAACGTCATGAGTTTTTCCTGAAAGACTCATAAGTATCTTTAAAGCATCCTCTTCATCCTTCGGCTTTCCAATTACATGATTATCCAAAGCAACCACCGTATCCGCTGAAACGATAAGAAGCTCTTCCTTAGAATTCACTTTATCCTGAGAATCATTTGAAGCTTCGCCCTGCTCACAATTTGCATTTCTCTGCATATTTTCTTCAACTTCGTTCTGCAATTTCCCTGTAGCTTCACCCCTCAAATGCTTCTTTGCTACAGCATCTGCTTTTCTTTCAGCCAGCTCTTTCACAGTTTTTTCTGCATCCTGTGTATCTACAGTTTCATCCACATCACTTATCTCGATTGAAAAATCAAGCCCAGCCTGTGAAAGAAGCTCTTTTCTTCTAGGCGATCCTGATGCCAGTATAATTTTCGTATTGTCAGTCATCTTCTTGTTAGTCATATTGACCTCGTTTTCATTTACTCATTAGTTAACATAAAAATGGACCACTGCCCCCGGGACCTAGGTCCATTTTTATGTAAACTTTAGTATTCATCCAGGAAATTATGGCGAACTCCGCCCTTTTTATATTCTATCACCGTATCAAGATTAACATTTTCCACACTTCTAAAAATGTTAGACTCCACAAACGGATTGGTTTTCTTAAGTTCAGCTATCAGCTTCTTAGTATCCAGCCTCTTCGACGAAGTAGTTCCGTCCTCATGACATGTAGAACAAGTCTCCGTAAAATGACACGCGCACTGTAAAAATCTAAGTTCGTTATAATCTCTCCAAGCGCAAATGTCACTTTCCCTTACAAGATAAAGAGGTCTTATAAGCTGCATCCCCTCAAAATTTGTGCTATGAAGCTTCGGCATCATAGTCTGGATCTGAGCACCATGCAGCATGCCCATAAGGATCGTCTCGATCACATCATCGTAGTGATGCCCCAGAGCAATCTTATTGCAGCCCAGTTCCTTAGCCTTACTGTAAAGATAGCCCCTCCTCATCCTCGCGCAAAGATAACAAGGACTCTTCACCACCGTGTCCACCGTATCAAAAATGCTACTTTCAAATATTGTTATCGGAATCCCGAGAGCCTTGGCATTGCTTTCGATAAGCGCCCTGTTTTCCTTATTATATCCAGGATCCATAACAAGAAATGTCAGCTCAAATGACATCTGTCTATGCCGCTTTATTTCCTGAAAAAGCTTTGCCATAAGCATCGAATCTTTTCCACCGGAGATACATACCGCAATATGATCCCCTTCCTCGATAAGCTTGTAAGTCTTGCACGCCTTCGCAAATGGAGAAAAAAGCTGTTTGTGGAATTTCTTCTGTATGCTCTTTTCTGCCTTATTTTTCCTTTCCTCTAAATTCGCTTCATTGCTCATCTCAGCACGCACATAACCGATGTATCCCTCAGCCAGGCTGTAGCAGTCCCAGCCACTTAAACATTCCATGGTATCATCAAGCTCAAGCGAACTTCTGCCTATCTCGCAATAAAATATGAGCTTCTTATCCTTAGGAATTCCCACCAGCTTTTTGCGAACTTCATCACTGTTTTCTTCTAATTCCTCTTTAGTAAAATTCAAGGCTCCAGGGATCATGCCGTAAGCCACCGTCCCCTCATCCCTTATATCTATCAATTGAAATGAATCTTCCCTCAAAGCTTTCATTTCCTCATATGTTATCTCTTTCATCAAATATCTCCTCAGCAAACTTACTGTATTCTTCTATATTTTTCGCCTGATTACATATATTTTATGTCTCTTAATTTTCTTAATCTAATACAATTAAATGCTTTTATCTCCACATCCAACTAACCGTATTTTTCGTCTGCACCAGTCCCAGCCCCTTCTGCAACCTGATCGACGCCTTATTATCCGTTATAACATGACAATAAGGAATAAATCCTGTTTTCCTTATCTTTTTTATCATAACCTGTTCCAGCCTTGAACCATAGCCTTTTTTCCTATATTCCGGGAAAATGTATAAAAGCCCCATACTGCCTTCATGATGCTGCCCGATAAATCCCACGAGCCTGTCCTCGTCATAACCCAGTAAAATGTTACCTTGCATCACCAGATCTTTTAATTCTTCTTTACTTATAAGATCATAGTTTGCAGAAAGCATGGAAAAATCATTTTCATCTGCAACCCTGACACTCAGCAAATCTCTTGTTTCTTCTGTCATCTCATTTGCTTCATCTTCCGCCATCTCACTGAGCAATTTTCCTGCTTCACCATCTTTCATCTCAGCATGCAAGCCTCTTGCTTCATGTTCTATCATTTTCCTGCTCAATCCATCAACTCGCTTGGAATCAAGGTCATTAACTTCTTCTTCAAAACATACCTCTTCCCCGTCAGCATTTAAAAACGCAAACTGGTAGCACTCCATCGGCCCGTTAAAATCATATTTTCTAGCAGCTTTCTTTCCAAGAGATGCTCCCGCTGCATTCATAGCCTCATTCACTAGAGTCTCTTTCGCTTCATACACTCTAAATTTTTCAGCAGGCATCTTCCTCTCTGGTTCAGTTACCATCAACAATTTCCAATCTTTAGTTATATATTTTTCAAGGATTTTCATTCCAGACTCATAATCAGCACATGCAAGATAGTAGCCTTCGCTTACTGAGTCAAATATTAAAAGATAATTATCATTTTCTTCAATAATTTTACCTGTGCCTCGTTTCATTATATGTTGAAAAACAACATATTCAATTGAGCTAATATCCATTTATCTTCCTCTAGTCACTCTAACTTAAGTATTATTACGCTTCATTTTAACATTTTAACCTAACAACTGTGAAGCATAAAAAATGAGTCCCAACTTTCAAGTTAACATAAAAATGAGCCATAGCCCCCGGGACTATGGCTCATAATTATGTAAACAAATTATTCCACTGTTTCCTCAATCTTATTTATATCTGTTGCTACATCTTCTGTAACAACGCTGTCTACATTGCCGTCAACAGTGATATCTTTCTTAACAACTGCATCGTAGGTCTTAGCTTTTACAATTTCACCCATATCTACGCCTGTGATATCTGATGTGATATCAAATACCTGCTTCATAACTGATGGAACCATTCCAGTAACTTTCATTGTTCCATTTTCGCCTGACTTGTCGCTTGAAGCATCGTAAATATTGAGGTTTTTGATATTTGCCATTGGCTCTGCAATTGCTTTAGCCATCTCAGGAAGCTTTTCAATGATCATCTGTACCATAGCAGCCTGACCATACTGCTTCATAGCTTCAGCCTTTTTCTTTGTTGCCTCAGCTTCAGCAACGCCCTTTGCTTCAATTGCAGCAGCTTCAGCTTCACCTTTTGCTCTGATAGCAGCAGCTGTCTGTTCTGCTACATAACGAGCTGCATCAGCCACAGCCTTTTCAGCTTCTGCCTGTTTCTCCTGCTCGTACTTCTTAGCATCTGCTTCATTTTGGCGTCTGATCTTGTCAGCTTCAGCTTTCTGCTGTGCTGCGTACTTTTCAGCTTCAGCCTGTTTCTTAATAGAAGCTGCAAGTTCCTGTTCCTTTACAGCAACCTGCTTATTACGAAGTTCTGTCTCACGCTCTGCCTTTGCAATCTCTGCGTTTACCTCTTCTGCATTGATTGACTTTCTCTGCTTCTGAGCCTCAATGTTACCGGCTGCTTCAGCCTTTGCCATTTCAATATCAGCCTGAGCCTTAAGTTCTGCTCTCTTTAAAGCAAGTGCTGTTTCGCGCTCTGCAATAGATGTCTTAGATTTTACTTCAGCTTCATTTGCAGCCTGATTTGCATCAGCCTGTGCAACCTTGATTTCCTTCTCAGCATTGGCCTTTGAAATCTCAGCTGATTTTCTGATTGCTACTGTGTTAGCAATACCAAGGTTTTCAATAACACCAAGTGCACCGTCGTCGATGTTCTGAATGTTAAATGTTACAATCTCAAGACCCATATTTCTCATATCTGCATCAGCATTTTCCTGAACCTTAAGAGCAAATGTCTTTCTGTCATTCATGATCTCCTGAAGTTTCATAGATCCGATGATCTCACGAAGATTACCTTCAAGAACCGAACCAACCATCGTATTAATGTAAGCTGTGTCCTTATTAAGGAAGTTTTCAGCTGCCTTTGAAAGATGCGCTGGATCATTTCCTATCTTTATCACTGCAACTGAATCAACATTGATATTGATGTAGTCCAGTGTTGGGATTGTCTGTGTTGTCTTAACATCAACTGAAAGCATCTGTAATGAAAGTACGTCTTTTCTCTGGATAAATGGTACTTTAAATCCAGCCTGTCCGTTAAGATACTTCGGTTTCTTTCCTCCACCTGTTATAATAAATACCTTATCTGATGGTGCCTTTACATAAGATGTAAAGAAAAGAAAGATAAGGAAAACTACAACAGCTCCAATAATTGCATACATTGTGTTATCGGTCATATTACCATACCCCTTTCATTTAATTAATAGTTGCAGGGGTGCTCTTCTGTCACCCGCTGATTCATAATTATATATTTTTCCCACATAAAAACAATCAATATTTGTGCACTATAACATCTTTTTCGTGCATTTTATAATTTTTGCGATATTGCACCGTCCAAACCCAGAAATGCATTGCTATTGGACTCACTGCCCAAACCTAAAGACGAGATGACACTGCCATCTCGGTTAACATAAAAATGGACCATAGCCTCCGGGACTATGGTCCATTTTTATGTTAACTATTTTATACCATCTGCACTAACCAAATGTTGCTCTTTACCATGAAGTAGCCAACAATGCTCTTGATCAGTTCTGTTCCGTTTACAAAGAAATATACTAAAATGATTGAAAGCCCGGTATAATGAGCAAGCACAAATGCTAATGGTGCCATTACAAAGCAGGTAAATACTGAGTCAAATAAAAATGTCACCAGAGTCTTTCCGCCGGATCTAAGTGTAAAATATGCCGCATGACTGAAAGCACATACCGGCATCCAAAAAGCATTAACAGCTATCATTTTCGCCGCAATATCCTTTATCTGCTGATCTACATTATAAATCTCAGGGAAGAGATGTCCGCAGGCAAACATTATGGTCGCCATTATGGTACAGCAAAAAAATGAAAATACTATCATTTTATTGTCTGAGTCCTTGGCAAGCTCCATTTCCCCGGCACCAAGGTATTGTCCCACAATGATACTGATACAGGCCCCCAGCTGGATGAATACTATATTAAACAGGTTCGCCACTGTATTTGTCATACTCATTGCCGTAAGCACATTCATGCCGCGAACCGAATAACTCTGGGTAACGGCACTCATACCGATTGCCCAAAGGATCTCATTTAACATAAGTGGAGCGCCCTTTAGAACGATCTTTTTAAATATATCTAGCGGAAGGCCAAAACCCTTATATGCCTCCTTAAGATATCTGTTTTTTTCTTTGTTTGAGTGCGCCCAGATGAGAACTATCGCCGCCTCTATGTATCGTGCAATGACCGTGGCAATAGCTGCTCCTGCAACCTTAAGTTCCGGAAATGGTCCAATTCCGAAAATGAGACAATAGTCCAGTACTGCATTTGTCACAACCGCAACCATTCCCGCAAGCATTGGAACTAAGGTCTGTCCCGTTTCTTTAATATTTGTCACATACGCCTGATTTATCGCAAATGGAATGAGTCCGATTATCATGATCCCCAAGTACGAAAGTCCATATTCCAGGGCAAGGTCCACAGACGCACCTTCACTCTCCGTTAAAAATAAAGAGATCAGGTCTCTGCCAAAAAACTTAAATAAAATGATTCCAAGTCCTGTCACGATCAAAGCCATATAAAGCTTAAATCTGAAAGTAAACATATGGCCTTTGTAATCACCTTTTCCATAATACTGGGCACCATAGATACTTCCCGCTGAAACCGCACCAAATATAGCAAGGGAAAGAACAAAATTCAGCTGGTTTACTGTAGCTACAGCAGAAATGGCTTCCTGCCCCAGCTTACCAACCATGATATTATCCAGAAAACTAACGAAATTAGTTATGGCATTCTGGATTATCATAGGAGTGGCTATTAAGATATATCTTTTATAAAAAGCTTTATCGCCTATATATTTTTTTCTTAATCTTTCCATAATTTTCCTCTTTTCTATCCCGAACCATAAACTGAATCTAATATTTTTCATTTTCTCTTATTACTTTTATACAGTATAATAATCGAATTTAATTAATGCAATCTTCCTAAAACACATCAGAAAAATCCCATTATTTTAACAGCTATATCAGATTTCTTCGGCAATATTTTTGATTGAATCCTTAATCCGTCTCAAAATTTTAGGTCGACATAAAAATGGACCACAGCCTCCGGGACTATGGTCCACTTTCGGTTAACATAAAATGAGCCACTGCCTCCGGGACTATGGTCCACTTTTGTGGTATAATCATAAAACAGGTATGTATTTATATATTTTAAGAGGAGTTATATTTATGAAAGAAAAAAAGGAAGGTATCACTGCGGCGGATCGCCCGATCTTAAAAAACAAGTCTTATCTTTATCTCACGGAATTTTTTTCCGGCATGTCTGTTATGGCAGTCGAACTTGGAGCCAGCAGGCTTCTTGCCCCATATTTCAGTTCGTCCCAGATTGTCTGGACCATAATAATTGGAACCATAATGATTGCTATGGCTCTTGGAAACATTTACGGTGGCCGAAAAGTGGATAAAGATCCGAATCCTGACAAACTTTATGGAAGGATTCTTCTTGCTGCCATTTGGATCGCGCTTATCCCTGCATTAGGCCGCTACATAATCATTGGCATTTCCGCTCTGCTGGTATTTACCATCAGCACCAACTTCCTTGTGATTGCTGCATTTGCTGCGTGCATGATAATCTTTGTATTTCCACTTTTTTTACTGGGAACCGTAACCCCTTCCCTTGTAAAATATACTGTTGACAGCCTTGACGACAACGGAAAGATTGTTGGAAATCTCAATGCTTTCAACACTGTAGGAAGCATCATAGGAACATTTGTGCCTACATTTATAAGCATTCCCACAGTTGGAACTTCCATTACTTTCCTGATTTTTGCCGGAATCCTGATTATACTTGCAGCTATTTACTTCATTTCCAGCCACATTTTTCCAAAGAAACTTCCAATTGCTTTAATAATATTCATACTTTGCTGCATTTTCGGGCATGGGAACAGTTTTGCTTTCTGGCAAAAACACCTTACTGCAGAGGATGAATCCATTTACAACTATCTTCAGGTTTCTGAAAATGATAAGCAGGTAATTCTTTCAACCAATGTGCTTTTCGGCGTCCAGTCCGTTTATCTTAAGGACCGGGAACTCACAGGCATGTATTACGACTATGCCATGGCGGCACCATACATGGCAGGGATTTATGAAAATAATCGTCCGCTGGATGTGCTGATCCTTGGCATGGGCACGGGAACTTACGCCACCCAGTGCCGCAGATATTTCGGGAAAATGAATATCGAAGGTGTTGAGATTGATCAAAAAATAACTGATCTAAGTCACCAGTATTTTCAACTGCCCCAGGATATAAATGTCGCAGCTTACGATGGCCGCGCGTATCTTAATGCCTTATCTTCCGATCACTGGAAAAATGATTCTCCATACGGAACTTCTGATAAAAAATATGACATCATCATGGTGGACGCATATCAGGATATAACAATTCCATTTCAAATGTCTACGGTTGAATTTTTCACCCTTGTTAAGGCTCACCTTCGTGAAAATGGTATCATGGTGGTCAATATGAATATGCGCGGGATTTCAACTGAGGACGAGTTGAACGGGGCTTCAAATACGATTGGACCAAATGGGACTTCAAATACTGCTAAGTTAAATGGGACTTCAACTCAAGGTGGACCGGATAGTGCTTTAAAAAAAGATGCTAATATCACCGACTATCTGGCAGATACCATTTCCTATGTATTTCCTGAGGTTGCAATCGTTGATGTAGACTATTCAACAAACCGCGAATTATTTGCCGCCTGCTCCCCGGGGCTTTGGGAACATTTTAGGCAGAACATAGCTTTAGAAAATGATCCAGAATTACTTCAAATGATGAATAGCGTAGAATCAGAACTAAAATCTTATTCTCCGGGCAACCACATAATGACCGATGATAAGGCCCCTGTGGAACTACTGGGAATGCA
This sequence comes from uncultured Lachnospiraceae bacterium, assembly GCA_902789175.1. Taxonomy (GTDB): domain Bacteria; phylum Bacillota; class Clostridia; order Lachnospirales; family Lachnospiraceae; genus Eubacterium_Q. The sequence continues at coordinate 29,787 of CADANF010000038.1, forward strand.
GGTAATCGATGAGATCATCCGGGATGAAGTAAGTTATTATAAAAAAATCTATGATGAAAAGGGGTGGGATGGTCTCATGGAAATTCTATAAAAATCCATCTTATTCCCTGATCCAGGTAGACATAAAAATGAGCCATAGCCCCCGGGACTATGGCTCATTTTTATGTCTACCTAAGAGCGGGCTACTGCAGCTCATTTTTACTCTACATTTTTCAATGCATCGCTCTTTTTTATCTTTTTAATCTTAAATAACTGCAGCACAACCACTATAACGTAGCTTACTATTCCAAGTATGACCATTTCTATGTAACAGCTGCTGCTTACGCAGTATGGCAGATAGCCGCTCATTCTCTTATAAAGATATGTCGTAAATACCAGTCTGAGCAACCAGTCTACAAATGGCACCGCCAAGAGAAGGCTTAAAATTACAACTATCGATGTGGAAACAATATAAAGTCCTCCAATCTCTCCTGAAGTAAATCCCAGAATCTTTGTCATGGAAATGCTGTTCTGATTTTTCTCAATTATCTGCTTTGCCAAAAGATAAACCATCAGCACAAACATTATGACACCAAAGAGTTTCATCGGCTCCATGAACTCTTCAAATGACTTCCATAGCTGATCTGCGACCCCGCTAAAGACTTTAGAATCCAGCTTCATATAAATATTAGATTCTGTCAACCCAGTTAATTCGCTATCTGAAAAATAACCATTATAGTTATCTTTCTCTTTTTCAAATATTTCATTGAATTCATCAAGATTCATAAATACTGAAAGTGCCGCTTCATAAGGATAATCCCCGGCTACAGTAAATTCAAAGTATTTGTCTTTATACTTATCATAAAGCTTGATCTTATCCCCGGCCTTAACCCTGTACTTGTCCATAAATCCATTTGAAACCAGTACTTGTCCATCCGGGATAATTGTTTTTATAAATTTACTCTTATCCTCGATTCCGTAAACTGAAATCTCATCAATCTTATAATCTTCCTTACTTATTTCAAGAGTCTCAATGGCAAAACGCTCGGCCCAAGCCTCAGAAATGTCTTCCGGCGTCTTTAAAATGTACTGATACTTTGAAATACTGGTATCATCTATACGTCTTGCCACGTCATCCAGCAGTGGCTTGAACATCAGCCCGAAAATGATTATAGCACCCGCCAGGATTATTCCCACCATCATCGTTATATAATTCGAAAGATTCTGCAGGATAATGCGGATCCTGAATCTCCATTTAAAAGGAATCTTCCTGGAAAGATGCAGTGCTCTTCTTTTTTTCTTTCCAGAAATGTCACGTCTAAGAAACGCCAGCGGCCTTATCCTTAATTTGTGGATCAGGATGGTTACATTTATCAAAGTCATTATTATCGCAGGAATAAGCGAAGTCCTTATAAATGCATCTTTATTCCACATTGTTACAGCTTTTCCAAAGGAATACATAGAGCGGTAAATATCCAGCATAAAATCGCGCATCAAAGTGTAACCTAGTAGATTTCCCACAAATACTCCCAGCAAAAACGTTACAAATGGCAGGATAAAATAATGTCTTACCATCTCAGCCCTTGTATATCCTGAAGCACGAAGTGTTCCTATTACTGAGGCTTCCTTTGAAATGGTATTTATAGTTGTAACCGCAACTATAAAGGACAAAACACAAACCACGATGTAAAGGAATATTTCCATTGAAGCTCCATCACCTGAAGTATCTTCTCCTGCAAATGTAATTGCTTTATTTGAATAATCCGGAAGATAATCCTTAATTTCTATAATGTTAAGTCCCTCTTCCCCTGCCAGTGTACGCTGATAAATATCTGTATTTACTTTTACCAATTCATCTCGAATAGCATCTAAAACTTTTTCTGAAGCTTCTTCTTTTTCCTTATCATTTATAATTTCCTTGTTATACCGCCATGCATAGCTTACTGTCACATGATCAGAAGAAAAATCATCAAATTCCTCCTCTGCCATAACACCTACTCCGAAATTTGAAATATCAAACATAAGATCTGCATTGTCTTTAAATAAAGCGCTGTAATTAGGAAGCGCAACCAGTCCGGTAACTGTTAATTCATGTCCGTCTACCGGAATCTTATCTCCTACCTTGATCTTCTTATTTGTTGAATGAAGATTATCAAGTGCGATCTCACCTTTATTTTCAGGAAGACGTCCCTCTGTAACTTCAGGAAGATTTACTTCACTTCCCATTCTATAAACACGAAGGGTCACGCCATCATTTATCTCTTCAAAATAATCATAAGGATAAAGCTTTATATCTGCTACATTTTCAATATTTTCTATAGTACTATCGTCAAGACGTAGATTAAATGACATATGACCATTTTCGCATAAATTCTTATCCATATTTTCATGATAAGCTCTTGCCACTGCATCATTTGCCACCAGGAAGCTTGAAACTACAGAGACTACCATGACTAAGAATAAAAAGATCACAAGGTATTTTCCTAAGTCCGATTTGAATTCCCGAAGGAATCTTTTATTCATTGGATTTTTCATTTTTCTCCTCCTTACCACTCAATTTCAGAAACTGGCATAGGATTCTCATTAAGATAATTCTTATGTACTTTTCCATCACGAAGCTTAACCACTCGATCTGCCATATTTTTCAGGGCATCATTATGAGTTACCATGATGATGGTATTTTTATATTCATGATTAATCTTTTCAAGAAGTGCAAGGATTTCCTTGGAAGTGTTATAATCAAGGGCTCCGGTTGGCTCATCGCAAAGAAGAATGTTAGGATTCTTAATAACCGCGCGGCCTATGGCTGTTCGCTGCTGCTGTCCGCCGGAAAGCTGATTTGGTAATTTGTTCCTATGATCATATAAACCAAGAGTTTTTAAAAGATCGTCCACATCAAGAGGATTGTCGCTAAGATATGCGCCAACTTCAATATTTTCACGGACTGTAAGATTTGGAATAAGATTATATAACTGGAAAACATATCCTAAATGTTTTCTACGATACTGGGTAAGACGCTTCTCATTCATGTCCTTGGTCTTTTCATTATCGATCATAACATAACCTTCATCTGCATCATCAATACCGCCGATTATATTAAGAAGCGTGGATTTGCCACTTCCTGAAGGTCCAAGAAGAACACATAATTCTCCCTTTTCAATGCTAAGATCAACACCTTTAAGTACTGTCTGTTTAGCTTCCCCTTCACCATAATGTTTCTTAACATTTTTAATTTCAACAAAGCTCATTTTCTTAGCTCCTTTCAAAACCTTTTTCATAACAGTGTTATGTCGTGAGTATTATTAAAATGAGACTGTTAATCTCATCTTAAATAACTTTTCATTTTAAACAAAACTTATTACCTATTATTACGGAAAAATTTACCATATGTTTTATTTAAACAAGATAATGATTTCCTATAACAGCAAACCATCCACCAATTAGATAATTAAGCATTCCACTTAACTGTGCCAATGCATCCTTCTCATTCTTACAATGGGTAAGAAGATGAACAAATAAATCCACCTGATCATGTGCCATCCAATGAACAATGAATTTATCTTCTTTTGTCATTTGTCTTTTGGATGCATATCCCTTCATAGCCCGAAACAACTTGCAGTAGTGATTATTAAGCATATCTGCAATATCATCTATTACATTTTCAAAACTAGATCCCTGAGACTTTGTTATAAGCAGCTCATACTCATCTTTATATCTAAAGAGTATTTTTACAGTCTGTATTGCCGCTTCCTTATCATCCTGAAGATTATATTTAACTCCTGGTTCATATTTATCTATTATTCCCAGTTCCTCACTCATATGTGATTCGATGATATTCTTCAGTTTATTCAAGGGCTCTCCTACCACCGCTGCAAAAAGGTCATCTTTATCTTTAAATACAAAATACATTGCCCCTGTTGTCACGCCTGCATTTTTACATATGTCTCTGAGAGAGGCCTTCATATAACCTTTCTCCATAAATTCCTTTTTTGCACTTTCGATAAGTTTACTTTTTGTCTCCTTATCATTTCCCATAAATTAAACATCTCCTGACTAATATAACAATGTTATGTACGGACCTATTATAACATAACACCGTTATCTGTCAAGAATCTTTATATTAATATCTTTCAAGATTCTTAAAATTAATATCTTTCAAGATTCTTAAGATATATACCTTGACCTTGAAAAAATATTAATGTTATCATTAGTTAGTTTATGCTAACCACCACCTATTAACATTACAAGGATACGGAGAAAAAATGCATTACACTGATTCCTTTTTCAAAATAAACATGATAATAGATCCTGATCTTAAATGGTCATCATCACATGAAAAACTTATCAAAACACTAACCGAAGAAAGAATTAAAAAGATTAATTCTTATGTCTTTTCTCGGGACAAAATTCTTTCACTCTATGGAGCATGTCTTGCAAATCTCGCAATAAGCGATCTTTTAAAATGTCCTATTGAAACACTGAGATTTAATCATGATCCTTCCAGTAAACCCAGACTTGATCCCTCTTGTAATTTACTGGCAGATAAGGTAGATTATAATATCTCTCATACCGAATCTGCTGCCATAGCGGCTGCAGCCCTTAACCACCGGGTTGGGGTGGATAGTGAATATATTAAAGACGCTCCTTTTAATGTTATGCCCTATGTCTTTAATAAAAATGAGATTGAATATGTTGAAAAAAAATCTACATCAAAATCATGTCGCTTCTTTGAAATCTGGACCAGAAAAGAAGCCTATACCAAATGTCTTGGCACAGGCCTCTGCTGCGATCTTATATCTATTGATACACTTAATCCGCCCAAGGGTATCTGTATCATCACTCATAGAATAAAAGATCATATATATTCCATATGCGCCGCTGACATGTAGTCCGATGATCTAAAATCTTCTACAGTATTATCCAGTCTCACTACCCTGTTGCAGCAATTAGCTATAAATTCCTCATCATGAGTAACTATAATAATCATCTTATTATCATTTGCCAGCTTTTTGATTATTTTGCTGGTCCTTATCATATTTTCATAATCAAGACCACTGGTAGGTTCATCCAGAGCAATTATCTTTCTCTTACTTATGATACTTACAGCCAAAGCCAGTCTTTGTTTTTGCCCTCCCGAAAGAGTATTAGGATGCTTATCTGCATAATCTAGTATAAATGTCTTTAAATAACTCGACTGTATTGGTATCCTCATGATATAATCTTTATATATTTATTTGGAGGTTATATCATGGGCAGAAAAGCAGAAGCAATAATACTTACAACAGAGGAACGAGAATACTTGGA
>CADANF010000039.1 GCA_902789175.1 uncultured Lachnospiraceae bacterium
ATCAGGTCATAGATGGTTACAGATCTAATGGAGAACAGATTACCCTAATCACAGAAAACTATGATGATTCGATAAGGGAAGTTTTTGATTAACAAATTCAAGTTTGTTGAAAAGAAAGCACTATTTCTAGGCGGAGTTATGCTCCGCCTAATAGTTCTTCTACAGTATATGGTTCACCGGAAGTCAGTCTCAAAAGTGCAGTGAATTCATTAACACCATTTCTTGCGCAGGTCTCAAGATAAGTCCTGATATCTGCGAAATATGATGCGTATTCAATACTCTGGAACTGCCCAGAGACTTTGTCCTTGGTTTTTACGAATCTGAGTGATCTTTCGCTTAGGTTGTTTGTTGTCGGAATGGAGAAATCCTTAACCCAGTCAAAGTAGTTGCTCTTATATTCTTTGATTCTGTTGAGAAGAGCATTTTCATCACTTTCATAATAATGCCCCAGATCGGCAATGTATTCTTTATATCCACTATCCAAAAGAGAATCCACTTTCATGAGGAAAGCTTCGACAGCTTCTTTTGAGAAAGTAGTAGCACCTTCGGCTATCAGATGTTTCCGGTCGTGCATCATAGACTGTATCAGCTCTTTTAGCACTTTGACCCAGGAGTGGCTTGACGAGTCGAACAGCTTCTGTAGGTCTCTTTCCAGATGCTGATTGCATTCTACATTTCTGAAGACAAAGCCCTCATGATAATTGATGGTGTTATGATCATGCATGACTTTTGTTCCGGAACTTAGTACAGGAAGGATGTTATCTTCGAGGATTCCATCAAGGTCCTTGTGCATATGTGCAGTATATAGTGCAATGCGCTCATTGCCATAAAACCTCATACATGCTCTTGCTGTATTGACAAAAACTACAGTGTCATCCCAGTAGATAAGAGGCAGTCCGATGATCAAATTTTTAAGGTCTGTTACAAAAGCATGAAGCTTTTTGGAATAGCGCTTTTGTAGCTTTGCCAGATATCCTTCACTGAGGGTTAGTGGTTCGGGAGAAAAGCCTGTCAGTATTTCCTTTGTACGGTTGATACTTACGAATCCAAGATCCATCAGGGATAAAGCCATTGTCTGAATCACCTTGCCGTATTGGTTTGCAGCCTTAAGAGAACCGAGCGGAGCTCTGACTGTTGCTCCACAATCAAGGCATTTGTATATGACAAAGTTATGCCTGTGCTTGATCACCTTTACTTCATAATCGAATTCATCCTTGACAGATACTTCGATTTCTTCAAGGTTGTGACCTCCACAGTTGGGACATTCAGAAAGCTCATGTGGAATGGTATCAGTAATCTCTTCCTCAGAAAACTGTGCCATTTCATATTTCTCATGACCTGGCTGTCCGCCTTTGGAAAGGTCTGATTTTTCCCTGGAGTTTGGGATGACTTTTTTCTGATCAATTGCTGTCCTGGATGTAGGAGTGCCGGTATTGGCTCCGTTATTATTGAGCCTTGCAGTAAGTCTTGCTACTTCATCCTTAAGCGCTGCAATCTGAGCTTCTGCTTCTTTTGAAGCTGTGATTTTTTCGGAAGAACCTTCTTCCAGAAGTTCCAGCTTATCCTTTAAATGCAGGTTTTCAAGTTCAAGACTGTATTTATCGTTCTCAAGTTCTTTGACTTTGGCTCGTTCTTTCTCATAGAGTTCCTGATAGCGATCAGCGAGGGATTTGTATTGTGAAATCTTTTTGTTGAGGCCTTGGATCTGGCTGAGAAGCTTTTGCACGCGAGAGTCTGAAGCACCTTCTTTTCTGAACTTTTCCAGTTCTTTTTCAAGCTTTTTTACCTTTCGCTCAGCAGCGTGCCATTCCTTTTTTATAACTTCATAAGCTTCTTTTAAGTCCATCCCCGATAACCTCAACAATCATTTTGATTTATATTTTTCTAATTGCTCTCGCAGTTCCTGATTCTCTTTTAATAGCCTTCTGACTTCGTCCTTGAGACCTTTCATTGTCTTTGGCATTTCGTAATCATCACTTCCTGCTTCATAGGAAGGACTGCGCTTTTTACATCTGCCATCGGTGGGAATGATCTCTTTCGTTTCAGGATCAACGCGGCCTATCAGCTTCCTTTTAGATTTGGAACGCTTGAGTTCCGGATCCCAGAATGATTGGTTTTCATAGGCATATGTGATGCCAGATCTCTTGTCGGTCTGATATACAATTCCCATAGTTGCCTCCTTCATCTTTATGTGTATAGTATATCACATAAAGATATTTATTGCAACAAAAAAATGCCTAAAAAGCTTGATTTTTTCTGGCTTCTTGGCATTTTTATATGGCCGTAAACTCTTTATGTGAAAGATACCATATCTGGGAAAGTGTGAATAGTAACGATTTTTTAATAGGTGGTATTTTTAAGGGACACTTATTATGATAAAGTATAGTCAGAGAAAAACTAGCATGTTGTATGATTGATTTATATTTTGTATAGGAGTTATGTTGTACTTCCAGATAAATATGAATCTTATAATTATAAATACACAATGTATCAGTTCAATATTATTAATAATTAAGAATAAAGAAAATAATTGTGCTGAGCTTGTTGATTGGTATAAGTTTGTATCCAATATGACTTATTATATTGAAAGAGCGAATAATAGAAGGGGCATACATACACTATATAAATTAATATAATAAAGATATATCAGTTTTTCTACTTGATAAAAAGGTTATTAAGAAAGTGTTATATTATTGTCCGGATTATTGAACAGGTTGGTGGAGTAAAATAGTGTAAAAAAAAGAAATTGAATATCTTTAATTGAAAAAATCTTTTTTAAAAGAATTAGATAATTCTGTGAGTTTCCTTTTAGGTACTTGGATTTAGTGATACAATAAGTATATATTTTTTATACACAATAATTCTTGCTTGATACAGCTTTTTTCTGGAAAAGTAGCAAAAAATATTAGTTAAAAGTTAATTGTAATATTTGAGAGGGGGTTATTATGAATCAAGTCATGTTTATAAAAAAATGGATTAACAGTATTCCAGATTCATTATTTCAATCTGTAATGCGTAGAGCAATAAAACTAGGTTATTTTGCACCAGGTTTTACAGCAAAAGGAAAACATTTACCTAAAGCCATAGCAGGATATTTAACTTCACCTTCAAATAAAAGAAATTTAAAAAATTATCAAATAATAGTTCAAGTAATAAAAATTATGTCAAAAGGAGAATTAGTTGATTCCAATATTGAAATAGCTGATAAATGGTTAAATGATGAAAATGCACGTGAGAAAATTGAGGAACAATTAGCTGTCGCAAAAGAGGAAAATCCTGTTGAAACAAGTGAAATAGTGAAGGAAGTACCGTTAGTAAATGAAACTGACGATGAAAAAAAAGAATTAAAAGCAATCATAGAAAAGCTTCAGGAAGAAAAAAAAGATTTAAAGGAAAAAATAAAACAACTAAAATTTGATTATGGTGAACTAGAGAAAGAGAACAAAAAAATAATTAAGATTAATTCAAAAAATGAAAGAACAATAGGAAATTTAAATACAGACATTATAAATTTCAACGATGAAGTAGATCTTTTAAAAAATAAGATTGCAGAAAAAGAAAACATTATTAGGAAACTTAAAGAACAGAATAAAGAACTTCTTACATTCAAAGAAAAGGCTCCATTAATTTTATGTATTGGAGTACAGTCTTTGGATAATACAGGAGGTTTTAATCTGATTTTTGAAAAGATTTGGAACGATGAGATAAAAGAAAAATATATAGGAAAAATATTTTTTGAAATATGGATAATAGGGAACATAGAGTATTATAAAAACTTAGAGATTAAAAATAGTTTTAAATGTAAAATTGTTGAATACAAGAATAAAAAAAATGTTTATGATAGATTAGGGAGGTAGCGTAATGGCAGTAGAACGAATGATAATTGGTATGCTTTCAGATGTTACGGATTCAGGAAAGAGCAATGTTTTTATTAATAAAAGTGGTGCAATCCAATATATGGCAAAACCTCTTATTGCTGATGAAGAATTGCCTAGGCAATTTACTGGTTATATAAGTTCGTTTGTTGACGATATAGAAGATGACTTATATGCGGCAGATGATAAAAGAATAACTCATTTTTATTCAGAACTTGAAAACAAACTGCTTGTTTTTTCGTATATTCCTCCATTTAATAACAGTGATTACCCTAAAATGAGAGAAGTAAGTTTAGTACCTCAACAGGAGTCGTTTGATAACAATACAAGATTTATTACAGTTCCAGTATTTGCGCCTAAAAACGATGAAAAGATAAATGAATGGGAAGATGAACATAATTGGCGTCTATATAGAGATTATAAGAATATAGAAGAGTTTTCACAAACAATAACAACTAAAAAGCCGGTGGGAAGTATATATAAGTTTTATCCGGAAAATAATCCTACATCATTTGTTGTTTGGAAAGAAAATGAGGGGAGACTTTTGGCTTTTGGTAAAATTGACAATATAAGTAAAGAAGCAGTAGGTGGACTTTTGCTTGAAAATTCTGGATTGTTTAAAATTGATATTACGAAGTATTTGAGAAATATAGTTTACAATCCAATGATTAATCCGACAATTATGTTTATAACTGAGGATGTATATAAAGAAATTGCAGATGAATTTATCAAGAGAAAGAATGAATTAGATGAAGAGCGAATTAATAAAAATGAAGAGTATAATTCAGAAGATATAGAAATAAGTATATCGGCGAATAAACACTCAGATATTGAATCAAGCATACCTTTGGATAAATACTTAATGGATGAAAATAGAAAAGTTACTATTTCTGATTCTGAAAAAAATGATGTTATTGAAATTGAAAAATTAAGCACAAAAGAATTAGAAAAGATTTCCAATGAAAAAGTTGATAAAACTATTATTGACTATATGGAATATCATGGTCAGAGCAATAATTTATTTTATTCTAAATATGATTTGATTAATCTTCATACATCAGTTAAATGTAGCAATATTACTATTTTATCGGGTTTAAGTGGCACGGGAAAGACTCAAATAGTTGATGTTTATGCTAAAGCCTTGGGTATCAATAGTTCAAGCTCTGATAGTAGTAGATTACTATATGTCCCAGTACGTCCTTCTTGGAATGATGATTCAGATCTTTTGGGATATGTTGACTTAGTTCATATGGTTTATAGACCCTCGGATACGGGATTTGTTGATTTTCTTGTTAATGCACAGAAAAATGAGGAAAATCAAAATAAGCTGTATATTGTATGTTTCGATGAAATGAATCTTGCCAGGGTAGAACATTATTTTAGTCAGTTCTTATCAATATTAGAAAGACCTGAAAGTCAAAGGGAACTTATTCTATATGATAAGCAGTATCGTGGAAGATTATATAATTCAACGGACTATCCAGATAGAATTACTATAGGTGACAATATTAAGTTTGTAGGCACAGTTAATGTAGATGAAACTACATATCATTTTTCGGATAAGGTATTAGATAGAGCTAATATTATTAATTTGGACATTCTTAATTATTCTAAGAATTGGATTAAGAAACAATTTGGAACTCAATCTAATATAGTTTGGACAAACAAAGAATATAAAAACCTCATTAAAAAACCTGTTGAATCTGATTTTAAAAGAGTCAGAGAATTCCTTTGGGATTTACATATTGTGCTTAGAAATGCAAGTGAAAAATTTGGCGTTGGTCCAAGAATTGTAAAGGCTATAGAAAGCTATCTGACAAATATTCCTGAAGAATTTGATGAATTCAATAAAAAAATTGGATTGGATTATCAGGTATTACAACGTATTCTCACTAAGGTGCGTGGACCTGAAAATCAGCTTGGAGAAATTCTTAATGAAAAAAGTGAAGTGAATATAATAAAAATATTTGATAATTATAGTGATCTTTCAGATTTTGTGAAATCAAGAGAAGCAGTGAAGCAGAAGCAAAAGGAGTTAAATACGTATGGCTATTGTATCTAATGTGCCATTTGAATTAAAAGTAATAAGAACTTATCCTTTATATAAAGAGTATACTGGGGTTTTATTCTTTAATGATGAGAATGATATATGGAGTACGGATGAAACTACATTTTCTGTTGAAGAAAATGAAGAAATCTCGATGTTTTTTAATTCAGCTGATTCTGATGCTCGTCTATATATTAGCTCATTAGATATTGTTAATTATAATGATGAACATTTGAAAGAGGATGAAGATGGACATATATTTCGTACACCATCTGAAAAAAGCTTTTATTTATACAAAAGTGAACCAGGTTATGATGTGTTGCGAGTTGATGAAATGCTTATAACCGTTGAATGTGATGAAAAAAAATATTATGGAAAATTACGTGTTCTTCCCAAACCAGTTTCTTTAAATGAATGGTATATGATGCGTGATGATATAGAGTCTGAAATGAGGGGGTTATCACAAGACCTTTTAAAAAATAATATAGGTTTAGGTGGAAAAAATAATGCAGTTCTTCCACCTAAACTTATGTATGATTTTTTTATAATTGAAAAATATTCAAGTAAGATACTCCCGGCATTAATAGATATATCAGAAAATCCAAGATATGAAATCAAAACATATTACGAGCGTGTTTCCAAAAAGAATGCTGATGAACAATCATATGATGCGGAAACAATAAAACAAATTGTAAGAAATTCAGGTTCAGAAGTGACAATTAATATTCCAATAAAAAAATCTGAATTCGATATACAAGATAACCGCATATTAAAAATGATTCTTACAGTTTATGAAAAAAAACTAGAAAAGTTTATTTCAATTATGGAAAGTGCGGGCCTTTTTTCTTTGTTATCAGGTGAAAAGGAAAAGGTATCTAAGGGAATAAATGAAAAGAGTATAGAACAATTTAAGGAAATAGCATTAAAACTAAAAAAAATTACATCTATCATTAGAACACAGAGTTGGTATAGTGGCGTTGGCATGGTTGATTCACCATACATACCACATTCATTAATTATGGATACTAGGTATAATATCATATATCAAATGTACCAGGAATTAAGAAAGGACGAGCTTAGAATAGAATTTGATTCAAGATTTTCCTATACTTGGAAAAGAAGTAGCCTTTTATATGAGATGTGGTGTTATTTCAAAATATGTAGATTATTATTAAAAGATTATGAAATAGAATCTGAGAATTGGAATATCATGCTAGATGGAAAGTTTTTGTTTCCATTTCTTGAATCAGGAACAAAAGTTTCATTTATTAATGATAAATGTATAATTGAATTAATATATGATAGACCTTTGCCTAAAGCTAGCTATGGAGTTTCTTTAGAAGAACCTTTATATATAGCACATCGTACAGATTTTCCAAATCATAATAGACCAGATATTTTGATGAATGTTTATGATCATAGTAAGAGTATGTACATGGGATCAGTGATTTTTGAATGCAAATATAGAAAACTAAATTCATTCTGGAATAGTGGAGAACGTTCAAGTAGAGGGCAATTAGAAGCCTATTATAATAATGCTAGATCAACATTATTATATGGGGGCATAGGTGATATATTTAATATGAGACCGGTGAATAAGGTTGTAGCATTGACACCGGATATTTTGGGAGAAGGTACAAAGGGGGAAGATTTTCATATAATAGTCAAAGCATTTAAACCAAGTGAGGAGAATGATACTATTAATTTAGTATATGACTTGATTGATGAAGAGATTAGAGAAATGTTAAAAAAATCAGATAAGATTAGAGAAATAAAATTGCAATAGATACGTTGGGGGAAGTTAATATGAACTCGGAGTGATAAAGGATGATAAGGAGGAAATAATCATTGGCAAGATTAACAAAGAAAATTAGGCAGATGCTACTAGATAATAATGAAGGATTTAGCACAAGTACGTATTATGAGGGGAAGAATTCTCGTGAAGAGCGAATTTACACCATAAAAGATGGTCAACTCAATATTCGAGCAATTGGAAAAACCTCTTGGGCGGATAGTCACTATGATAATGAATGGATAGCTGATGAAGAGGAAACTCATCGATTTTTATACAACCATCAGAGGGAAATGAACACTGATGGAATTGAATAAATCTATTGTTGAAAGGAAAAGTCTATACGTTTTGGGTAGATACCGTGAATTGTATTATACTGGATAGTCGGTGGTTATGAATTGTGAATCAAAAGAACAATGTAAAAGTTAATTGAGCATTTATAGGATTTGATGCTTATGTGGATTAGATGTAAGTGTCAGACACCAATGTTTGCAAAAACGGATGAGTCATAGTCTAGAGGAATATGGCTCATCTCAATTTGAAAAATTATCAGGGGTTATAAGATAAAAAAGAAAGTTCTAGTGCCTTTTTTTTTGGATTATAGTTTGATTAATTCCCAAGAACGAATACCTTTTGAAGTATCAAGTTTATAGTTGAGGCTGCATTCGGCGCATTCTATCCATACATCATGATCTCTAAAACCCGGAATGTTATCGTGTTCTTCTACTATGATTCCTTTTTCACAAGGACATAAGTATTCATACCTTTCGGTATCTCCACTTCCTGCACCATATCCTGCGTGGCCCTCTTTGGTGGAAGAAATTAACTTTGTACGCATATAAAAACTCCTTTCATCCTTTAATATTATGAGTATAACATGATTAATGACAAAAAATAGTGTAATTGATAATTACAATTATGTATTTAGATAAATCAAAGGTAGGAGGTACCTAGCAACAATGTATCTCGGGTTAATTAGATTTAGAAAATGTGGTATGGATGAAGTGGCTTGTTAAAATAAGAAAATTTTAGGGGCTTTGGACATTTTATTTGAAAATATCATTGAACGAGATATTGATTTATTGATCATGCGCCAGTTTTCCTTAGCAAACTAGAATGTAATTAATATATTTGCTAAAAAAGCTGGAATAATCATTAATGAAGGATTTGTCATTGATAGTGTTGCACATTCAGTAACTACAAGTGATGGAGAAACGAATATAGAAATAATTATTCGGGATAACAATGAAAAGATTGCATTTGTCATTGAGAATAAAATAAATGCTGTAGCGCAGCCAAATCAAGCTCATAGATATGAGATTAGAGCTGAAAAGGCGGTTAAAGAAGGACGTTATTCTAAGTATTATATTTTTATTATTGCGCCTCAAAAATATTTGGATAATAACAAAGAGGCAAGTAAATATAAAAATCAAATATCATATGAACAAATTAGGGATGTAATTTTAGATCATATTGATATTGCTATGATAGATAAAGCATTAGATGAATCAAAACATGGCTATGTTCCAATTGAGGATAGGAGAGTTACATATTTTTGGAATAGTATCTATAAATTTGCTGAAGACAGATATCCAGGTGTCTTTAGAATTTGGGGCAAAAAAGGAGAAAGTAGAGGGTCAAATGCTACTTGGATTAATATTAGTAGTGGTAATGGTACTACAATTGTTATTAAAGCTGATAGATGCTATGTAGACTTAGAGATAGCCGGCTATGCTGATAAATTTCAAAAATTTTCAAAGGACAATCAGCAGATAATTGATAATAAAAAATTATATGTTCGAACAGCAACAAAATCTTTAGCTATAAGAAAATATATAGATATCATTGATTTTACAGCAAGTTTCAATGAACAGCTTGATAAAATTGAGGATGCAATTGAAAAGGCTAAAGAATTGCAAGATTTAATAGTGTGGCTTAGGTTTTAAAATCCATATTTATTAATGAGGGAATTTAAGAGAACTATGGATAAAATTAATTTAAGAAAGCAAGTCGAGGAAAATCTTAGATTTTTATTAAAAGATAAAGCTTTTGCATTAGATACGAAAAATCAAAAAAATACAACTGTAAAACAAAAAGGAAGTATTATTCTTGATATTTATTACAGAAATGAAGGAATAAGAATCTATGTTAAGTTAAATAGAATTGAATATTTAATTGCTAGGTATCTTGTTGATAGTGGACTTGCCATGGAGGAATCATTTCAACATAAAGATAAAAAGGCTACACCATATAGTTCTGCAAATCAATATGGTATTTATGTAGAATGTGAAAGAATAGAAATTAATTTTCGATATTTATTGGATAAGTTTTATAATAAAGAAACGGCTTGCAATGATAAGATACAAGTCATTGCCGAACTGATAGATAATAAAAATCTTAAAGGAAAAGAACGAGAATATTTGGTTAAGACAAGGATTAATCAGGATTATTTTAGAACTATCTTATTAAAGAAAAATGATGGATGTTGCTTATGTAAAGTTAAAAAAGCGGAATTATTAATTGCAAGTCACATCAAGCCATGGAGTAAGAGTGAACCAGAACAAAAACTTGATCCAGAGAATGGATTATTATTATGCCCTGATCATGATGCTTTATTTGATAAAGGTTACATAACCTTTGATGATAACGGACAAATAATTATTTCAGCCAGTTTATCAGATAATGATAAGGATGCTATGAGATTATACAATATTCCTAAGATATGTTTAAGTGAAAAAAAGCGAGAGTATATGGAATATCATAGGAAACATATTTTTAAATAAAGTGTATTGAATATTAGTACTTTCATTTAGATAGAATAAAACATTATGTTTTTTAAGAGATACTGTATACCTATGAGGTGGATGATTTATAGAAAGATGGCATGTCCAGGAAAGGAAACTGCCTTGATAACTCGATAATGGAGAACTTCTTTGGTTTACTTAAGCAAGAGATATACTATGGTGTTGTTTACTATAGTTATGAGGAATTAGTGACTGGAAACGAAAAAAGACAAATCCTGTTTCAGAAAAGATTTTAATCATTTGTGAAGTATTAAATGTTACACCATATGAATTACTAAGTGAGACAGAAGGAAAAGGTAAAAGAAGTAATAAATCTGAAATCATCATACTTGATAAGAATAGTGATGCGGGTTTATTAATGAAAAATTATCTTGAGATGAATGAAAATTATAAGCAAAGACTTCTTGGATATATGATGGCATTAAAAGAATTACCTGATAAGAAATAGTGTTTTTTTATCTCTGAGTTCGTATAAACGCACGTATACGATGCAATAGTCCGGGAACATTTGCTGGAATGGTAAAAAAAGAGAATATTCGATTTACGCATTTTTCACGTAATCCTAAAATTGCATCTTTTCTAAAAGATTATGGCTATGTTAAAGAATATGGTGAAGGTGTTGACCGTATGTGCAAGGAACTTGAAAAAATAGGTTTACCTAATCCTGAATACAATAATAGCACGTTTATATTAAAAACGATGGTAAAGAGTTCGGCATATAAAAAGTTGCCGATTGAGAATGAAAAAGTTGCCGATTAAAATTACATTTGATTCTTTTGTTAATTCATATTTTGATAAAGAATATAATGAGCCGACTATTAAAAATTTAAAAATCATATATGAGCAAATAGAGGTTAATCAGATATTCGGATCAGTATATATTATGAAAATACTGGGATGTTCAGAACGTACTTCTAGAAATCTAATATCTAAATTGAGAGAAATGGATGTTATTGTAGCAATTTCTGGGAAAGGTAAGGGAATGTATAGATTTAAGTACGATCAAGAATAAAATGGAAACATGACTACCATATCATCGGTGTTTACGAGATAAAAAATGGTACCAAACCAAAGAAAAAAGTTTGGATTGAGAACGAAACCAAAGATTTTAACCAAAAAATCTTGGATTAGAATATACAAAAAAATAAAACAAAACATATTGAAGTTTTATGAGGAAATCGGGGCTGGGCCATACTGGATGGCTATACAGTTTGATAGAGAATATTATTCGGTTTATTTTGGACATTTAGCTTGTTTTGATAAGAAAAAAGATATTCCAGTTGTAAAATGTGAGCTGCGAAAATGTTCCAATGCATGGAGGAGAATAGTATGATTGTGGATGAGGTATATATTGATGGATCATCACTTGGGGCGGTGCCATCCGTGGTAGATTCATTTTACGTTGAATTGGGAAATTATACGATGAATCAGGTGCAGGGAGAGAAAAAAAATATCTGCAAAAAATACGATATTGAATATGAGATGCTAAATTCAGACTTCGCTTTTGCATGACAAGGAGTGGTTCAAGGCGAATTATGGCACATATAAGGTAAGCGGAAAGAATGCCTACCCGGATGAGACCTATTCTTCCAGTGGGATGCATGCGGCTTGTTAAATCGTAATAGTGCTGCTGCCGGGATGTGAGTTTAGAAAGTAGGAGAATAGTATGACTTTTAAGAATTTTACAGATGATGATTATGAAGCTTTATGCGATTTTTTGATTGAGTTAAATGCAAATGATAAAAGCCACATTAATTGGAACTGGGCTAGGCTTGAGTGGATGTATGAGCATCCTGAATTTGACAAGGAGAGTATGAATTCTATTGGTCTTTGGATTGATGAAGGAAGAGTAGTTGGCGCTGCAATTTACGATATGTATTTTGGAGAGGGCTTTTCGGGAGTGCTTCCTCAGTATAAGGAACTCTACCCTGAAGTGATAGCTTATTGTGAAAGTAATCTTAAAGATGATTCAGGTTTTTCGCTGGCGGTCTGCGATGACAATTCTGATGAGATAGAAATGGTATTAAAAAAAGGTTTTGTTCCTATTGATCAGTCAGAGAATATCATGGAACTTGATCTGGAAAAGAATTTTGATGTTACTTTGCCAAAGGGATTAAGCTTTGCAAATCCTGATCCGGTAAGGGACATTTATAAGCTTTCATGGTTATTCTGGCAAGGGTTTGATCATGGTGAGGATAAAGCAGAGTTTGAAAAAGAAGAAATATTTACACCTGGAATGAGGAAACATTTTAATCAGGATCTTTTAGTTGCGGCATGCGATAATGAGGGTAATCTGGTCTCAATCTGTGGTCTTTGGTATAATGAAAAGACTGACTATGCTTATGTTGAGCCTGTCTGTACAATTCCAAGCTGCAGGGGAAAAGGAGTAGCTAAGACTGTGATCCATGAAGCACTTAACAGAGTGAAGAATCTTGGAGCAAAAAGAGCATTTGTAATATCAGATATGCCTTTTTATGCTGGACTTGGATTTGAAAATAGATATCATTATACATTTTATAAAAAGAATGTGGAAAATGTTGAGTAGAGGAATAGAAGTGAGGTATTTAGAGGGAGAATTCTTATGTTTGAGAAGATGGAATATATAGTAAAAAGAATAGATGGCGATTATGCATATCTTGAAAATGTAAATGAGCCTGACAGAGAAGAAAAATGTGTGGCTCGCGCCCTTCTTCCAGAGGAGATCTCTGAAGGAACAGAGCTGATATATGAAATGATGGAATATAGTATAAAATAAATTTAAAAAGAGAATGGTCCATAGTCCCGGGGGAATGGTCCATAGTCCCGGGGGCAGTGGTCCACTTTTATGTTAACCTGATAAGGTAGAGGAGGCTGATGACCCAGTTTTAAAATTTGATTCATTTCCATTTAAACTGATTGTCATCGAAGAGCTGATGTATAGACAGGGCGTTTTAGAGCAAAAGTTTGACATCTATGACTTTGCTGAAAAGAATACTAAGCGTGAAATCGATATTGATGATGAGGGTTATGAAATAATTTCTGAAGCAAAAAAATGGTTCAAAGACTATGAGATTCCTAATCTAAAGAAAGTTATTACAATGGGATGTATTTCGAAAAAGGCAGTTGAAGTCCTTAAAAATCAGGGAATTGAAGTAGAAGAATGATAATGCTTTAAAGGAGTTGATCACTTTGAATGAATTTAATGAATATATTCATGAGGCTTTATCCGTAGCCGGGGACATTGTTATAAAGTCCATGATGGGAGGATATCTTGTATACTTCAATGGGAAACTGGTAGGTGACATTTGTGGGAGTGAACTGTTTTTAAAAAGGACTCCAACCTCGGACAAGCTTCTTAAAGACTCGGAATTGCGTTATCCTTATGAAGGCTCAAAGACATTGATGTATGTGTTTGATAGATTTGAGGATAAGGCGATTATTTCCGAACTTCTCGAAGGAATGTATTCGGAGCTCCCTGATAAGAAGGCTAGAAAAACTAAATAGTAGTGCAAATTAGTTAACATAAAAATGGACCATAGCCTCCGGGACTATGGCTCATTTTGAAATTTGAGTTTGGTTTAGGAGATAAAAATGAATATAGTCAGAAGAGCAGAAAATAAAGATATACCAAAAATCATGGACCTTTTGGTTCAGGTGGATATGGTGCATCATAATGGAAGACCAGATTTATTTAAAGGTCCGGCAACAAAATATAATGAAGTGCAGTTAGAGGAGATTTTAAAGGATGGCAGTAGACCTGTCTTTGTATGCGTAAATGAAGCTGATCAGGTTTTAGGACATGCATTTACTGTTTTTAAACAGCTTAAGGATGACGCTGTTTTCACCGATGTTAAAACCCTTTATATTGATGATATCTGTATTGATGAAAGCAGTAGAGGAATGTCAGTTGGTAAGACTTTATATGAGGCTGTGGTTCAATTTGCAAAAGAAAATGACTGCTACAATATCAATTTAAATGTTTGGAGCTGCAATAAAGGCGCTATGAAGTTCTATGAGAAAATGGGTCTTAAGCCCCAAAAAATAGGTATGGAAATGATACTATAGGTTAACATAAAAATGGACCATAGCCTCCGGGACTATGGTCCATACTCCGGGACTATGGTCCATAATGAGGGGAGAATATGAAGATAGAACATATTGCAATGTATGTAAATAAGTTGGAGGCGGCCAGGGATTTCTTTGTGAGATTCTTAGGCGGTGTTTCAAATGATGGATATCATAATAAAAAAACTGGTTTTAGATCTTACTTTATTTCATTTGATGATGGCGCGAGGCTTGAAATAATGAATAAGCCAGATCTTTTGGATGATGTGAAAAATCTGAATAGAACCGGATATGCCCATATCGCTTTTTCAGTTGGATCTAAAGAAGCAGTTGATGATCTGACCCAGAAGATAAGTGATGCTGGGTATAGTGTCATTTCCGGTCCGAGAACAACAGGCGATGGTTATTATGAATCATGCATTGTGGCAATTGAAGGTAACCAGATAGAGATTACAGTTTAAAGAAGACGGCGGACAAATTTATCCCGCGTTATATTTATCCCGGTATTTATTGCGTTTCACGGTCATATTAATCCTGTTTTTCCTTACCATCATAATGATACGTTTTTTTTAAACGCACCATAATTATCCCATTTATTGTTGTGTTTCACGCTCGATTTATAATAAAATAGCCTGCAAATAAAAAGTCAAGGCTAAATTAAAGAACATTGAAAATTTTATACAGGTTGAAAAGAAGGCATCAAAATAAGACCACCACAACCAG
>CADANF010000040.1 GCA_902789175.1 uncultured Lachnospiraceae bacterium
AGGATATAAGGAAATCAAAAGATTTTTCAGTCTTCAAATCGCTCAAAATAGCAGAGATGATAAAAAGTGATGATTTATCTAGTGTTCTGATAAGTAGACTGGGCCGGAACAAAAGTTCCGATCATAGATCCGGATACCGGGGAAGTAACCTATGGATATATGTTCGTCGCAGTTCTTCCCTTCAGTCAGTACGCATATGCCGAAATACTACCGGATATGAAGCTGGAAAACTGGATCGGTGCTCACGTGAATATGTATGAGTTCTTCCGCGGAGTTACCCCTATTCTTTTCTGTGACAATCTCAAGACAGGCATTCTTTCTCATCCAGAGATGGGCGACTGGGTTGAGAATCCGAGCTATCGCGAAATGGCTGATTACTACGACACAGCAATCCTCGCTGCTCCTGTGAGGACGCCGAAAGCCAAAGCTTCCGTGGAGGGAACGGTCGGCAAGCTCACTTCGAAAATCATTGCACGCTTATATCAGAAGAAGCCTGGGAGCTTTACTGAAGCAGGCAGGCTGTGCCGGGAATATCTGATTCAGTTCAATGCCGCAAAGTTTGAGAAGCGTGAAGGATCACGACTTGAAGAATACATGACAATCGAGAAGCCGCTCCTCCATAGTCTTCCTCGTGAACCTTACGAGTATGGAATATGGAAATATGCGACGGTTCAGCTGAACTACCATATCGCAATCGACCGCATGTATTACAGCGTTCCATATTGGTATATTCACCAGAAAGTCCGTGTGCGCATCTCAAAATACAAGATTGATATTTATCTGGGAGAAGCCAGAATCGCATCTCATACACGTTTATATGGCCATCCGGGCCAGTATTCTACGAATCCGGACCACATGCCTGCGAATCATAAACAAGCTCTGGAATGGAACGGCGATCGCTTCCGCCGATGGGCGAAGTCAATCAGTCCTTCCACATTTGAAGTGATTGATAAGCTTCTTAAATCCTACAAAGCAGAAGAACAGGGATATAACGCCTGCATGTCCATTCTGAAGTTCGCAGACAAATATACCCCTGAGCGGTTAGAGAAGACCTGTGCCAAGGCCTTATCCCGCAATCATCCGCGGAAACGATTACTATGGAGGAAAGCACTGATGGATCAGGCAACTCTCGATAAGCTCAGGAAGCTTCATCTGAAGTCCATGGCGGCTTCCTATGAAACACAGGATTCCGTTCCCGGGATCATGGATATGACATTTGATGAAAGGCTGTCCTTTCTCGTCGATGCGGAACTGGATTCCAGAGATAACAGAAGGCTGAACCGAAGAATCAAAGAAGCACATTTTCCTGACTCCAATGCGGTGATTGAAGGAATCAAGTATTATCCGGATCGTCATCTCAATCGTACTCAGATCACTTCTCTGGCAACGAATCAATACATTCATAAGCCGAGAAATGTCCTGGTGACCGGTGCCACGGGAGCTGGAAAGACATATATCATATCGGCATTAGGTAACAGAGCCTGCCAGGAAAACTATAAAGTCCTGTATATCCGTATGCCGGAACTCTTCAATGAGATTGAACGTGCTAGGCTCGAAGGAGAATATGACAGACTGCTGAAGAGGTATCACTCAAGAGACCTTCTGATCATTGATGACTGGCTGCTCTATTCGGTCAAAGAGGAGCAGTGCGAGCAGATCCTTGAGGTACTGGATGGAAGGTATCGGCATAGTGCGACAATCGTAGGATCCCAGTACACAGAGGATGGCTGGAGAGAGCGCCTTGGAGCAGGTGCGGTTGCAGAAGCAATCATGGACCGGATTACTGCAAGCGCTGAACGGATCATGATCCTTGGAGACAAGTCAATGCGGACAAGGAACGACTGACAGCCACTCCAGATAAACTATGAAACCCGACTTGAGACTGATCAGGTCGGGTTTTGCTTGCATGAAAAGTGGCCGTGGTATTCCGGAATGGTGGCCTAGGCCATCGGAATGATGAGTCAGAATCATACTGGCCTTGACGCCTCGGAACACTGGCTTCGAAGGTCCGGAATGATGGCTCTGAGAACTCCGGAATAATCAGTTAGAAATCTTCTCTCCTACGTAGAGCAATTCAACGTGATACAAAAATTTCTTTGAAACACAGTCTCATTTTACAAAGACCCATTTCGTATCACACTTCATTCTCACAGAAATATTTCTTTTGGAAAAACTGATTTCAAGGAATGTCTTAGCTATAATAATCCGTATACTGATCTAAAATTTGATCAGCGACCCCCAGACCCAAATAAAATTTTTCATTCTTCTTTATTTTCTCAATTCCCAAATCAACCATTTCCTCTTGGGCATACCGTAATTCAGGAAATTCTTTTATAAATTCAGTAAATACCATTTTACCCCGAACATCAATGTACAAATCTTCGTATCTACAATAAAAATGATATGACACTCCTTTTTTTAGACAAAAAATAGGATAATCAAAATTGATATGCAAAACGTATGCAAAAATTTCACAGCCACCATGAAGAAAAGATTCTAATGTATCATAAGGATTGTCTAAATCAAAATTTTCCTTTAGTTGTTCTTTTGAAATCTGTCGGGGTGTAAGCATTGATAAAATTCTTTATCTCCTTCTATTTATTGATTATTCCGCTGTTGTAGTACCACCGATGCGGTAATCAGTATCAGAAATAAGCTGCTCGCTGTTAGAAAGATTCTCATGATCATCCTATGACAAATGCCTAAGGGAATGTCCCCAGTGTTGATTATTATCGTTTTTCATTTGGCGATTTGAGGTTTTTAGGAGATGACTAGTGAAACCGCCAAGTCAGCGCTAATCAGCTCCTAAAAGCCTCCTGATTGTCCCCTTTCCAGGACATCCACATTATATTCCCGCCATCAGTAGCCCTGCAGTGCAAATAACGATTTTAATTAAATTAGGCATCAACCTATATCTTGATCATTTTTCAGCCTGACAGTATAAATGAGCCTAATATACATCTTAATGTAACTTAAATATTCTTATGATATTGTTTCTTTTGATAAATAAAATAATTAAAACTATTCCTATACCGGTTAATCTTATAACCGGATATTTATAAAGATAAATAATCGAAAAAGAGACCAAAATTATTGTCAAAGAAAGAATGAACATTTTTCTATTGTCAATGATATAAGAGTAGCCTTTTTTTCGAGTATTTAAATAATGGAAAAATGCCAATAATGCGTAACATACCATAGTTGTATAACCAGCAGCAATATAGCCACGTAATTTTATAAAAATATAATTCAAAATAATATTGCTTATAGCAGCAATGGTCGATGCAACTGTGGCGAAACCTGTTTGTTTATAAAATAATTCTATTCTCATATACAGAGAATAGACCGCTGTAAAAAAAACTCCAACTGCAATAGCCGGTATCGCATATACACCTTCAGAATATTGTTTTGGTGCTAATATGCGCATTATTTCAGGAGCAAATAGTGTAGCAACCATACATAATATTCCAAATATAGCGACTACTCGAATAGTTACTCTTTTAACTTCTTTACTATTACCCTTATCAAGGTTTTCATAAATCCATGGTGATAAAGATGCTTCTATAGATGACCATACAATATTTATAACTGATGCAACAGTATACGCAACCGAATAAATGGCAGTTGCGCTGGCACTTACCATTTGAGTTATCATGATTCTATCAGAGCTTGCAAGAACATACATTGACAAATAATGAGGTATAAGAGGAACATTAAATCTTAATGCATATTTGCAATAATTCCAATCTATTTTAAACCTAGCCTTTTTTGCCAAGGTAATATAGAAAAAAAAGCCAATGATAATATTCACTCCTTCCATTGCCCGTATCCGTGCAATGGCCTGATTATCTGTGGAAGCATTTAGTACAAAAATAACTCCTAATATTAATGAAACAATAGCTGAAACAATCGTTATAATTGATAATGCTTTATATTTATATTCATATCTTTGACGTCCACTCCATAGTTGGTAAGCAGGGACAAAGAAAAAATAAAGGAGCATTATAACGACCATTGACTCTGTTAAACCTGTAAACGACAAAACATATTTTTTTAAAGCAAAAAAAGCTACAGCATATGCTAACGTAATTACTGATGAAATGAAAAGGAGTGAAAATTGAAATTTATCCCTATCTTTTTTAAAATCAAGCATTCCGTTATTAAAAACGCCTTGAGATAAATTCAATGTAACAACAACAGTTAATAAACTAAGCCATGACTGAAAAGTAGAAACAATTCCATACTGTTCAGTTGACATTATTCTAGTAAAAACCGGGCCACTGATTAGTGATAGTCCCTTTAAAACCAAGTTTGCAATTAATAATGCAAAAGAGGCTTTTTCTGCTGGAGTTAAATTCTTTATTTGCTTCAAAGACACTTTTTTCATAAAATCAGTTGATTTTTCCCTTTAAAATTCTTGATACAATTCCCTTGAAATAACTCCATTGGACACTTTTTGAGACCTTGTACGTATATTTCTTTAATATTGACATATTATATTTAGGTGACCGTTTTAGCATTAACCGCATAGCCATGGTACAAGAAAATAGAGTCGCTCTTCGCTTTAGATGATGAGGCTGGCAGTCATCCAATCTAGAAAAATTATCTAAAGGATTTAGACTTATCAAATGTTTTTCATACATGTCATTCAAAATATTATTACCCATATTGGTCCATGAAAAGATAACATTTTCGCCATTGCCTTCATTAAAAACCGGTTTATGATTTTTAATATTCCAATAGTCTCCACATGATATGTCTGCTTGACTTCCTATTCCATCAAAACAAAACCGGCATATTTCCTGAACATCCCGACCTAAAAATTTAGACCACGCCTCAATATAATCACAACTTTTACTATTTCCATTTTTAAGCTTTATTACATATTTACCCGGCCACCCATTGCCACGATAATTAATATAATCAATATTCTCTATGTTCTTTACCCCCATATCGTTAACTAATGAAATATTTGCATTTACGCTTGGGGTTCCTGCACAGAAAAAAGAAATCGTGTATTTAATATTTTCAAGGTCATGATATTTGTTAATATAATTTTTTAACACTAAAACGTCACAAGGCTTACCTACAAATGCATATGTTTCATTCTTTAAAATCATTTCCTTTATATCTAGTAAAGGCGATGACGCAATATACCTTGAACCAATAGCTTTCTCAACTTCATCCTCTGTATGACTTATAACAACCACAGTATTTAATGGATTTTCATTATCTCTTTTTACTTCAATTATGCCATCTACCAATTTCTCACCGATTAAATACTTACAAATTGAAGTAATAATTCCGCCAGACGAGGCCCTGTAACGAGTTGTATCATCAGTAGAGAATCCAGAATAAGCACCAATGTAGTCTCCCCAAAAACATGAATTATCATCGGGCAAAACTTGATTATAATATGGGCAAACACTTTTAAAAAAATATACATCATCTTTTTTTACATTATATGGCCTTAAAAAACCTTTTTGATTCTTTTTTAATTTTATCCCCTTTACAGAATGGCATAACCCACACCCTGTACAATATTCAATATATTCTTTCATTTGTCCATTACCCGTATCTCTTTTTAATCAAGCATTTGAAGATTGTTTATAAATCCATTTTCTTTCTTTTTTACGTATGCTAAGCTTTTTACAACTTTCTCTTGCAATTGTTGATAATCATTTATATAGCTTATAGTTTTGTTTACCGCCAGATCCAAATCATCTGATTTTCCATGTATAATATATGGATATTTTAAATCATTAAAAAGCCCCTCAAATTTCCTACTATATGAAAATGGAATAGTAGCAACGCCAGAAGAAAATGAAGCAATAGTAGAATGCATTCGTGCCCCTATAAAACAATCCATATTTGAAATATAACTTTTCGCATCAATTGGATTATCGAAGGCCTGTGTCAAAATACAGTTAGGAAATTTTATTTTATAGGCTTCGCAACTTTTATAATCATCATCTCTTGCATTATTACCGACACCGATAACATGAGGAATTAAGTGAATACAATATTTATCATCTTGAGATAGGTAGTTTAAAACTTCATCAATATACTCTGAATAGTCAAAATTCAGTCCAAATTGATTTTTTGAATTAAAACCTCCTCTAATTAAAAGACCTGATATATTGATTCCAATATTTATTTTTGATTTTGAGATAAAGTACTTTTTACTATCATAAGGCAGCATAAATGCCATATCAGTGGTAAGGTCAACATTTCTATTTCTAGAGATTTTCTTCACATAGTCATATGACATACTATCTCTGCAAAAAATAACTTTTGCCTTATCTAAAATTCTTTTTGATTTTTGTAAAACAACTTTATTTTTAAATGGGCCATACGTTTGCGGTAACAAAACATAATTATTGCAAACCAGTTCAGCAATCGTTTTAAACTTTATATCATTAAGGCATAGCTCTTTTGAATAAATATCTGAAAAACTATCCCCCATAGTTACATCAAATATATATTTACACGAATGCATCGCACGAATCATTTTCATGCTGGGGTCCTTTATCTTTAAATTGACCTGCGAAATCTTTAAATCTTTAAAGTGATCCGGAATTGATCCTAGACCATTATTTGAAAAATAAAGTACCTCTAAATTTTTTTCTTTAAAATATTTATTAATTAAATTCAAAAAAGAATAAGATAGCGCCTCACATCCTTTATTGCTTGATGAAAACTCAAAACCTAATAATCCGATTCTCATTGTTGTACTCCATTAATTAAACTCACTTATATTCTTTGCAGCATCATTATCCCTTATATATCGGTAACAAAGGCCCGAACTTATCAATACATAAAAAAGCCTCAATTCACTTTGCCTTGTGACAGCAAATAACTGCATACAATAGCCAAGTATCAAAAAAACGAGGTAACCACAATAATCAGTTTCTTTTTTATTATTTTTTGATGATTTATTGTAAAAAACAAAAAACAAGTTAATAAACCCCATTATCTCTACAGTGAGACCAGCAAAACCAAATCTAAAAAAAGTATTTAGATATTCAACCTCAATTGAGTTTTTTACATAGTAGTACGATCGTTGATAATTTAAAAGTGCTTCAATACCATTTCCCCAGATTCTGTTACCTTTTGTTGCTGCCCAAACCAAACTATATAGTATGAATCTATCACCAAGCGCCCTGACGTTTGTTATGCCGCCAGAAAAAAATTCTTGAAATATTGTCCCAATTGAATAATCTGAATAATCCGATAAAGTTGTAATGGCAAAAGCTGAAATGACTATTAAAGGAATAAGTATTAATTTAAGTAGATTTTTATTCTTTTTTGATATATTCTCAGCACGAGTGTGGACACAATAAAAAATTAGTATTTGTAGTGCTATAACAATAATTATAGAAGAACGTGAAACAGTAAATAATAAATTGATAAATTCCAATATATAAATATAGATAAATGATCTTCTTTTTTTCTTGTTTATTGCTGTGTTTATCCTATAAACAAGAAGAACTAAAATCATTCCTAAATAATTTGCATATACTAAAGGATGATCGAATGTTGTACTAATTCTATATATTCCATTTCTAACTTCTATATATGGATCTGATCGGAAATTATTGATTACATTATAGCGTGTTATACACTCAATTATTCCAAACAAGCCAATTATTGCTGCAGCAATAATAATTCGATCTATTAGTATATTCACTTTTTCTTTTGTGTTAATGACGCGGCATATTGAGAAAGATAATAATAGAGAATTCAACAGGTTAGCAAAAAACTCTATACTATTTCCCGCAAAAGCATATGCTAATGGCACATATATTAGGCTACACCAATAAAAAATGGGATGTTTCAAAAAAAATCTTAATCTTTTTTTAGAAGTTCTTCTCTTAAATCCCCAGGACATTATAAAAATCAAAAGGCTCAATAAATTCAACGCATTAATAGAGCCAATAGAGATATATCTTGGAAAAACAGTGTATAAGGATACAAGAAAAAGAAATATATTAAAAAGCATTATAATTTACCTATTGTCGTCACTTATTAGTAATGCATTTTTTAATGCTGTTAAATATGCATATTTATGGTTTTCATCTGGCTCCATATAACCACCCTCTCCCCATTCATTCCATGCAAACAAAAAAATATAATCCGTAGAATATTTTCTTTTAACATGATCAATCTGTTTTATCATATAGCTTTCAAATTTTTCAGGTGTTACACCAACAAATACGCTTCCTCTTCTTTTATGTCTAGGAGTATTGTCCCAGTTAACAAAAGCACCTGCAATTTCTTTTCTATTCTTTGGATCCATAGATAGAATTTCATTCCACACAATATCGTAATCCACTTTGACTGGGCCTTGTTTCGATTGTCTTATAGAAATATCTTTATTAAAAAGTTGTAAGATTATATCGTGGACTTTGCTCCTAAATTTATTAACTAGTGTTGGTTTTTTCGTGTGCTCTAGTAAAGTTCTTGCTACCGATGGTTGATATTGAATATGATAATCGAGTTTCTCATATAGAACTTTATTATTTTCAGGGTTTTCATATCGTTGAGAAGCAAATTTTATTCCGTCAAATCCTGCTTCTTTTGCTAACTCGTTCCAATAGTCCATCATATTAGTCATATGATCATATAAATAAGGGCGATAAATAACTACAAGTGGTTTATTATTCTCTTTAATATATCTACAGTCTTTAAAAAACGGAAGAAGAAATTCAAAATGTTTTTTCCATTCCGTTTTATCACCGTACTGTTGTTCCATAATCACTCTAGAATCAGCCCTAGCCCACCCATTAGTCCATGATTCATTTGCCCAACATAGACAATATGGAAAATTAATATCTCTTGCGTTTAGATAATTGATGAGTGGCTTTTCTAAAAGGGGCTTTTGATAAAACCAATAATGATAAAAGCAAAAACCATAGAGTCCATTTTCTTTGGCTATAGATGCCTGCCATCTCATTACATTTACATCGGAAAGATCATAATAATTATTATTTAATGGGATTTTAGGTTGTTCATGATTTTCAAACAACGGTTGTGCTTTTTTTACATTTTCCCACTCTGTAAATCCTTTCCCCCACCATTTATTATTTTCAGGTATTTCATGGAATTGTGGCAAATAATATGCAATAACTTTCATCTGATTCGTTTTCCTTTTCTAAGCAAACAATGATTCCAATTTAGATCATACTTAGTTTTTTTTGACTATGCATACCGCTTACAATTGAATATCAACCATTTGCTCGCTGCTACAATAATCTCTCACAATAAAATTTCTTGATCTTCCGCTGAATTCTGGTTTAGGAAATTCAATTTTAGGCATTTGCCAAATGTTAATTAATAATCATAGCATTGAGTATTTAGCTTAATTTTATTCTCGTATGATTTATTACTCAGAATAAAATAGTAATTTATAGTAAACACTCTAGATTTTTTCTAATAATGAATCAAGCTCTTTACTATATTTCTTAATGTCGAACATCTCCGACTTCGTGATTGCTCTTTTTCTAATGTCATGAATTTTCGCTGAACTAAAATTTGATATTGAATAATCTAGCTTTTTCGCTAATTGCTCAACATTATTTTCATTTACCAGAAAACCGTTACTATCATTCTCAATAATTTCCGAAATTGCTCCACTATTAGAACATATACATAATTTTCCAGAAGCCATAGCTTCTACAATTGTGATACCAAATCCTTCCTCAATTATAGGAACATGAACAAAAATATCGGCTTTTTCAAGCAACTGAGAAACATCATATCTCGTTCCCAAAAAAATCACTTTATTCTCTAAATGCTGCTCCTTCACAAGTGATTCTAATTTAGTTTTATAAGGGCCATCCCCTATAATCTGAAACTCGAAATCTTTTTCCTTCAGCAATCGTAGAGCTTGTATTGTAACCTGTACTCCCTTTTCCTCAATAAGTCTCCCCACATAAATTATTTTGCAAGGAGAATGAATATCAAAACTTGTTTCGCATTTAAACTCCATAACAGGAATCGCATTATAAAGTCTTATTACTTTATCTTTATTTATAGGAAAAAAATCAAAGATACGCTTTTTTACGAACTCTGATATGGCAATGACTTTATCCGCTTCATTGAAGGCCTTTTTATTTATAAAGAAAGAAACTTTTGATAAAAATGTATTCTTTGCTTTTAATATATTTTGGGGATCAGAATGTAAATATAGAACGTATTTAAGGCTTAAATTTCTTTTTTTCAAATAAAGCGCAATTATTTTCAATAGTGGCGTGCCATGGTGGGTAATCACAACATTAATGTTTTCTTTTTTGCATATATCGCTAACAGCTTTTATTGCTTTTAAAGCCTTTTTATTATTTAAGTTTAATATATATGTTTTGGCACCAGTTTTTTTTATTTTTTCTTCATTTTCGCCACCACGCCAAACAAAAACATAAATATTATTATTTTTCGAGTATTCAGCGTAGTTGGATACTAGGCTTTCTATTCCACCAGCCCCACCAGCAGTCAAAAGATGTAATACATTTTTCATTTTTTCGTCTGTCTTGCTAAGTCTTCACTAACAATTTCTTCACCAGTCTTATTTTTAAGCTGTTCTTTGCTAGCATCAGAAAGACCATTATTAGCCACTGCATTCATATCAGCTGTAGACAACTTATCAAGATCTTCCTTGGTTACTTTTCCATCGCGATAATCACGAACGATTGGAAGTTCATACATACTGTATGGATGCTTGCTAAACAGAGCTTTCGCCTTGTGTTTAATAACCCAAGCTGCTGGCACCTGAATATACTTATGCATTGCCGGAGAAACAGATCCAATCATCCAACAATTGCGATCACAATGACGAACCTTTGCTCTTACTGCATCAGCCTGTGGACTATTCCAGAGCTCATTCCATGTTTGATTATTCAGATTACCCATTACTTCCTTATCCTTCGTTCCGTTACATGGCATAACATCCCCATATGGATCAATAAAGAAAGTATCAAAACTCATGTCACATGGAAGCAATCTAGGCTGACCATAGATATAGTTGATAAGACCGTGGTTAAAATAGGCTCTGAACCACTTCTTAGGGCTGTTACTTCTAAGAAGTTCATTTATCAGATCCTCGAAATTCTTTGCCACCATTGGACGATCATGAATGATATTCTTGGCTTCTACAAAATAAAATGAGTTATGTAATGATGCTGTTGCAAACTCCATACCTAACTTATTTGATAATTCATAGAGAGGGACCAAGTCAGGAGCATTCACGTCTTGGACCGTCATTCCAAATCCGATATCCTTAAGTCCCATCTCTTTAAGCTTCAGTAATGTTGTATATCCTCTTCTAAAACCATCCGGTAAACCACGGATCTTATTATTCGTCTGTTCAAGGCCTTCAATAGAAATACGAATACCTATCTGTGGAAATTCTTTAGCCAAATCAATAATACGATCTGTAAAAAAACCATTTGTAGAAATAACAATACGATCAGACTTCTTATAGAGTTCTCTAACAATATCCTTCAGATCCGTTCTGATAAATGGCTCACCGCCAGTGATATTTGTAAAATACATTCTTGGGAGCTTCTTGATTGTCTCAAGACTGATTTCTTCTTCAGGTTTAGATGGTGCCTTATATCTATTACACATGGTACATCTTGCATTGCAACGATACGTTACAATCACGGTACCATTTAATTTCTGATTTCCTCTAGCTACTTTTTTATTCTCCATACTTCCTCCGATAAAACCTATAAATAAGAATATATTCTCCCATATGATTAAGTGTTACAGTTTAAGCAGCAATATCAATTATTCTGGATTCTCTTTAATACGAATATATTCAATTATTATTCTTTTTTTAATTTTTAAATAAATTTCTTACGACATTATAGATAATTAATCATTATCATTTATTTCACCACTGTCAGATTATTAAAAACCTTCATTAACTCTTCATAGTGTTTAGAAGCACTAAATTCAGTGGTTAAAAGTTCATAACTGTTACTTCCAAACTCATCAACGACCCTATCGTCATCAAGTCTTTTTATGGTATTTATTAAATCATTAACGTCGCCAGGATCAAAAAGATACCCATTATAACCATCTTTTACTAACTCAGGAAGACTCCCAATATTGGTGGCAATCACGGGTTTTGAATATGCAAAGGACTCTAATGCAGTGTTTGGTAAATTATCATACCAAATTGATGGAATTATCGTAAAACGCGCATTTCTTATATAATCAGCTTGCTCATCTCCGGTTTTAAACCCAATAAATTTAATATTCTTTAAATTGTGAGCTCGAACATATTCTTTTAATCGTATTCCTTCATCTGTCGAATCATCGCCCATGATAATCACATTTCTATTAGGCATTTTTTCATATGCGCTTACAACTATGCTAACTCCCTTTTCTTCCGTAATTCTTCCAAAATAAAGTGCATAGTTTCCAATTGTTGTCTTCGCATTTGAATTAGAAATTGTTGTAAAAGTAGGAATACAATGAATTTTTTCAGCATTATACCCGCTATTAACAAGTTTATTTTTTAAAAATTGTGAAGGCGTAATAAATGCATCTACCTTATCATAGATGTGCATTGCTTCATGTATCTTCATAGAAATTACGCGAATCATTGAAGCAGATCTAGAATTCTTAACACATTTCCTTTCAATACAACACTTGTAACCTTTCGTTAAGCAATCTTCGCATGGTTTCTTATTATAAATAAAATCAAACCTAGGACACAACATAAAATAATCCGATAATCTTAGAACAACTGGAAGTCCCATTTCCTTTGCACCTGTAATAACACTTGGCGAAAGTTTGTTTACAAAATGAATTATATATACTATATCTGGATTAACATCTTCAATTTCCTTTTGAATAGCCTTTTTAACTTCAGGAGAATATATACTTCTTTCTAATAATTGCCAAATAGACTTGGGAGTCTTCTTTACCTCATCATAATAAACAGCATTTCTATCACCAATTGAAGGAACAAAATATTTAGAATATTCTGTAGGAACATTTTTAGCCGAATCAACAGAGAAAGGAATGACTTTATGCCCATGTTCTTCTAACATTTTCTTTATATTAAACATGTACTTCTCAGGCCCACCCGAAAGAAAATACCTGTAATTTACTAATAATATTTTCATTTTCTATATAACTCCAGCGTTCTTTTAACAACTTCATCCCAACTGTATTTATCACAAATAAAATCAGTAGCAGTAGATTTGTATTTTTCTACCAATGCTGTATCGTTTAATAATTCATTAAGCTTAAATTTTAGGTCATCCACATCGGATTTGATGAATGTCGCACCATGACCCTCTATCACACTCGCACATTCATCAATATCTGATGTAAGACAGCAATTGCCATAACTCATTGCTTCAAGCAGAGATAATGGCATGCCTTCAAGATCTGAAGGAAGAACGTATACATAAGCATTGCTATACAACTCTTCAAGCTCCTGACCTTGCGTGAATCCCGTAAATACAATTCTATTATCATCCTTAGCCAAATCACAGAGCTTTCCCATATATTCATCCGAATCAGATGCCCCACCTGCAATCACAAGTTTCTTATCTGTTGAGATACCCTTCCATGCATTTATTAAATAATGGATGCCTTTTTCGGGTACGATACGTCCAAGATTTAAAACATAGCTATTTTTAGTGAGCCCATACTTATCTGTGATTAATTGAGCCGGGACGATCTCTGGTCTGTTCACACCGTTAGGAATAAATACCGTATCTCTACCGTAAGTCTTCTTAAAGTAGTCTTGTACAGACTCACTTAATACAATGATTTCATCTGCATACTTAACAGCATGTTTCTCACCAGCTTTAATAAACTTCGAAGCAAAACCACCCCACTTAGCACGTTGCCAGTCAAGGCCGTGAATAGTAACAACAACACGTTTACCTAATAAATGTGGAATAACACAGAAATATGCAGGCCCCTCAGCGTGGATATGCACCACATCATACTTTCCAAATGCAGCTTTCACGCACGCAAAAAAAGAGCTTGACACTGCTGCCAAGCCCTTATGGTTAATTGTGGGAACTGATTTGACATTTACTCCATGATAGGTAAATTGCTTCTTATTATATACGGATGAATCGTATTCTTTTCCTGCTACATTATGTCCACGCCGATTGAATACAGTAACAGAATTACCTAACGCTGCCATTCGTGTGGAGAGCTCTTCAACCACGATTTCCACACCGCCTTCTCGGCTTGGTATTCTTTTATGACCAAGCATGGCAATGCGCAAACCAATATTTCTCTGTTTCTTACCCTCTGTGGACATTATCAAAGTTTTCCTCCAAAAATTTATATAGATATAAAAATATCTCAATAATCTTCCTTCTTAACATTCAATTATGAAATCGTTATTTACTTCTTAGCTGATTCATTCCATTTAATGAACTGCTGTCAACCCGATCTGAACTTTTATTTATTTTTATAGTTTTGCTTGTTTCTATAGAAAAACTAGGTTTTGAATTTAATGTTTCTTGGATAATAAAAGGGCCATTAAACCTTAGGTTTATTGAATAATTATTTAAATTTATCTGTTGGTTCATCTTTTTGTACACTTTCATTAATAACCCAGCCAGAATCAGATTGAGTGCAATTGATGCCAAGACTCATATCAGGATTACGCCAATACAACAAATCTGTTTCGCAATAAACAGCTTTGGCTAATCTTGAACTTTCTATAGCAGCTACCATACTTTTTGTTGCTAATGCCTTTCTCGTAGAAACTGGCGTATTTTTTGCAATCTGTACAATAATTGCCTGTGCAGCATCAGGAGGAGTATTCCCTGGAAGATTTACAATTGGTACTTCCATTACTTTCTTCTTTGCTTCTTCATCATTCAATATTTCTCGCACTGGTTCAAATGGAAGATCACATTTCATTTCATCCGAATAATCTTTCCATAATTCCCACATCAACTTTTCTAATTCTGGATCAGGATTGATTACTGGCAATCCAATGCGTTTAGCTTCAGTTCTACCAACTGCATACCCATGGTTATAATAAGATGAGTTTAAAGCCTGTGCAATTGTTTTGGCCTTATTGGAATCTTTTACGTGATAACTAAGCATTTTTTCACTTAAGGTAAGTGATAATTGTTGACTTCGTTTAGCACTTCCAATAGATAATGCACCAACTTCTTTTATTAATGGATGTATTACTTGAACCAAATGCTCTTGATCTGAAATTCCAACGTCACTTTTTACAAATTCAATAAAATTACGTAGGTCTTCAGAACTAAAACTCAAATTTTCACGAATTCCATTCTCATTATTACGAGTAACTGTTAACTGTGGATCAACAGGGCCCAAGTTTGAATAAGGATGCATTAATATTTCATCAGCGCCCAAAGCTAAAACAGTCGCAGCACTATATGCAACATACGGCACTAATACTGATACTTTTTTAAATCTCTCACGTAACAGATTTACAATACGTAAAGATGTAATCGGATCCCCACCATTACTTATAATTACTAAATCTACTTTGTCCTCGTCAGAAGGGATTTGCTCAATTTGTTCAATAATAGGCGTAATAGCATCTCCTGCCATTGAAGCTGACATGTTGGGCCTAATAGATGTCACATATGAAATTAATGGTCGCCCACGGAGAAGCTCAATTCTTTTAATGATTTCTATCCTATGCTCTAACATTTCTAATTCCCCGTGTAACAATTATCCACGCATATTTGCACGCAACAATTTTATCAAATCTCGTCATCCTAAGATGCCCATATACTCTGTCAGTCAACGAGACTTCACTTGTAAAAGTTAACGCAACCCTAGTATTGCAT
>CADANF010000041.1 GCA_902789175.1 uncultured Lachnospiraceae bacterium
CCGACATACCGATTGCTCCACCATTATACAGCTAAGCAACAAGATGGATAATTCCTTACTGGCTGTAAGGGTTATTAACCATAAATATATTGTAGTAGATGCAGGGTGCACATACTCAATATGAAAATATTGGAGGATTAAAATGTTATACGATAAGACAAACCTTCCTGAAGACTTGAAAATGTATCTTCGAGAGATTTACAGCAACGAGGAATTAAATGATGTTTTTTATGACTGTGATATCGAAATCTATGATGAAGACGCAGTTAAGGATTTTGAAGATGATGAGGTCTGGCTGGATGATCTGATGGGGCCTGGAGATTCAAGTTATACGAATTTAAAGCCATTTGCCCGTGATGGAAGCGGCGCTTTGTGGGTTCTTATAGATGACAAAATGATTGCTTATATCGGAACTGAAGGCGAGTGTGGTTTTGTCGCAAGAAATATTCATGAATTTATGAATATAGTATCTGTGTGGGGCGGATACATTTGTGATTACTGGAAAAAAGAGATTTTGAAAAATAAGGATAAATTTTATGAAGTCATGAATGACCCTGACAGACTTGCTGACTATGATTTTATTGAAAGTCATAAAAGGGTGTTTAAACCCTTCGTTGAAAAACATGGATTTACAAAAGATATCTATGAAATGGCTTTGGCCGGCATGTCAGTTGAACCTGTTTTTGAAGTGAAGGCTACATCTGATGAATATGTTGATTCTGAACCATTGGTAAGAGAAGATTATTGAAAATTAAGAGGCAGGCGTATGATTTACGCCTGCCTTTATGTATGTAATGTCGGCCGATATATGTATGTTTAACCATGAATCCAGGCGTCAATTAAATCATGGATAATCACAGGGGCAACAGCTGGTTGCGTGCAAAAAAACGCTACCCATATTAAAATGTATTTAATACATAAGATGCTGATAAAAAATATCAGTAAAGACAATCATCAAGAATACAAAAGCATCAGGAATGTACAGGAGGGATAATATGGAAACAAAAAGTATTTTATATAACCTTAGGACTAAAAATGGTCTGTCGCAGGATGAGTTGGCGGAGAAAGTCTTCGTTACAAGGCAGGCGGTTTCACGTTGGGAAAATGGCGAAACTGTACCAAATACAGAAACATTGAAACAACTTTCAAAACTGTATAATGTTTCAATCAATACGCTGTTGGGGCTGCCTCATAAACTCATTTGCCAGTGCTGCGGAATGCCACTGGAGGATGAAATCATGGGAAGAAATGAGGACGGATCAATAAATGAGGATTATTGCAAATGGTGCTATGCGGATGGAACTTACACCTACAGTAATCTGGATGATCTTATAGAGGTTTGCATTCCTCATATGGTAAATGCTGATTTCACAGAGGAGCAGGCGAGAGAGTATCTTAAAATGACTCTGCCTAATTTGGATTACTGGAAAAGATATGATGAACTCGGGGATGACGGAAAGTTTGAGGAGTTTAAGCAGAAGCTGATAAATGAGATAAATGATCTTCATATCGACGGTATGCCCAAACTCACAAAGTTAAATGCTCTTGTGGGAAAATATGTCAATCTGGAATATAGACTCCCAAGTGGACTTAATGTGAAATTTCTGGATGATCAGGTCACATATCTTGGAAATCAGCTGGAATCAGAGATCGTAGATGGGCTTTGTTTTGGAGTCATTGCTAATATGGATTTCATTTTAATCTGCACCTATGAGGAAGAAGGAAAGAATCCAGAGTTGATAATGTATAGGAAGAGATGAGATGTTATGAACACAGCGCGTAGGAAATGAGAAATAATGTAATGACATTGATGCCTGGCGGAAATATAAAAAATTTATATTGACAATGAGTTGTCTGTTAATTATACTCAAAAAATATTATTTTCAGAAAGCGAGACATTATGGAAAATCTTATTCTTGTCACAGTGCATATGGTAAAACCACAATCCGTGAACGTCCTTCAGGGGTTTGTTTTTGATATGCATGATGAGGATAGGGGAAGCTGTAAGTAATAATTTTAGCTTTATTAAATGATACCGTTAACATAGCCTCATCAAGCGAAATGTTTGATGAGGCTTATTTTTTTCAAGGAGGCTCTGACATGAAGATTAAAGAACAAAGATTTATATTACCTGATGGCTGCGAGGTTACCATTAAGAGTGCCGGCCCAGAGGATGCAATGAAGATAAAACTTCATAGAGAAGCAACTGCGGGGGAGACTCATTTTATGGCAAGGGAACCGGAAGATGGGCAGATTGATCTTCAGCTGATAAGAGCGGGGATTTACAGTATTTCCGAAAGTGACAGGAATTTTTTAGTCAGTGCTTTTATCGGCGACGAGCTGATCGGTGATCTTGGGGTGACTTTAGTAAGGCCGCATTTAAAATATCTTCATCGAGCCTATCTGGGAATGTCAATCCGCGAGGCTTATACGGGGATGGGGCTTGGAAGCTTTATGATGAAGGTTGCGTTGGAGCAGGCAAAGAAAAATGGATTTGAGCAGGTTGAACTTGGCGTGTACAGCGATAATGACAGAGCAAGGCACATGTATGAGAAAATGGGCTTTAAGGAATATGGAATGAATCCGAGGGCATTCAAGCTGAAGGATGGGACATATAGGGATGAGATCATTATGGCAAATATCTTTAAGTAAAATGCCTGAAGCAATGAGAGGAAACTGTAAGGCGTTTTCAAAGCTAAGGAAAGAATGTACCGTGTAATCAGGCTGCAGATGCATTGATGAGCAAGAACTGCAAGGTGTTTTCAAAGATGGATAACAGGATTCTATAATCATTGGATGTAAAACGTTTGAGGCGTGCGTATATTAAGAAAGAATCAGGATAAAAAATCCAGCCAGTAAGGTTAAAAAAATCGAGATTGATATAGAAAAATAAAGAAAGATTTAGAAAGGGGAGCTGCTATGATCATTGAAAATATTGATAAGGGAAAGGCATTTGACTGGGGAAAAACTTCTGCAGATTATGCAAAATTTAGGGACATTTATCCACAGAAGTTTTATGACATGATTTTGGAGCTGGGGCTTTGCAAGGATGGACAGAAGGTTCTGAATCTGGGAAGTGGAACCGGCGTTCTGCCAAGGAATATGTATAAGTACGGCGCAAAATGGACTGCTGCTGATGTTTCAGAAAATCAGATCAAACAGGCGAAGATACTTGCAAATGAATCTGGGATGGATATTGATTTCTTTGTGGCAGGAGCCGAGGAAGTGTCATTTCCAGATGATACATTTGATGTGATAACTGCATGTCAGTGCATTTGGTATTTTAATCATGATATAACCGCGCCTCAGTTTGCAAAGATGCTGAAAAAGGGTGGGAAATTCCTGATCCTTTACATGGGATGGCTTCCGTTCGAGGATGAGATTGCAGGAAAAAGTGAGGAGATCATTTTAAAATATAATCCTGACTGGACAGGCAGCGGTGACAAGGTTCATCCGGTTCTTGTTCCGGAGCAGTACCTGGAGTTTTTTACTTTAAAGATCAGGAAGGAAGTAAGAGTGGACATTCCATTTTCAAGAGAGGGATGGCATGGACGAATGAGGGCCTGCAGAGGCGTTGGCGCATCTATGACAGGGGCCACACTTGCAGCGTGGGACAAGGAACATATGGATATGCTGGAAAATAATGCTACAGAGAACTTCCTGGTGAAACATTATATATCAATCGCAGAGTTGGAGGTTCTAAAATAAAAAGCATAGTTAAATAATATACAAGTTGACATAAAAATGGACCATAGTCCCGGGGGCTATGGTCCATTTTTATGTCAACCTTTTAAAAACTTTCAAAAGTGAAAGAATTGAGAAATAATCTGGTAAGAATCCTATGATATAGTATTTACATACCAAAAGGAACAATCAGTATTTAACGGGAGGCTAATTAGATGTGCATTTTAAAAGCAACAGAATTAAAGAAATATTATGGCGAAGGAGAGACTCAGGTGAAGGCGCTTGACGGCGTTTCCCTTGAGGTAAATAGAGGTGAATTTGTTTGTATCATAGGAACCAGCGAAAGTGGAAAATCAACGCTTCTTCATATGCTTGGTGGACTTGATAATCCTTCTTCTGGAAATGTGATCATTGATGATACTGATATATCGAAGTTAAAAGGCGATAATACTTGCAGATGAGCCGACTGGAAATCTGGATAGTAAAACAAGTCAGGATGTTCTGGAACTTTTAAAGACAACAGGTAAGAAGTTCAACCAAACAATCGTTATGATCACACATAATGATGAGATAGCGCAAATGGCTGATAGAACCATAAGAATTGAAGATGGACACATTGTAAGATAAAGAAAAAGGAAATGAAAAAAATGCAGAAAGGCGGCGAAGGTATCACCGATAGAAACTCTTAAATACACAGAAGAGTCTGGAAATGATGCCAGGAGAGGAAAAAAGATTACTGTAGTTATCCTTTCATTATCACTGGCGCTGGTTGTTCTTAACAGTGTTATAGGATTAGTCAGCGGATTCGATGTAAATGAATTTGTTAAGAGTGATATAGTGGGTGATTTTAGCATTCAGGATGCATCTTTAGATAATATGGCGGTGTCATTTCATGAAACAGATTCTGTAGATTTAGATCTTATGGAAATGGTACAGAAACAACCTGGTGTAAATGAAACAGGAAATATATATGTTTCTACATTTTGGCAGGAGTTTTCAGATGAGAGCTGGAAGATTCTAGAGGATAACTTCTTTAAGGAAGAAGCAATAAAGGATTGTATCAATAGCTGTTATACAAGCGGAAGTTATGATTATGAAGCGTGTATGAATGATTATAGAAAGTCGAAAACCTTAG
The DNA here is from genome assembly GCA_902789175.1 of uncultured Lachnospiraceae bacterium. Lineage (GTDB taxonomy): Bacteria > Bacillota > Clostridia > Lachnospirales > Lachnospiraceae > Eubacterium_Q. The sequence goes on from CADANF010000041.1 coordinate 4,820, forward strand.
CAGGTAATACATATGGAATGGGAAAATTCGCTACTGGTAAGCTTAGTGTTGTGGAAACTATCGATGGATCGGATAAGATTGATTGGGAGAAGTTTAATTCCGGAAACTATGTCCTTGCAACAAGATGGACTATGGACGGTCAGTTTTATATCAATATTGTTGAGCCGGGAGATAAGGTACAGATAAGAAGTCATAATCCAAAGTATGCCGAGATTACTGATGAGCCAGTCAAAACAGGAAGCAGAACTTCATATACAAGTTATGAAAATGCCCCAGTTAAAAATGGACCACAGTCCCGGGGGCAGTGGTCCATTTTTATGTTAACAACCACTTTTTATTAAAGTTGTTGTGGAGTAGAGATTGATGTTTTAAAATAGATGTATTAATGAAAAATGTACTAATCAATCATCTTTAAGGATTATGGGGGTAAAAATGAAAGAAAATGAATCTATACTTGAAGAAAATAAAAAATCCAGGAAACCAAAAAAATCCAAGAAATCCAAAAAGAAGATAATTCTCATTATTCTACTTAGTATCATAGTTTTAATGGTGGCAGGCTGGTGGTTTTTTTGTGTTAAGCTCTATGAGGAAAATTTAAATACCAGTGCAGACAGCTATGAACCATTGATGCTTCGGGTGGAAGATTTTGAGGGATTAGAGTGTAAAGAGTATTCTTTCCCATCTGACAAGGGACAGCTTCTGGCTGGTTATTTATACAGCAGTGGAGAAGATCAGCATGCAGTTATGGTCATAGCTCACGGATTTGGTGGCGGCGGTCATAATTCCTACATGGATGTAGCGGATTACTTTGCTAAGAAAGGCTATTATGTCTTTGCATATGATGCCACAGCGATGGATAAGAGCGAGGGAAAAAGTTTAGGTGGTGTTCCTCAGGGCGTGATAGATCTTAGTTATGCCATTTCATTTGTAGAATCCTGTGACGATCTTTCTGATCTTCCAATCGTTCTTTTCGGACATAGCTGGGGCGGATACTGTGTAAGCGCTGTTCTTACATATCATCCGGAAGTTAAGGCTGTTGTTGAATGTTCTGGTTTTAACAGCTCTACAGATATGTTTGAATCAGGCGGAAAAGATCAGGCGGGAAGTATCATTTACGCGATGAGGCCTTTTATTGCAATTCATGAGCGCTGCAAATTTGGCAAATACGCTTCAAATACAGCCATGGACGGCTTTGACGCTACTGATGCCAGGGTGATGATAGTGCACAGCGCTGACGATAAGGTAATAGGAATTGAGTACGGATTAGATAAATATTATAAGAAATATAAGGATGATCCTCGTTTTACTTTCATCAGATTTGAAGATAAAGGGCATAACAGTATTTTAAATGATCCTGACAATACTTACGAAGATGAATTAAATGCTGATTTTGACAAATGGCTCAAAACACTTGATTATGATTATAATGCAAAAGAAAATAAAGAGCGTTTCAAAGAGGATAAAGCTATCTATCTCATTAAAAATCTTGATCATTATAAATGGAGCCATAGGTTGGATGAAGATTTGTGTGAGAAATTCCTGGATTTTTATGAGCAGGCCTTGCAGTAGCCTGGGTCAGTATTGGGATTTCGGTAAAATAATATAGATGATATCAGGAGTAATGAAAATTATGTATATCTTCATGATGTTGTAGTTCGTTCTGCTTTATATGTAAGGAGGCTGCAATGAATACTATAAATGTTTTTGATAATGGATTTAATATTAATGGAAATGATCTGATATTTCCGCTTTCTTATGACGAGATAAAGGATGTACTTGGTGAAGCCAGAGTTGTTAATGATGATGAAACACATACTTCATATTACTATGATGAGATTGGAATAGGATTTGATGGCTCGATTGAATATCTGCCTAATCTTAAGAAAAAAAAGGCATACAAGGATAAAGAGCATAATATCATTGGGCTTACTTTATATGCGACAGGTGAAAAAATATATGGTTTTAAGCATTCAAAATGTGAAAAAAAATATGAGGGAAGTCTAACTGTATTAGGAGAAAAAATCAGTAAAGATAACACCTGGAAAGACATACTTGGTTATGGCTGCATGCCCATAATTAAGATCAATAGTAAAGAAAAAAGGAACATTTTTGTAAGCAGTACTATTTTAACGGAAGACGAAGAGCCATTTTATGACGGGGACAGGCTTAAAAAAGATGTTATCATTTCGTTTCACCCTGAAAGACCAAAGAGCAAGGTGGACTATACTATAGTGACTCTGGATGAAGAATGTCTGGTGTTTGATACATTTAATTTTAAGCTCGCTGTAATAAATGAACTTATGTACAACCAGGATGTGCTCGAACCTTACTTTGACATTTATGATTACATGGCCTTTAAGAAAGGCAAATGGAACCTTGAAACGGATAAGAATATCAGGGCGGCAGTTAACTATTTTAAAGAATTACCAATTTCTGCGCACCTGGCAGATTTTGTGACTGAGATAAATATGGATGGGGCTGATGAAATCTATATGAACATAGCTCCTGAGTGGGATGGAAGAGACGAGAGATTTGATTTTAACAGCCTTACAGAGCCTGAAATAAAACAGTTCAAAAATCTTAAAAAGATGGTCATCTTTGGAAATGATAAAGATGCTGAAAAGTTACAGAAGATCTGCGGACCATTTGGAATAACAGTTGAGCCGCTGGCTACGATTGGATAAAAAAATTGTTGGATAAGGCGTAGAAAATGGTCCACCCCATGCTCCACATTTTGAGGCTGTGGCCCGGTCTAAAGTGATGATAGTTTAGGTGATAAGGAGAATATATGAAATCTGGTGAAAGAGTTGTAAATGATCATGGCATAAGAGAAATAGTTGAGATTATTTTAAATGTCATTATCCTTGTTTTGGTGGGAGTGGGGTCTGTAAAGACGTTTTTTAATAATGATAATAATTCAGCCCTTTTGTCGATAGGATTATCAAATCTTAAATACTTTACGGTTTTATCAAATGTTTATTGTGGAATAATAGCTGCGGTAAGAATTTGCTTTTATTTCTTAAACAAGAAAATGCCTATGATTTTAAAATTATCAGCGGCTGCCTCAGTAGGACTTACCTTCCTTACTATTGCGGCTTTTTTGGCACCATTGTATCCAAATCTTAATCTCTATCAAGGAGCAAATCTTTATTTTCACCTGATTGTTCCGCTTATTGCTATGCTGGAATTTGTCATTTTAAGGACTGAAGAAAAAATACCTTTCAGATATACACTTGTTTCAGCTGCATTTTCGATTATATATGGAATGGTATATCTATTAAATAATCTGATAAACGGTGTAGGACAGTGGCCTGATAGCAACGATTGGTACGGGTTCTTAAACTGGGGATATCCGGTGGGTATAGCAATATTTGCCGTTATAGTGTTACTTAATTGGCTAATAGCGGTGATTCTTAGATTTTTAAATCATATACTAAACAAACCTAATAAAAAATGAAACGGACCATTTTGGTTAACATAAAAATGGACCATAGTCCCGGGGGCAGTGGTCCATCTAAAGGTGAGATGAATATTACAATATTTGATAATTCAGAAGAAGCGGTTTCTTATGCCGAAAAATGTGTAAAAGCTTACAATTCTTTAAATAATGATAAGGCATTATTGGATGATATTCAGGAGCATCTTGCAAAATTTTTGCTGTATATGAATGACGAATGGAAAGCTGAAGTATGTCGGCCCATCAGAGGGAAATACTCCGTGAGATGACGATGAAAATTATTATTATTTATAAAGTAGTATTGTGATAAGAATAGTTTTAAAAAGATATATCACAATTATCTTTTTATTTAAATGAATGCGACGAATTGACATTAAGGATAGAAATAAGTAAGATAATAAGCAAGATAATAAGCAAGATGAAATGGAGCAATCAAGCATATGGGGAACTATATTCCACCTTATACAATTTCAGAAAAAATGCTGGAGCAGGTATCTTCTATATCAGAGAAAGTTGGAAAGATTACCAGTCACAAAGAGTTGGAATCTAAACCACATCTTCGTAGAAATAATCGTATCCGCTCTATTCATTCATCACTAAAGATAGAAGCAAATTCTCTTTCTTTAAACGAGGTTAGGGATGTCATAAACGGTCATTTAGTTATGGGGAATCAGAAGGAAATCCAGGAGGTAAAGAATGCTTACGCAGCTTACGAAAAAATCTCCGAGATTGATCCTTCGAGTGTGAAACAATTAAAAGCAATCCATGGGATAATGACGCATATGACCGTTGAAGAATCAGGCATTTTTCGCAAAGGCGACGAGGGAGTATTCTCCGGAGATAAGTGCATATTTGTTGCTCCACCGCCCAATATGGTATCTGAACTTATGAAGAATTTGCTTTCATGGGTGAAAAAATACGAAGGAAAAGTTCACCCTCTTATAATGGCAGCGGTTTTTCATTATGAGTTTGTGTTTATACATCCTTTTGCTGATGGAAACGGACGTATGGCAAGACTTTGGCATACTGTTTTGTTATATCGTTGGAGGAGTGTATTTGAATATATTCCATTAGAAAGCCAGATAGAGCGATTTCAGGAGCAATACTATGATGCAATTGCCAAGTGTAATAAATCAGGTAATTCCGACATCTTTATTGAATTTATGCTTGATATGATTGATCAGGTTTTAGATGATGTCATATTACAGGTTAATAAAGCAAATGCTGAAACCAGTGAATATGTGAAAAAGATGCTTAATCTGATGGAATATGATATTCCGTACACATCAAATGATATTATGGCTGGACTTGGGCTTAGGTCTAAAGAAACTCTTCGGAAGAACTATATTAATCCTGCGATAGAATTGGGATTGATACGCATGACGATACCTGATAAGCCTAATAGCAGAAATCAAAGATATGTTAGATTATAGGATTTTGTATTTCAGGTCTGATGACGTTGTGTTAATAGATCCTGCAAATTTTGAAAAGATGGATGAAGATATCCTTAGAGCAATTGAACAATCGGAGTTTTTAGGGGAGATGTAATTAATATGAATCAGGAAGGATTATTGTTGGATTTGACCGATAATGAATGGCCGATTTCAACAATTGACCATGATAGGCTGATTGTCCGGGCAATAGTGGTGGATAATGAAGATAATTTCTATTTTGTAAGGGCAAACAGAGATGATGATTTCGGCAAAGCAACACTTATTGAAACTGCCGGAGGAGGAGTGGAAACAGGAGAAGATTTAGTCACCGCTATAAAACGGGAACTTGCGGAAGAATTAGGCGTTAATGTCGAGGTTGTGTGCAAGATTGGGGTTGTCAGCGATTACTATAATCTGATTCACAGGCATAACATCAATAACTATTTTCTATGTAAAGTAATATCTTTTGGGGACAAGCATTTAACCAAAGATGAAATAGAGGATTTTCACCTTTCAACTTTGAAATTAAAGTATGAAGAAGCTTTAGGTGAATATGAAAAGTGTAGATGCACCGGATTAGGAAGACTTGTAGCAAACAGGGAGATTCCTGTTTTGAAGAGGGCAAAAGAACTGTTGTACAGATAGATACATTCACTTAAACAGCAAGGAAGGTACGCAAAATGAAAGTATATGTACTTTGGCATGTTTATGAATTAAGTGACGATTTTGGAGAACATGATGAAGAAAAGTTGATTGGAATATATTCAACTGAAGAAAAGGCAGAAGAAGCAATTCAAAGCCATAAGGACTTAGATGGCTTTAAAGACTTACCGTTAACTTGCTTCGAGATATATGAATATGAATTGGATTCATCAGCGTGGAACGATGGATTTACTACTGTTCGTTATGAAAAGTAGGATTTATAGCTCTATAGGAGAAATGTTTTGGGAGAAAATGACAAGGTGATTACGATAATAGATATTTTGGCGTATTTGATGAATGATCTGCTTGGATGGTTTATTATTATATGCTTTGACTTGACTGGATATGATAGCAAATTCCAGAATTTGAAGTTTCACGGGGCATTTCTGGTAATAGGTGTTATTCATATTTTTTTAAGTATGATCTGTAATGTGTTATTCTTCAAAAAGGAGAGAACAAAATATCACATTCAAATTGGAAAAAAGTTGTTTATCTATAATATGATAATGACGCTATTACCTTATTTGTATTTAGCTTTTATATGGCTGTTTACATAAGACCAGTTATCTCAAGTTTGTATGGAAAAATATATGATTCATATAGAGAAAGTAAACGATGACAATGTCTGGTATATATGACGCCATAATCCGAATTACCGGCAAAAGATGTTGTTGTACAATTAGTGATATGTCAAGAGTAGAATGTATGGGAGGACAATATGAAAGATTATATTAATGTGACAATTGAGGAAGATTATATCGCGGTTACATTTTATATTGAGAATGAAGAACCGATGAAACTTGGTGAGATGATGGAAAATGTTGTTCCGGAAGCTTACATGAATGGCGAAAACTGGAATGCGTTTTTAAATAAGTATCTAGAATACAATGCTCCTGAAATACTTGAGGTTATAGATCCAGATCCTGAGGCTGGTATGTATTCAGCTTATATCGATGATGTTAATGATGAAACTAAGAAACTTGCTCAGAAGTTTGCTGAGATCATTGAACATCTTGTAGAGGATGAAGATGAAGCCTTGGATTTTTTAGAGGAATATGCAGAGGAGATAGAATGGGACTAGTATAACGTTACTTAAATAACTGGACCGAATGCTTGCCTGCTTACATCGATAGCACGCCTCAAAAATCCTCAGCGTAGCCTGCTACGCCTACGTTTTTTAAGACGCACTCTCGAGCAAGCATTCAGCGCATTAGTCCAGTTATTTTGCGAACGTTATACTAGTTTTTGGTGACTCCGGGAATCACAACTGGAAAGAAAGTTATCATTGGTGCGGGAAGTGTTAGAAACAACTGCCAGAGTGGAAGATTTCAGGAGTAGTGAGGTTATTGATGATAAAGAATGTTATATTTGATTGTTTTGGAACATTGATAGACACGGGAACAGGATCTATGGATGCCGTAAGGAGTATTCTTACAAATGTAAACCTTAATGTTGATGCAGATGAATTTTATTCGGAATGGAAGATTAAAAAGAAGGAAATGACTTACTTTGATGAATTTTATTCAGAAAAAGAATTATTTAAGATGAGTCTGGCTGAGATGTTTAAAAAGAATAATGTCACTGCAGATATAGATGAAGCAGTGCAGCCGATGATAAGGGTCTGATCTTAGATAAGTCGAAACATGAAAGCAAGAGTTCTGATATAAGTGAAACTGGTATTATCAAAAATGTTGAAACTGGATATTTCTGTATTACCAGATGTTTTCTATAATCCTTTCCATAAAATCATTAGTGATATGGAAGGAGAAAAATATGAGCGATATCAGTAAGACACAATATGAACTTAATAAGGGGCTTGCCCAGATGCTTAAGGGTGGGGTGATAATGGATGTTACAACTCCTGAGCAGGCTAAAATTGCAGAAGCAGCGGGGGCCTGTGCGGTAATGGCTCTGGAAAGAATACCTGCTGACATACGTGCGGCAGGCGGGGTATCAAGAATGAGTGATCCGGCGATGATAAAGGGAATCCAGGATGCCGTATCAATTCCGGTAATGGCAAAATGTCGCATTGGTCATTTTGTTGAAGCTCAGATCCTTGAAGCGATTGAGATTGACTATATAGATGAATCAGAGGTACTTTCGCCGGCTGATGACATTTATCATATAGACAAGAAAAAATTCAAAGTTCCATTTGTATGTGGTGCCAGAGATTTAGGAGAAGCTTTAAGAAGGATAAATGAAGGGGCTTCAATGATAAGAACTAAGGGGGAACCTGGAACAGGTGACGTAGTTCAGGCAGTCAGACATATGAGGAAGATGAATTCTGAAATAAGAAAAATAGTTTCTCTTAGGGAAGATGAACTTTATGAAGAGGCTAAGCAGTTACAGGTTCCTTATGAATTAGTGCTTTATGTCCATGATAATGGTCGACTGCCTGTAGTAAATTTTGCGGCAGGCGGGGTTGCAACTCCGGCAGATGCTGCACTTATGATGCAGCTTGGAGCAGAAGGAGTCTTTGTAGGTTCGGGAATATTTAAGTCTGGAGATCCCGAAAAAAGAGCGACAGCGATAGTTCAGGCAGTCACGAATTACCAGGATGCTTCACTAATAGCTGAATTATCAAAAGATTTGGGAGAAGCGATGGTAGGGATTAATCCGTCTGAGATAAAGATCATCATGGAAGAAAGAGGGCGTTAGTATGAATATCGGAATACTGGCCCTTCAGGGTGCATTTGAAGAACATAAAAAAGTATTTGAAAGTCTGGGAGTCTCTTCGAAGGAGATACGTCAAAAAAAGGACTTGTCAGGGATTGATGCCATAGTTCTTCCAGGAGGAGAAAGCACAGTTCAGGGGCAACTTTTGCGTAAATTAGATATCTTCATTGAATTAAAAAATCTGATAGAAGCCGGACTTCCAACTTTAGCTACCTGTGCCGGAGCCATTTTACTTGCAAAAAAAATAGAAAATGATCCTAATAGCCATCTTGCTACCCTTCCGGTAACAATTAAAAGAAATGCATATGGCAGACAGCTTGGCAGCTTTAAAAGTTTTTTAAATTTTGATGATATTAAAGATTATCCTGCGGTTTTTATAAGGGCACCATATTTTACCGAGTTAGGCCAGGGGGTTCAGATACTTTCTCAAAATGGTTCGGAAATTGTGGCTGTAAAATATAAAAACCAGTGGGCTATGTCATTTCATCCGGAAATGACCAATGATACAAGAATCCATAAAAAATTTCTGGAAATATATGGTTACGGATAGAGACTAATAAAGCTGAATCGTTGTAGTAGTTCTTGCATGCTGTTGTTGTTTTACACACCGTAGGGCTATAAAGGCGTTGGTAAAACATGAGCCAATGCCTAAAGCGCCTGAGTGGCACTGCTGGGTTAAAAAAGAGAACACAAGCATAAAAAAAGGTTGAACTAGCTTTTTAGTCAGTGTCTCATATATAATAAAAAGGAAAAGACTATTTGAAATAGATTTAAAAGATTATAAGAAAACGGGAAAAATATTGACAATATTATCGCATAATTAAGAGGGGATTATAAATGGCTGTCGATGAATCATTGAATATAGAAAATACAGATACAATAGATGCGCTTGCATATGAAGATGATACTAATAAATTAATATTATGTATATTTGACGGTATGGACTGGATAGATGAAGCAAAGCATATGTTATTATTGCAATCCAAATTAAACAGTTATATTGGGTTTATAGACACAAAGCAATATGCTGAAAAATATCCTGATACAATTAGTATAGAGATTAGAATTTCATTTCTTTTTAAAGAACCTCAGATTTGTAGTAGGTTTATTGAAAATGTTGTGCAACCCAAATTATCTGAAATATTAAGTAATGTTGATGTGGTAGTGGAGCATGGAACAAAAGACAGTCAAGCTCTCAAAAGGTATATTCTGTTCGTAAAAGGTAACCAGGCGCTAACTCACAAGGAAATGATAGAAAAAAACTGTTTATCTCATTGTGAGAGATTATACTGATTTTATAGATTGAAAAAAACACCTTTAGAGATGAAAATATAATTACAAGTTGTATAGCACACAGTGTTAAATTATTTTTTTATGGAGGAGGATTACCATGAGTGAAAAAGAACAGATTTTAGAAGTTATGAGAAAGGCCGGAGAGCCTTTGAATGCCGGTAAAGTTGCTGAATTGACAGGCCTTGACCGAAAAGTTGTTGATAAAGCATTTGCAGAAATGAAAAAAGAGGGCTCTATTGTTTCACCTGTAAGATGTAAGTGGGAGCCAGCTGAAAAATAAAGATAATATTTTCTATAAGACCGGCATACCTCATATTATGTGAGGTATGTCGGTTTTTTTATACAACATATTGTAAAATATAATAGGTAAGTGGTAAATAGCTCGTGGATGGTATTCGACCTCCAAATTTAGGATAATGTTGTGAAGTGTAATTTCACACTTTACAAACTTTTTACAGTTTTCAC
>CADANF010000042.1 GCA_902789175.1 uncultured Lachnospiraceae bacterium
CATTTTTTCTCAATACTCCCCCACCACTTTTTATAAGAGCCATAACGTATTAATTCGAAATTATAGGAATTAATTTTCTGGGATATTATAAATGCCGCAGAAAACCATACTGGAAGGAATAGCAGCCCAAACAAAGCACTGTCCGAATCCCCTTCTGCAAAATATTTTCCATTCATATACCCAAATGCAGCCGAATATAATAAGTGGGTATATAAAAATAAGGCTATAATATATATAATTGTAAAAATATAAATCTTCTTAGTTTTCATTATTACTCTCTTCAAAATCTGCAAATGGATATAAAGTACTTGCAAAAATATAAACAATATAATTCAGCAGTATCATATATAAAATTGAAAACTTATAATCCGATAATTCAGGGCAATAACCCAAAGGTAAAATGGCATTTCTTATCAACGAATACTTTTTAACTATATCTGAAGATCTAAAAGCTTGTCCATCAATAAGAGTAGTCAATAGATAAATCAAACATGCCATAATTGTCCCTAAATATTTTCTTTTACATAACATATTAATGGAGAATATTACCTCTGCAAAAAATACGATATATAATGAAAAAAGGATAACTGTAAGCACAACTGTTTTTAATGGAGATAAATCAGCTAACTCCTTAAGAGGAACAGCTAGATTGTATTTATCAATTCTATCATTATATCCATACATCATACAAAGAAAAGTCTGACTCCATCTGTTTTCAATATATCCGACTGATACAAGAGGAATCATCGATGCTAACAAAAGAAATATATTATATAAAAGAGCTCTAAGTACAATGTATAAATAATTTGAATAAAACCATTTTTTCCTCTTAATTCTGTATACCGATACAAAAGTATAATCATCTATGAAAGGAGCATCAATAAATAACAATAGAGTTGGTACAATCACAAATATAATATGTCTGTTAGAAGAAAAATTAAGTATATAACTTTCAAAAATATTAACTGTATGTCCTACCGAATATTTCATATAGAAAATCGATTTTGCAATCACTATAGCTGCCCCTAACAATATTGCCGCTATATTATTTCCGGTTGAAAATCTATTAATCAGATTAATTATTACCATCCTTATTAATCCATTATTATTACATTTAGATTTCTCCATTTTTTACCATCCTCCTAAACCTTATATCAGATACTAATATGGTTAAAAGAATATATATTCCAAAACAAACAAAAGGTAATATCAAAGGAGCGCCTAGTTCTTCATCATATCTCATCATAAATTTAGGATTAGCATATTTTAATAATCCAGCATCAAAGGATAAAACATGTAAAAAGATATAAATGATAAATGGCAATATAAAAGTAATATATTTGTTATAAATAAATAATGATATAAGAAAAGCTAATTCTGCCCAAAAAACTCCAAATAAAGCCAAAAGAATACCCTTTAATAAAAGGATAATTGCTCCTCCATTTTGGTACTTAAAGAGTTCTCCCCATACCAGACCATCTATAACTTTTATATGATTATCAGCAGTTGTTGGGGTGCCGCATATAAATGATATTATAAGTACCACTAAATACGGCAATGAAGTTGTAATCATACCAGATAAAGCAACTGCAACCACCTTTTCTATAAAATATTTTTTATAACCATATCTTATTAGTTCAAACTTAAGTACACCACTTCTTTTTTCATCAGCTAACGAAAAACTATATGGCAATTGAGGAAGCATACCTGCCGCATACATATATATAGACAATGCGTATACCGATCCCAAAATTGATAACACATCTTCTTTATTTTCATTGTGTAGACTTTCAAAAATACACATATTATGAATCATTTCATATAAAAATATTCCAAGACTTAATACAATCGCAAATAGCATCTTATAATTAAAAATTGATTTTTTTATCATTTTCATGGAATAAATTAATCCTCCATAATATTATAGATTTTTGTTCCATCTATAGCATCATAAACGAATACAGCAACATCCTCTGTTTTTTCGAAACTATTTGATATAAAAACCCAAGCGGGAACCACTTTATTACCTTCTATTTCTATATATACTAACTCTATTTTATCAATGGAACATTCAACAGGTAATGCCAATTTTCCATTATCATAATCCGCAGATATAATATCTATCATTTTATCTGGGGCTATTATTTTTTCTACTTTCTTTTTTTCACCGTCAAATTGATATTTTGGTAAAAAACTAACATTTTTTATTTCATTATTTACTAACTCAATGGATGTATAATGCATTCCAAAAATTGTGTCAAGTATTGGAGCTCCATCTAACATAGTATAAAACTCGACACATGTAAGTTCTTTCCCATCTTGATTTTGAAAAAAATATTTAGCTGCCTTTACATTTAATTCTAACTGACTAAATATTTTTTCGTATTGCAACATATCGGGATTGTTTTTTGCATCCAAATCACTTGCAACCTGATCAGAAAAATGAATCTGCTCATTATCATATTTATTATTTTCATATTTTCCACAAATACTACTATAGTCATAGATTTGAGATATATTGTTTTCATCATCATAAATAGCATAAGTATTATGACGTACTTCTGAGTCTTCAGTATTATCATATGAAAAAGCTTTCATTTTATGATCATCACAGAGATTCTTTTCTATCAATTCTTTATCTGGCATCTCTTTTTTTATTTGCCCGATATACATTTCATCAGTATATATATCAACAGTAGCATCTATTGAAAATGCGTCTGATTCATTTCCTAATCTTTTTTCTATTTTTTTATCATTCCAAGTCATAATATTTTCAGTTTCTGTCTTATTATCATCATTTATAACAGAAATCTTATCATCATCCCTTTTAGCACATGAAGTCAACAAGGCACCAACAACCACAAATAATGCGATTTTTTTAATAGTCTTTTTCATTTATAAACTCCTTACATAGCAAGTGGTAACAGGAAAGATCCTGCTACCACAAAAAAATTATCGTAAATCTGCATTCCAATATCCGGAAGCATATATACTACTACCATTAAAGACTGAATCTGCTAAAACAGTTGATGATACAAGCATACATAATAAAGTACTTAAAATTACAAATCTTTTTATATTCATGATATAAATGCTCCTCACTCGTTTTAATTTTTAATTTTTAATTTATTTTGGATTTGAATTTGAATAAAAAAATATAAACTAACTTGAATATATTTCTATATAAATAAAGCAAAAAATAAGACAATAGCTTCTAGTCTTCTTGTCTTAAAATTCTTAACCAATGATAATCAGTTAAATACTTATTAAAACTTTTATCTCCACCTTCTTCCCTTTCAAGTCTCGTCCCTGCAGGTCTTATTTTATCGAAGATACTGTTCCACGCGCAATTTTTTCATATCTTTGACGCATGTACAATTTTACTCCTCCTCCTACTACTACGTCAATATAATTTTTCGTAATATTTTCTTAATTTAGTCACACTTTCATCATATTTATTCATTCTCCAAAAAACATTAAAGCCGCCCAGCATATTACCAGGCGGCTCTTGGAAAATGTTGTCCGGCTAGGCCGGTTTCTTGCAGGCACTTCACTATTATGCCCACAAGAAAATAAATTAATAAAGGGGGGGGCGCATTTTTCATGCGCGAATTGGGAGGCGGATTTGGGAATCCACCGGAGGGGTAAAAGTATTTATCCTTTAACGGCACCTTCAGCTATTCCATTTATCATATTTCTTACAAGGCAGAAATAAAGGATAACTATAGGAACCGCAATGAATACGCTACCTGCTGCAAATCTAACGAACTCAGTCTCATCAAGGCTCATAAGTCCAACTGCAACTGTATATAAGTTCTTCTCCTTAAGTAATAATTTAGGGAGAATAAAATCTGACCATGGCCATGTGAATGCTGTAAGAGCTGTGTAAGTAATGATAGGTTTTGAAAGAGGCATATGTATCTTCCAAAATACCTGAGCATTAGTTGCACCATCAATCTTTGCAGCTTCATCAATAGCCTTAGGTATTGTATCAAAATAACCCTTCTGGGTAAGATAACCCATAGGAGCACCTGCTGCATAAATAAGGATAAGTCCCCACAGACGGTTAATAAGTCCGAACTGTGTCATAAGGATATAAACTGCTGTCATACCCATGAATGATGGAAACATTCCAAGTATCATAGTTGTCTTCATCATTGACTTTCTTAACTTAAATTCATATCTGGACATTGTGTAAGCAGTAAGTATTGTAAGGAGTGTGCCAAGGATACAGCTTCCGCTTGCTACTATAAATGTATTTAAGAACCATTTTGGATAATTATACATGGCAGTATCAGTGAACAATTTCTTAAATGAAACCAGACTGAATGCTGATGGGAAGAATCCGTCAAAGGAGTAGATAGATCCCGATTTTGAGAATGAGGCAAGTACTATCCATAAACATGGGAAGAAGAATAAAAATGATACAACGATAAGAATCGCATATGTAATAACTGTATCAAATTTTGAAAAAGCATTACTGTTTTTCTTTTTTCTCACTGGAATGTATCCTCCTCTCTAAATGATGGTGACTTAACATATACACCAACTGAAATTGCTGATGTTATGGCAAATATTACTAAGCTTATCGCAGCTCCTATGCAGTAATAATTATTATCAATTGACAAATTATACAGCCAGTTAATAAGAAGGTCTGTATCACTGGCAAGGAAATAACCATCCAGGTAAAGTCCTCCTCTAAGGAAATAGAAAATACCAAAGTTATTGAAATTTCCTACAAACTGTCCTAAGAGCACTGGTGTAGTCGCAAATATCATGTATGGCATTGTTAACTTTCTAAACTGCTGTCCCTTTGAAGCTCCATCAATCTTTGCCGCCTCATAAAGAGACATATCTCTGTTTGAGAGGTGTCCTGTAGCCAGTAACATGATAGAAGGAACACTGATCCAGCAGTTAACGAGTAATCCGATGATCCTTGCTGACCATTTAGCATCAAGATCAAGGAAACCGATAGCTGTTCCACCTGCAGCTCTTATCATCTGATTTATAGGTCCTCCATAAGAGAACATAAACTTAAATGCAAGTAATGTTATGAATCCAGGTATTGCATATGCAAGTACCGGGAAAAGTCTCCAGTAAGCTTTGCCTTTAACACACTTCTTATTTATAAGAAGTGCAAGTCCAAGACCTGCAAAATAATTTAATGCAGTTGAAACAACTGCCCATATCAGATTCCATCCTAAAATCTTCATAAAAGTAGGAGCGAACTGTGACAGGGTAAGAATCTTCTTAAAGTTCCCAATCCCTACCCAGTCAACCAGTTCTGGAGGAACTATGCTTCCGCCATAGTTGGTGAAAGCTATAAGGATCATGAATATAATAGGAAGAATGTTAAAGATACATACACCTATTACCGGGAGAAAAAGTACAAGCACATAAAACTTTTTATCCCCTAATTCTTTAATATTTTCTTTAAGGTTTTTGATCTTTTTACCTTTTTTTGCCTGATCATCAATGATGCAGACATCACGAAGGTTTACAATATAAAGATATATAAATGCAGCCAATGCAAACCAGGCAAAGATTCCCATAAGAAGCATTACTATAGAATTATCACCTACTGTACCAGCCCAGGCATCAGCCTTCTTAGTTCCTAAGGTAAAGAATCCCTTTATACCAGCGAATCCATTTGAAAAGAAATATTTAAGCATCAGTAATTCTGTAATGATAAATATTAAACCTTTACCGATGCAGCCATAGGCTATCTGGCCTGCACCCATTAACAGGACCGAAAGTTTCACCTTCCAGCTTCCTGTTATGACTTTATTAAATAATGTTCTATTATCACCCATATAAAACCTCTGATTTAAACTAATCTAATGTGAAAATAGCATCATGTATCTGTTTTGATACGTCTTCAAGGCCTTTCTTCATTGATGCCTGATCCTTGTACTTCTTTTCAGCATCACTTCTGAAGGCATCCTTTGCTAAGTCTGTAAAGAAAGTCTGACCTGGTGTCCAAATCTGAGAAGTCTCCTTAACTGAAGGCATAAGAACAATATTTCCATTCTCTAAGTTCTTAAATACTTCTTCAGTAACTCCACCGCTTTCAACAGCTGCATCAGATCTTGCCGGTGTAATACCAAGCATTTCATTACGCTTCTTTTCCATTTCAAAGCTTGTTGCGAAATCAACGAAAGCAAGACACGCATTAGGACACTTTGTATATGAACTGATGGCATATCCATTGATACCACCCATCATCTTACTATCAATAGTCTCAGCGCTTGGGGCTTCAAGATCACCATTAGCTGGAAGCTTAGGAAGAACAGTCATTATAAGATTCTCTTCAGCCATCTTCTGTGCCTCTTCCTTTGACTTACCCTGATTTTCATAAGCTAATTCAAGCTCACCTAAGAATGTTGAATATGTATCAGGAGTTGAGATTGTAGCAAAATATGTACCATCTGCAAGCTTACTATAAGAATTTGTTGTAATAGTATCGTCGATACAATCTTCATTCATTGCAGTTGCAAGCTGATACAATACATTCGCACCCTTTTCAGCTTCACCTGCCGCAAATCCAATATCTGAAACATCTGTATTATTGTTTCCAAATACATAACCGCCGTATGAGAATAAGAAACCACTTGAGAAATAAACATCATAGATAGATTTCATATAACCATACTTTGATGAATCAGCTTCGTGAACTGACTTTGAATATTTATACATATCGCTCCAGTTTTCAACCATATCTGGAACATCATTATTATCCTTATCCCAGTTTGTCTTCCAATCTGCCGGAAGAAGATCAGCTCTGTAATAAAGCATTGGAGACTGAACATTTACAGGAACACCACAGGTATATTCCTGTCCGTCTATATTAACCTTATAAGCCTCCCAAGCCTTATCAGCTACAACACTGTAGCAATCCAATGAATCAACAGGAATTGGTAAAATATGCTTTCCTTCAGCATATCTCATGATTACGTCATTTGCCTGATATAAAACATCAGGGCCATAACCGTAAGGGCCATCATTAGCCAGATCGAGATACTGATTCATATTTGCATCAACTGCTGTGATGCCGTATTCTGCATATTTTTCATTAAATGCATCGATAAGTTCCTGGAAATATCCTTTTGAAATGGCTGTGTCATTTTCAAGAACCTGAATTGTTACATTCTTTTCTAATTCTCCATTGAAAAGACTGCTTGCAACAGTGCTCTTCTTTTCATTATTTTCTTTAGTAGATTTATTGCTATCTTTTCCATCTGAGCCGCAGCCTGCAAGTGAAGCTGCTACCATACCTGCAACCAAGATTAAAGAGATTTTTTTCTTCATAGCTATTCCTCCAATAACTAACCTTTATAGATGCAGTATCCCATAGGACTTAACTTTCCTTCAGTTACATTTCCTGCAATGATCTGCCCTGCATCATCAATTTCGATACACTCTTTTGACATATTAATTACAAGATTTATGGAATGCTCCATATATGTTCTCTTTATAATTAAAAGGTCATTTTTACTGCTGATAGATACATCTCCATATCCTAAAAGGATTTCTGTTCTCTTAAGATGTATGAGATTTTTGATTGAATCCATAAGATCCATATCCCAATTCTTTTCATTCCAGTCAAAACACCTTCTGCTGTCCGGGTCGTATCCACCTTCAGTTGCTATTTCTGTTCCGTAATACATACAAGTTGCCCCTGGGAAAAATACAGCCAGTGCAAATGCTGCCACTAACTTTTCCTTACTACAGCTTGTCTCTGTAAAGAATCTATGAGTATCATGAGAATCAAGCAAATTAAGCATCATGTAATTTACCTGTTCCATATTACGCATTAGGATATTATTAAGTTTTTCGGCTGTTTCCTTAGCCTGGAAACGACCCTTGGCAAAATAATCAAGGCAGGTCTTAGTAAATGCATAATTCATTATGCTGTCCTGCTGGTCTCCCATAAGTGAAGGATAAGCATCATGCCAGTTCTCACCAATAATAACGGCATCATTTTTCTTAGCCTTTACCTCTCTTCTGAATCTCCTCCAGAATTCATGAGATACCTCATCTGCTACATCCAGTCTCCATCCATCAATGTCTGCCTCATCAATCCAATAAGTAGCAACATCAATAAGGAAATCCTGAACTTCTTTATTTGCTGTATTTAATTTTGGCATGTAATTGCAGGATGCAAAACATTCATAATTGCAATTTTCCTGGTCAACCTTGTCTCCATGGATCAGGAACCAGTCAAAATACTTTGAGTCTTTTCCATTTCTTACAACGTCCTGGAACTGTTCCATAAGAAAACTACAGTGATTAAATACTGCATCAAGGATAACTCGTATACCCTTATCATGAGCTTTTTTTACCAGCTCTTTAAGATCCTCAGTTGAGCCGAATTCCTTATCAATCTTCTTATAATTCTTAATGTCATATTTATGATTAGATGTTGATTCAAAGATCGGTGTAAGGTAAATTCCTGAAATTCCAAGTCCATCAATGTAATCAAGTTTTTCAATAATTCCTCGAAGATCACCGCCCGCATGACTCTTTGGTGTTGGTAAATCTCCCCATTTCATATTGATATAGGATTTATCTTTATTTTCATCGCCCATCTTGAATCTATCAACAAAGATCTGATAGAATACGGCGTTTCTCATCCATTCAACTGTAGGCATTACGTCATTATCATTAATATATGGAAGCTGGAAACAATTATAAAATGATTCAACGAAGTTATAATCTTCTGTTACTCCATCTTCACTAAAGTAATAAGTCTTTCCATCCTCTTGGATCTTAAAAATATATACAAGTCTTACATCATCAAGTTTAAGTCTTATCTCATAGTAGTTGTAAAGACTATCAGAGTATTTGATCTCAAGTTTTTTGCATGTGCGTGTAAAATGGAAATCATATTTCATACCATAGATTATTGAAAACTCTAATCCACTATCTTCTTTTGATGCACGGAATCTGATAACTGCATTTTCCTTATCCACAGGAAAACAATATCTGGACTCCGGAATATGCAATAAAGCATGTCTATTCATCTGATTCCCCTTGTTTCTTTATTACTGAATATATGTCCACTCAATAGTATCAAATGGATTTGAGTTGAAGTTTTCCTTTTTAGCTTCTTCGTAGTACTCATTTTCTGTGTCATACACATCTGAAGCAGGATATGTTGTTAATGTAAACTGATACTTTCCTGACTTCTCAACAAGTATATTTGACTTCTCAACAGGTGCATCTCCAAGACCGGCAGCTTTCTTGAAATATACTTCACCATCAAGCTTATTGTCTTTAAGATAACCAAAACCTCTCTGATCAGCCCAGTTAACATCTGCTACGAACTGGAACTCATCACCAGCTGATAATTCAACTGTGATAGTATAAATATTCTTTTCGCTTGATTCGTCCTTTGTTAAAGCAAATGTATCATCGAATGTCTCGCCCCAGTTAGACTTTGTAAGGATTTCACTCTTACCAGAACCAACTATGTAGAACTTTCTTTCATCTTTCTGTGCCTTTGTGAAACCACAGTAGATTTTCTTGTCTCCAACTACTGGAGCAGTCATATCTGTCTCTCTTCCACATTCAGGATTTACATAGTAACCCATGAATTCATATCCATCTTTTGAAGGGTTAACATCTGGAGCAACCTGTCCAGCCTCAACATTCTCTGTAGCCAAAACCTGACCATCCTGGTCTAAGTATGTAACTACATATGTATCAGTAGCCTCACTACTTGCAACATTATTTGATGCGGTATCTGCATTCTTCTTTTCTGATGAACAACCAACAACTCCTAACATGCATGAAGCTGCTAATGCAAGTGCAACAATCTTTTTCTTCATAATAATTTTCCTCCCGATCCTCTTATATTTAAACGTTTAAATGATTCTTAAAAAATAAAAGCGAGTTCCTTACGTTCAGGAACAAGCTTAAACGTTTAAATCATCTTTAAGTTCATATTAATATCATTATGTCCAAATGTCAATAACTCTTTTTTAGAAATACTATACAAATTACACTATCTTATTCTAAACAAATTACACTATCCCCTTCCAAAAGATTAACTGGAACTACCTTTTCCTCAAAATAGTTGGCATCTTTTATCATTTTAGTAAGAAGATCTATAGCCATCTTTGCCCTGACTGTATTATTCTGATCCACCGTAGTTAATTTAGGTATCGATCTTAAAGCAGATATACTGCCATCAAATCCTACTACTGATATATCTTTAGGAACATAAATCCCCTTCCTTGAAAGAAATGCCATAAGGTCCAAAGCGTAATAATCAGATACAGCAAATACCGCAGTATATTCCATTATCTTATCCAGATTCTTTTCATAAAAATCAACTCTTTCATCAATCTTCATAGGGATCGTCATTCGGTCAACCTCACTTTTCAAACCTTCACAAAGTCCATTATACCTGTCGAGATCCATATATATATAATTATCCGAAACACAGAGTACCTTGTCATGACCTTGTTTTTTAAGATATTTTCCTACCTGTGTTCCTCCGTCAAAGTCATCAATCTTTACATTGCTGATTCTTTCCTGCCCCGTCATATATCCATCATATACAACAAATGGAATTCTTATATGATCTCTAAGATTCTGAAAATCTTCTTCGCAGAATCCTATCACTATCATTCCGTCAAGATTCCACATAGATGAAAATCTGATGATCTCATTTATATCTCTTATCTTCTTTAACATAAAGAAATAATTATGGTCAGCAATCTCATCCGCAAGATAATTAAGAGAAGCAGAAACAAATGGATCTTCCAATGTATGTCCTTCATATTTCTCATGGTCATTTACTATGACCCCTATTATCCTTGAATCATTTCTTGCCAGAAGAGTTGCTGCCATATTAGATATATAGCCTCTTTCTTCCAATTTCTTCTCAACCTTTTTAACAGTGGCATCACTTATCTTCTGAGTTTTTCCATGAAGCACATTAGAGACTGTTGCCGTGCTTACTCCCAGTTCTTCTGCAATATCACTTATCCTTACTTTCTTTTCATCCCACATAAAAGCTCCGTTTATTCAATAGTATTCATCCATTTTCGACTCCGGAACATGTAAATTGAAATAATAAACCTGACTACCTCCTCCTGCGAAAGAATAAAGTATACCCAGACGATTGGAAGTTTCAGCTTAAGTCCCGTAAGAAGTCCCAAAGGAACTCCAATAAGCCATGTTCCTAATATATCTATTATCATAATATACTTTGTTCTGCCACCACTTCTTATTATCCCGCCTCCAAGGATCATATTCTGAACCTTGGCCGGAGCAAGGAAGGCAAAGGCTATCATAACGCCCGTTCCAAGCCTTTTCACCTCATTGTCTACATGAAATATTCCTGTATACACACTACTTAAGGCAATACATACTAAAGATAATACAATTGAACCAATAAATCCATAGATACATAATCTTATAGACTCAGAATAAGCTTTCTCATAATCCTTTTCTCCAAGTCGCTTACCTATAAGTATTCCCGCTGCCTGAGCAATTCCGGATAAAGCTCCTATCACAAGCCCCTGCACCGGTCCTGTAAGAGACATACCCGCCAATTCTTCTGTTCCCATATGGCCATAAATATATGTATTAACATTCTGCCCCATGGTCCATAATAATTCATTTAAAACTATAGGTATCAGCATGATAAGATACTGCCTGAATTCTAATCTGCTAAGGCTGATCCTGAATCTAAATCCCGCCACTTTTTTATAAATAAATATCATGGCAATAAGATTAAACACCTGGGATATAAGGCTTGCTGCCGCAGCTCCTGTCACGCCAAGTTCTGGCATTCCAAGATTTCCAAATATAAAAAGCCAGTTTAACAATGTATTGATGAGTGCTGCAATACCACTTATATATAAAGGATATTTAGCATAGTCCCTGCATCTTATATGAACCGCAAGTATAGATGCCACTCCGGACAAAGGATATGTTAAAGCAATTATCCTAAGGTAGCGGCCAGATTCATTTATAACTGCATTATCATTTATAAATGCCGCTGAAATCCCTCTCGGAATAAAAAAGCCAAGTGCCGCAGTAAATAAGGCAATGGCCATCATGACACACATATTAAGTGACATACTTGTATCAATCTTTTCCTCATCTTTTTTTCCCATATATTGAGATACCATGATCCCTGTTACAGAAGCAACAGCACCGCTTATAAAAGTAAATACAAAGCCCGGTTTACTTCCAACCTCCACCGCTGCTATGGCTTTTTCACCAAGCTGTCCCACCATTATCTGATCGATCATCGAAAAAGATGATTGCAGCATTGCCTGCAAAGCCACAGGAATCGCTATCTTCATCGTTTTCTTATAAAAACTTTCCTGCATAGAAAAAACCTCCGCTGAATAATAACTTATTACTTATTATTCAGCAAAAGGTTTCTTTCATCAGCATAACCTAAACTATATTTTTAATACCTTCACATATACGTCTTGCCGCTCCATTTTATCTGTTTATTGTAATGTTAACTTACCATCTTTTAAAATATACACATAATCAAACATTTCTTTAACACTATCCGGTAAATAATGCATTATTGCAATACATGTTTGATCTTTTACTTCTAATATTTGACTCAAAATCTGTTTGGATGTTAATTCATCTATTGCTGAGGTTGCTTCGTCTAATATT
This sequence comes from uncultured Lachnospiraceae bacterium, assembly GCA_902789175.1. Classification (GTDB taxonomy): domain Bacteria; phylum Bacillota; class Clostridia; order Lachnospirales; family Lachnospiraceae; genus Eubacterium_Q. The sequence goes on from CADANF010000042.1 coordinate 12,655, forward strand.
AGTATTTTTCTCTTCATCAATAAAGCTCTAGCAATTGATATTCTTTGTTTTTCCCCGCCTGATAATGACAATCCATTTTCTTTAATTTCTCTATGCATCCATTTCTGCTTGATAAATTTACTTAAACACGCTATTCTCATTACTTCCTTTATTTCTTCTAAACTGACATTTTTAAACAGAGTAATATTATCTTCTATAGTCCCATCAAATAAAATCACATTCTGTTGAACAACAGCAAACAATTTTGCAAGACTGTCTGAAGATAATTCCTTATAATCTTTCCCATCTATCGTTATTTTACCTTGATAGTTTTGATAATGGTTTAAAAGTAAGCTAACTAACGAGCTCTTCCCAGAACCACTTTCTCCTAAGATTACGTATTTTTTCCCTATTTTCAGATTCAAATTAATATTTTTTAATATTTCACGACCATCATCATAAGAAAAACTAACACTCTCAAAACATATATCATTTAATTTTTTTCCATATTCAGGATATACTTGCTGAGTAGTATTAGCTTCTATTTGTTTATTATTAATTATGTTTATAAATTCATTTTTAATATTGGCCAAAGATTTTATTTCATTTATACTAGCTATTAATTCTTGTAACGGAGTAATCATTGCTAGCATCAGCTGAACTAATGCAATTAATTCTCCCACTGTCATTTTATTTACCGCAACTAAATATGAGCTTGAAAAAACTATTGCAAATACAATTAATTGCCCCAATATTACGTTGGCATTATTTAAGTTTTCAACTTTGATGCATAATTTTTTTTATATTCTCCAAGTTTCTCACTATCCTCTTTAAACATCTTTATAGTCTTATTTTGCAAACTAAAATCTCGAATAACATCAAAACCTGATAATAAATCTTTAATCTGATTAGTATATAATTCTAACGATTTCTTCCATTGATCTTTATACCTTATTAGTTTTTTACTAAAGGAACTAGATATTAAAATATATATTATTCCAATAATAATTGAAAACCCTAATAATAAGGGATTTATATAAATCATCGAAATAATTGCTGCACAAACTGCAACAATTGATGCAACAATTGATAAAAGGAAACTGACATATGAGCTAGTTATAATATCAACATCATTAATTATAACTGACATATAATTTCCAACTGTTTTATTATGAAAAACAGTTCGATTTTCATTTATAACGGCCGAAAAGTAATCTTTCCTCAAGGACACTGAAATTTTATCAACCAATTCATTCTGAAAATAATTATCTAATTTTCCGACACACCTTAATACAATTAAATAAAACACGGCAATATAAATATATTTTGCAAGTTCTTTTTTATCTAATAATGTTGCTGAATTAACCACATCAGAAAGAATAAACGCACCGCCCACGCTCATTAGCGAACTAATGAAAACTATAAAAAGTGTAATTATGGTTATATATTTATATTTAATAAAATATCTATTCATCCATTACTCCATTTTATCTAACGCCTAGTTAAATTGCATCTTGTCAAAATATTTTTTATTAATCCAAAATAAAAGAATATGATATATACCAAAAACCAATACTGACAATAAACTCGAATATAAAAGTGAGTGTGCTTGAAAACTAATAACTTCCTTATAACCAATTGGAAAAATAAATTTTAAAAATTTAAAATTAGGTGCAATCTTTGCAAACATATAGAACAAGGTCATCCCAAAAATAGATAAGCCCGTTGAAGTACGAATTGCTAACATTATTCCAACATGGATATATAAAGTCGCCCCCAACACTATCTGAATAGCTGTATACAATCCACTCAACGCCTCTTGAGGATATGCCATAAACGTCCCTGTAGCCAGGCTATTGCTCCTAAATTCTAAATAATATGCAATAAAGGATACAGCTATATAAAGTAATAAAAAAACAAAATAAACACTATATACCGATAAATATTTTGCTATAAGAATATTCTTCCTAGGCAGATCCTTATAAAAATAAATTACTTTTTTATGAATTTCTTGATAAAAGGATATACTAGCTATCATAGCACTTATTAAAAGTGGGAGAAAAATTTCATTTTGGATAACAACCATATAGTTAGCAAACTCATAGGCACCAATAGATACTCCTGACATTTTAAAAACATCTGGTTTAATTAAAATAAGCATACACAACATAGCCGGCCATAATCCAAGCAATATAAGGACTTTTGCATCAATTCTTCTAAATGTTTTTCTTATTTCACTTCTTATCAAGTATTTCATTTTACGCCCTCCGCATCAGTCAATAAAAAACTGTTCCAATGAATTCTTTTTTGTCTCAATGGATTTGATAATATAGTATTCCATTATTTCGCGAAGATTTTTATCAACATGATCCATTCCCATTTCAACCACTCTTTTATCATCCGTTAATTTTATTCCACTTATTTTTTTCTTATAATCGTCACTTAAAGTAAGCATCAAATGTGGTGAGAAATCAGGAATCCCGTCAAACACCAATTCACCGTTATATAACACCAAGACTCGATTACACAATTCATTTAATTCAAATAATTGATGACTTGAAATCAATACCTGCATTTTTCTTTTTTTTACCTGATCTTTTAGAATATTAATTAAATCTTTTACCCCAACCGGATCCAGTCCTACGAATGGCTCATCGAGTATTAATTTTTTAGGATTTCCAATTAACGCTTGTGCCAACCCCAATCTTTGTTTCATTCCAAAAGAAAAATCTGTAGGTTTCTGATTTTTATTCTTAATCCTGAATTATTCATGGAACAGTTTTCTAACTAAAACATGTGCCATGAAGCTTTAAATTTGATCCATGCTGCTTAAACTAATCTTTTCTGCCTGAAAAAA
>CADANF010000043.1 GCA_902789175.1 uncultured Lachnospiraceae bacterium
TCAAGATAAGATATCCCATTCGTTTACGAAGTAAGACCCCTTGAAGACTACGAGGTTGATAGGCACTGAGTGTAAGGGCCGTAAGGCTTTCAGCTGAGGCGTACTAATAGGTCGAGGGCTTATCCTAATAGAGATTAAAGCGTAATGCTTCTAAAAAAGTTTGTGATAAAGGATTAAACTTACTGTATGAGGTTTTGAAAGTACAATCTTTCAAAAGTATATTCCTCGATAGCTCAATGGTAGAGCACTGCGGCGAGTTCCCAGTTTCTATTGTGGGTTAGAATATACAATTTTCCTCGATAGCTCAATGGTAGAGCACTCGGCTGTTAACCGAGTTGTTGTAGGTTCGAGCCCTACTCGGGGAGCTTATATATGGCCCTGTGGTCAAGCGGTTAAGACATCGCCCTTTCACGGCGGTAACACGGGTTCGATTCCCGTCGGGGTCACTAACTTATATGTACAACAATTGAATATTTGTTTGGACATGTTAAGGACGCTTAGCTCAGTTGGTTAGAGCAATCGGCTCATAACCGATCGGTCCCGGGTTCGAGTCCCTGAGCGTCCACTCGAAAATTTAAAAAGATAATTATAAAATGAGTAGGAAATCCTACTCAATTCTTATATTATGGCCCAGTGGCTCAGTTGGTTAGAGCGCCGCCCTGTCACGGCGGAGGTCACGAGTCCGAGTCTCGTCTGGGTCGCTTTAAGGTATTACCTTAAATGCCGGCGTGGCGGAACTGGCAGACGCCCGGGACTTAAAATCCCGTGGGTAGTGATACCCGTACCGGTTCGATTCCGGTCGCCGGCATGCCTTAAAAATTAAAAGAGTCGTAATTCTAGATTTATCTAGGGTTGCGACTTTTCTTTATGTTTGTAATACTTGCGAGATGCCAGGTGACCGGCTATACTTTTGATTAAACATTCATATCCTATGCAACGGAGGTATAAAAATATGGGATTTAATCCAATGGAAATGATGCAGATAGCAGGAAAACTTAAAGACTTTAACGAAAGACATCCTAGAGTTATTCCATTTTTTAAAGAAACATCCAATAAGTTTTCTACTGGATCAGTGGTGGAATTAAAACTTACAGATACAGATAATAAGGAATATGTTACTAATATAAGACTTACAGATGAAGATATTGAACTAATAAGAACGGTTATGAACATGAAATAATGACCGGTCGGTCATAAACCATCAAAAATTTTATAAAAAATAAAACGTTTTCGGAAACGTTATTTAAACGCTTATTTGTTGAATATGTATGTTTTATGTATAAATATGCCGGCATTTTGCACAAAAAAATGCCGGTTTTTTTTATGGTTTTCATGGGATTAGTTAAAATGCACAAGGAAACCAAATAATTATTGGAAATAAATGATGTTGAAGAAGATTTTCAGGCAGAATAGAATAAATTCGATATTAATGTAATTATTCTGTAGTCCGGGAAGCTGCAGAAGGTGATGTATTAAATTATGTTAAGGAGGAATTTATAAGTGAGTATGAAAGGTAAGAAAAGGTACCTTTCTCTTTTGATTGCTATATGTATGGTCGTCTCTGTCCTTTCTGGGATCGGACCTGCAAAAATGGTAGTCAAGGCAGAAAGTACAATTAAAACAAATCTCACTAGTCTTGTACAGGTTAAAGTAGGAGATTCATTTACGGATCTTAAGCTTTATAAAAACGGACTGTATGAGGCAGCAGTTAATTGTCAGGCTGGTTCTTATTCAGCCGAGCTTTACGTCGATGGGAACGCAACAGGGGTTAAGACAGATGGAACAATCGATAGCGACAGTAAAGTTTATTTCAGATTTCAGAATGATGATTTAAAATCAATAGCAGAAAATGATCTTCCAACAGAGACTCTTGTAGGTGGTTTCTCAAAGCAGGAAATTCCTGAAGAAAATAAGATCTATTTCCTTGATGGAGAGACTAAGAGAGACGTTGGTTGGAATGAAGGTGCCAGCGTAAACAATCTTAACTATGTTGGTGGTGGAGTATATTCCCGTACTTTCACAATTGAATCAGCTGATAATGATAGAACAGTTGCTGACAATGGATATAAGGTTGTTCAGAATTATTCCTGGGATACCTGTTTTGGTGATGGAGAGTCAAATATCGCTCTTACAATTCCTGCAGGTGTAGGTAAACTTACTATCATGTTAGATAGTATTTCTGGAAAAGTATATGATTCTATAAACGCAGGAACATTTGATTATGCTCAGAATAATGGTGCTGTTACAGTAGATAAGCTTGGTAGAACTGTATCACTTATAGGACCTGCAAGAGAAGCAGGTGACAGTAACTGGAGTCCAGATGTTACTGGTTTTGAATTTACTCAAATCTCAGATAATTTATATACTTATCAGAAGAGATTTGCAGATAAAGGAACATATGAATACAAGGTAGTAATGGATGGATCAAACTGGTATGAAGCTGAGGCTGGAAATCAGGTTTTAACTATCACAAAGGAAAACCAGAACGTTGTATTTGTTTACGATGCTTCAACAGGACTTCTTTATGATTCAGCAAATGCTGATGAGGCAAAAGTAATTTCCAAATCTTTGGGAGTAGCTGCATCAGATAATGAAGAAGGCGGCGAAGAAGGCAGCGAAACTGGTGGTGAGACAGGAGGAGAAACTTCTGAATCAGTTTCAACAAACATAAGGAGCCTTGTAGAAGTTAAGGTAGGGGAAGATTTCTATACACTTCCTTTAGTAAGCTCAAGCAAAGGTCAGGGTGTATATGAAGCACAGGTTACACTTTCAGGTGACATAAGTGCCACACTTTATATTGATGGAAATGAAACTTCAAAGACTGCAAATGTAACTGCAGACGGAGATGTAATATTCAGATTAGCAGATGGAAATTTTGAAGCAATTACTGTTTCAAGTCTTCCAACAGAAACACTTGTAGGTGGTTTCGCAAATCATGATGATAATAAGATCCTCTTTTTAGATGGAGATGATACTAAGGTAATTAAGTGGGATCAGAAAGATGCATCAAATGATCTTACTTATATCGGTGGCGGAATCTATCAGAGAACATTTACTATTGATGCAATAGATACAGATTTCGAAGTTCCTGACGGTGGTTATAAGGTAGCTGAAAATCATGACTGGTCAGTAAGCTATGGTAATGGCAGTGATAATATGCCTCTTACAATTCCTGCTGGAACAAAGAGCCTTACTGTAAGACTTGATAGAAACAGTGGAACTTTATATGATTCGATCAATAATCCTGAAGTATTTACAACAATGGATTATTCTATCGTAGGTACAGTAAGATGTGCAGGAGATGATAACTGGTCAGCTGGTAAAACAGGTTATGAATTTACTCAGTTAAATGATCAGTATTTTGTAAAACAGCTTAAACTTCCGGCAGCAGCAAACTATGAGTATAAAGTTATCTATAATCATAGCGCCTGGGGGCCTCAGGGTATGGACGGAAATTACAGCTTTGGCTTAATTGAAGACGGGGCGGTAACATTTATCTACGATGCAAAGAATGACTGCATGTATGATTCAGTAAATGATGAAGAAAAAGTTGCTGAGATTCTTGGCGTTGAGGTTTCTCATGTAAAGGCAAGTGTTAACCAGAATCCAAATGGAACAACACTTTTCACATGTCCTGCAAGTGAAGGAAGCAAGGTAACTGTTACAGTTATTAATGCAGCTGATACAAAGGATGTAAAGACTCAGGAACTTAAGTTTGCAGGAAACAATAAATTCCAGGGATCTCTTTTCCTTGGAGATGCCGCAGGAGATTTCGATTTTATATTTACAATTGATGAAAAAGAAGTGGTACCTGATGGATTTAATACTGCAAGTCTTTCTGATAAGACTTATGCTGTATATTCAAAAGATGAGTTCAAAGGTCGTAACGTTTATGTACCTGGAACACTTCCTGGACCATCTTGGGATGCAGGTTCAAACAAGATGACATATAAGGGTAACCTTCTTTATGAATGTGTATTTAAGGATGTCCCTGCAGCAAATTATGAATATAAGATCGCAATCGATGGCTCATGGAGCGAAAACTACGGTCTTAACGGTATCGCAAGTGGAGCAAATGTTCCAATAGCTGTACCGGATACAATGGATATCATCATTTCATATAATGACATGAGCCATAATATGGTTGATAACGTAAGCTATAAGTTTACAACAGTTAAGTTATATGGACCTGGAATTCCAGATGATACATATCTTACAGATACAACACTTCAGGGAATTTACTCTGTAGCAGTTGATCTTACAGCGGGCACATATTCAGGTATCACAGCAGAAGATGCTGATGGAAACAAATATGTATATGCAGATTTCACATTAAAAGAGGACAAGAAAGTAACATTTTATCTTGATCCGGCAACAGGAATCTATTATAACGACGCTTCTGATGAAAAGGTTGATCCAGAAGGCGTAAAGTTCGATACAAAAGATAAGAATTATAAGAGTATCTATGGTGCAATCCCAACAGATACAGATGTAACATTTACAGTTGATGTACCAGATCCAAACGTAACAAGCGTTAAGATGGTACTTAAGGGAAAGAATCAGAAGACTATCGACATGAAGAAGGTTGAAGGTAAGGCTCAGTTCGCTACTACAACTCAGTTCGATAAGCTTGGTGAAAGCGATTATTTCTTCGTTCTTTCAAATGGCAGCTCAATTAGCGTATATTCTGATATTGATCAGGATACAGATCCATACGGTGTAGGTGGAATCACAGCAAGCCTTGCTGAGGCAAAGCCTTATGATCTTATAGTCTATGATAATAACTTTAAGACTCCTGACTGGATGAAGAATGCAGTTATCTATCAGATTTTCCCTGATCGTTTCTGTAATGGCGATAAGTCAAATGATAAGGCACAGGAATATTCAAGAGGAGATATACGCTATGAATTCATCACTGATTGGAACACTATTCCAGAGAATCCAGAGCAGGAAGCACTTCTTGATGAGGATGTATATAAGTCAACCGGTGCATACTATGGTGACAGAGTATGGAGTAATGAGATCTATGGTGGTGACATTAAAGGTATCATCGATCGTATAGATTATCTTGATGCACTTGGTGTAAATGTAATCTATATCAATCCATGTTTTGCTTCAATCTCAAGCCACAGATATGATACAAGTGATTACAAACTTATCGATCCAGTACTTGGAACAAATGGTGATTTTGAAGAGTTGGTTCAGGTAGCTGAGGCTCATGATATGAAGATCATCCTTGATGGTGTATTTAACCATGTATCAGATGATTCAATCTATTTCGACAGATACTATAAGTATCTTCAGGACGGTACAACAAAGATCGGTGCATATCCATACTGGGCATATGTATATGATCTTATGGCAGAGGATGAAAGCCTTACAAAGGAAGAGGCTGAAAATAAGGCAAAGACATACTTCACAGAGAACTATGGCATTACTGATTATACTTACACAGCATGGGTAGATGTATTCCAGAGTGCTGATAAGTATTTAAAGAATGATGATGGTGAAGTAGTAAAGGATACAGTTGGTCTTAGAGCTGGAAAGCCTGTATATGGCTATGACGGATGGTGGGGATATGACAATATGCCTGTTATAAAGTCAACAAATGGTTCTGAGTATCAGACACCAGGCTGGGCTGATGAGATCATCGACGGCGAAGGTTGTGTAACTCATTTCTGGTTAGATGAAGGTTCAAGCGGATGGAGACTTGACGTAGCAAATGAAGTATCAGATGAGACATGGCAGAAGTTTAGAAATTCTGTTAAGGGTCTTGATAGTGACAATGTGATCATTGGTGAGATCTGGACAGATGCTACACAGTATCTTCTTGGTGATATGTATGATTCAGTTATGAACTATGTATTCCGTGGCGCTGTAATAGGATTTGCAGGTGACCAGGATGCTACAAAGATGATGAATACATTAGAGAAGCTTAGAGAAAGATATCCTGAAGAAGCATTCTATGCAATGATGAATCTTGTAGGATCACATGATACAGCAAGACTACTCTCAATGCTTGATGGTGTTGGAGATGACAGAGCTGATAAGTCGATCAGCGGGGCATTCCCAACATATGAAGGAACAAGCGATGCAGCTAAAGAAAAGCAGTATCTTGTAGCATTCCTTCAGTTCACATACCCAGGTGCACCAACAATCTATTATGGTGATGAATTAGGTATGGTAGGTGGAGATGATCCAGATAATAGACGTGGAATGATCTGGGGATCAGGAGCTAAGGACTTAACTGAGTATTATGCAAAGCTTGGTCAGATAAGACATGCTTACAGTACTTTAAATACAGGTGATATCAGATATTTTGATACAAGTGATAATACAGTTGCAGGTTATGTAAGAAGCGATGACAATGCAAATATCATTGTACTTGCTAACTCAGCTGAAGGTTCAAAGTCTATTACTGTAGATCTTAAGGCTCTTAATATCGAAGATACAAGCTTCACAGATGTGATGACAGGAGAAGTATATGATGCAGTAGAAGACAGAATTATCGTATCTGTAGCTTCAAGACGTGGTGCAATCCTTGTTCCATCAGATAGTGTTAAGGAAGTTTCTGTAGATGAAGACAGCCTTTCAATCGGTTACGATGAAAGCAAGGCTGAAAGCTACGAAGCAAATGTTCCAACAACAGATTATTACATTACAGATGCAACAAAGGATCAGACATGGTCTAAGAAATCAGGTAAGGGACTTCTTATCATTTCAATCGCTCCATTTGAAAAGTTCAAGGGAGTAGAAGTAGATGGTAAAGAAATAGATAGCAGCAACTATGAAGCTTCACGTGGTTCAACAAGAATTACTCTTAAAGCTGAGTATCTTGAGAAGCTGGATAATGGAGTTCATAATTTCACAATCCTTTCAACAGATGGTGCGGCATCAACAACATTTACAGTTAAGGATGCTGAGGCTCAGCTTACACCGGATACAGATCCAGCAAAGGATGCCGATGTAACACCTGCAAAGGATGCAGATACAAGCGATACAACTAATACAGATAAGACAAATAGTGATAAGCCACAGACAGGAGATACAGTAAATCTTATGCTTTGGTTCATCATCATGTTCTCATCAGCAGGTATCGCAGCAATGCTTTTCATCATCTCAAAAAAGAGAAGATCTCTCTTAGAAGATGAGGACTGATTTAGCTCCCATGTAATAGTTTAATACATTATGCGAAGGGCGGTTCAGAGAAATCTGGCCGTCCTTTTCTTATGCTCGGAATCGGACCATCAGGAGATATGAGAAAGCATGATGGGTAGATTAAAATAATTTAGGAGACAATATATCAAAGGGAAATACCAGTATTTATAAGGGGTTGAGGCCATTTTTTAAAATGCAACAAATTGTTGCCTACATAATAACGAAATTTTCAAGGTTTTTTTGGATAAATAAACTAGGACAGAATTAAAGAAATGTAAAAAAACAAGTCAAATGACGGAGTCGTTTTTTAGTTATGTAAAGTAAAATGAGTGAGTTTGGAGCAAACGGTCTAAATTTTAGACAAATAGTCATGCAACAAAATGTTGCATTTTTATATGCAAAATTATTTATTTAATATTTCCTCAAATAGTGATATTTTATTGTTACACGAAGGAAGGGGGTGTCAATATAAGAAGGTATCATATAGCAATCTGTGACAGTGATCTGTCATTCGCTACGTTTCTGAGAGATATCATAAATTCTTCTGAGAAATCAGATCTATTGGTGGAGGCATTTACAACATTTAGTTCATTAAGTAAATATCTTGAAACAAAAGATCTGGACCTTATTATTACAGATGTTTTTCCGGAAAATATTGAGAAGAAAGATGAGAAGATCTATTACAGAGGTGTGAAATGTGTATTATTTTCTTCAGAAAGACATCCAGAAGATTCTAATTCAATCTTTAAATTCCAAAATGTTCGTGAGCTATGCAACTCCTTTCATGAAATGATAGAGTCGGCAGAGTTCAACCCCAAAGCAAGGCACATTCTCGTCTGTGTTTTTTCTCCTGTCGCTCGTTCAGGTAAGACACTTCTGACAAAAGCGCTGGCTGCCGATGATTATTCAGGAAGGAGTCTACGCATAGCGATGGAGGACTACTCTGATCAAAAAATTAGCGGTAATTGTTCAGAACTCCTATATCACATTAAAGAAAGATCACCTGACATACTGGGGATAATCAGTAAGTCAAAGATAAAGCGGGATGGGTATCAAGAACTGATATTAGCGGGATTATATCAGGATACCAGAGATGTTACGAAGCAGGATCTGATATGGTTTGTTGAGAAGCTTCGGGAGTCAGGTGAATTTTCAGATATTATTTTTGATATTGGATCAGCGGGACTTGGGACATTTGAAATACTTGAAGTATTTGACAGAATATACATGCCAATACTAGGAGATGAAGTTTCAAGGAAAAAGGTGGAGGTATTTAAACAATTGATAAGAGATATGAACTTAAGAAGCATTCTATCAAAGATAAAGGAGGTGGAGGTACCGTATACAGATTACAGAAGTCAGGCGATGATAAAAACTTTATTTGATATAAAAAGAGAGGATAATTGAAAACAGAAGTAAAAGAAAGATTAAAGAATGAAGTGATCAGCGAACTGGATTTCTCCAATGATATAAGTGATAGGCAGATCGAAATAAAGATAGATCAGGCTTTAAGCAGGGAGGGATCTAAAACCTATATAGGATTAAGAGACAGGATAGAATTAAAAAAAAGTATATATAACTCAATTAAAAAGCTGGATGTTCTATCTGATCTTTTAGAAGATAATGACATTACTGAGATAATGATCAATGGACCTAATTCCATATTTATCGAGAAGAATGGAATCATCCAAAAAGCTGATCTAAAATTTGAATCAAAAGAAAGACTCAGCACAGCAATTCAGCAAATCGTATCTACTGTAAACAGACAAGTGAACCAATCAGAGCCCATTCAGGACGCGATTCTTCAAGATGGTTCAAGAGTAAATATCGTCTTATCTGGTATTTCTTGCGACGGCGATATAGTTACAGTTAGAAAGTTTTCCAAAGATAAAATAACAATAGACCAACTTATTGAAAAAGAAGCAATAACCAAGGAAGCAGCAGATTTTTTAAAACTTGTGGTTAAAGCAAAATATAACATTTTTATATCGGGTGGTACAGGCACTGGAAAAACCACATTTCTAAATGCTTTGACAGATTTTATACCTTGTGACGAGAGAGTGATAACGATAGAAGATTCGGCAGAGCTTAAGATTCAGGGTATAGATAATCTGGTGAGACTCCAGGCAAAGAATAAAAATGTTGAAGGTAAAAATAGTGTAAACATAAGAGACTTAGTAAGGAACAGCCTTAGAATGAGACCGGACAGGATAATAGTTGGAGAAGTAAGAGGTGGAGAAGCTGCGGATATGATAACAGCAATGCTTACCGGACATGAAGGTTCTCTGTCAACTGGGCATAGTAATTCGGTAAAGGATACATTTTTCAGGCTGGAAACAATGGTCATGATGAGCGGGATGGATCTTCCGATTCTTGCCATAAGACAACAGATAGCTTCGGCTATAAATATAGTGGTTCATCTGGGAAGATTAAGGGATAAATCCAGAAGAGTATTAGAGATTAGCGAGGTGACAGGTATTAATAACGGAGAAATAATGATCAATCCAATCTACAGCTTTAGAGAAAAAGGTGAAGAAAACGGGAGGGTTAAGGGGCGATTAGAACTTATCAATAAATTGCTGATGGTGGATAAATTAAGCAGCTATGGGCTTATAAAATTATATATGGAAGGATATGAGAATGAAAAGAAAGATCAGGAAAGGCGAATATCCTGAGAACTTAATTTTTATAACAGTGTTTGTAACCATCTGGATTGTCTTTGTTTTTTATAAAAATCTATTTGGGATTGTTCCGGGGGTGCTTACAGGACTTTATGTTGCAAAAGTTTATCAAGGAAAAGAAAAGGAGAAAAAAAGAGGGTTAAGAAGAAAAGAATTAAAAGACATGCTCACAGCAATGGAGACTGCGGTAAGGGCAGGTGAATCACTTAATAGTTCATTTTTATCTGCTGTAAAAGAGATGAAGGGAATATATGTAAAAGACCTATCATTTATGGAAATCCTTGAAAGAATGAAAAGAAGGATTGATATGGGAGAGACGGTCAGTGCTGTTATGGAAGACTATACTAAGTGGTCTGGGTTAAGCGAGGCAAGAAGCCTTTCAGTAATTTTTAAAATAGCAGAAAACACAGGCGGAAGCACTATAAGGATAATGGAAAATTCAGTTGATAAGATTTCTCAGAAAACGGAAATAGAGGATGAGATAGAAGTACTTATCAGAGAAAAAAAGCTGGAATTAGGATTAATGATCCTTATGCCTTCTTTTATAATCCTTTATCTAAGACTTACAAATCCTGATTATATAGGGGTTTTATATAACAGCCTGTTTGGGGCAGTACTTATGACTGCAGCGCTTATTGCAAATGTATCTGCGGATATTTTAGGAAATAGGATTATCAATAAAGTAAAGATGGGGAGGAGCTGAATGGGAAAGATAATGGCGCTTATCAGTAAGAAGAACTTCAGTAAATATAAAAATGTCTAGAGGAAAGGATGAGTTTTAAAATGTCTGGATTAAAAAATAGAATAAAAATTTATATTAGAAAAATAGAAGATTCAGGTGTTGAAGAAAATGCCAGAAAATTAAAGATCTATCAGGTGAGGTTTTTGGTATTTTTATTAGGACTCATAATGATTTTAATTCTAGGTACGGCATACATTTTTTTGTTTATTGGGAAAGAAGAAAACAAAATTATAGAGAGACCTAAAAAAGGACAGGATAAAAAAACAGTAAATCTTATTATTAACAACGGGAAAGATTTAAGTGAAATCAGCCTTGATATCAATGCTATGGAATATACAAAAGAGGAATTTGATGAGCTTTCAGAACGTGCTTTTATTTCTAGTGAGAATAGAATCTTAGGTGATAATAAGGATCTGATACATATAACTGCTGATCTAAATCTGATGGATATGGATGATACAAAAACACTTACTATAACATGGTGGTCGGATCAGCCGGAGATATTAAATTCCAGGGGAGAAGTAAACAGAGAAGGTTTAAAGACATCAGTTAATGTCAAGCTTACTGAGGAAATAACTGATGGAGTACATTCTAAGACCAAGGATCTTTTCGTAACTATACTTCCTTACTTAAGAGAAAAAGACACGATTAAAATGGCAGCTTCGTATATTCAGGAACAAGAGCAAAGAACCAGAACTGATGACGTTTTTATCTTACCTGAGTTAGAAGATGGGATGAGTGTCAGATTAAAAACAGAAACTAAGAATGAAATGATCTGCAAATTATTTCTAATAATTGGTTTAGGCGCTGTTCTTATAATTGGTTTCGTTATACAGGGGATGAAGGAAAAGCTAAAGAAGAGAGATGAGGATCTGAAGAATTCATATTATGGCTTTGTGAATAAACTGGTTCTTCTTATTGGTGCGGGTTTAAGTCTAAAACAATCAATTCTTCTGGCTGCTGAAAATGAATCAGATTATCTTATTCATGAAGTAAAAATAGCAATGAATAAGATTGGGGCAGGGGAATCGGAAAAGAAAGCTTACTATGAAATGGGAAGAGATATTGGAATTACAGAGTACATAAAATTAATGTCTCTTATAAGCCAGAATATATCCTATGGAAATTCTAATTTGTTGAATCTTTTATCTGAAGAAGAAAAATATGCATTTTTAAAGAATAAGGAGGAAGTAAAGAAAAAGTCAGAAGAAATAAGTACAAAATTGTTAGTACCGATACTTCTACTTATGGTGGTAGTCATTGTGATACTTATGATACCAGCAATAAACAGTATGAAGTAAATAATAAAGGAGAAAAAATAATGAAGAAAAAGAAGCAGGAGATGTCTATTCTCTCAAATAATGCAGGAGTTACGACAGTGGAAATAATGCTTATTTTGGTTG
>CADANF010000044.1 GCA_902789175.1 uncultured Lachnospiraceae bacterium
CGAGCAGTTATAATTTTAATTTGGCTTCATGCTTAAATGATAAAAAAATACTTCCTCAAGCGGACTAAGGATGATATGTCCTTTTGAGGAGGTATTTTTAGTTTAATGAAGACGAATATTATCTTTCATCCATCGGGATATAGGTGTTTTCTGGGGCGATGGATTTATAAGCGGGACGGATGATCTTTCCGTTATTGGCAAGCTCTTCTATTCTATGAGCTGACCATCCGACAATTCTTGCCATTGCAAATAATGGAGTGTAGAGTTCTTTTGGAAGGCCAAGCATTGAATATGCAAAACCTGAATAGAAGTCTACATTTACGCATACACCTTTATACATCTTACGGCGTTCGCCGATTATCTCAGGAGCAAGGCGGGCAACTCTTTCATAGAGAGCGAATTCTTCAAGAAGACCTTCATATTTTGCCAGTTCTTCAACATAACTGTGGAAGATCTCTGCTCTTGGATCTGATTTTGAATAAACTGCATGTCCTACACCATATATCAGACCCTGTCGGTCAAAGGCATTTCCTTCAAGAAGCGAATTGAGGTAGTCGCTTATGGCGCCTTCATCTTCCCAGTTTGTTACATGCTTCTTTAAATCTTCAAACATCTCTACTACTTTAAGGTTGGCTCCGCCGTGACGAGGGCCTTTAAGAGATGCAAGAGCAGCAGCGATTGCTGAGTATGTATCCGTCTGAGTTGATGTAACAACGTGAGTAGTAAAGGCTGAGTTATTACCTCCACCGTGATCCATATGAAGCACAAGAGCTGTATCAAGAGCTTTTGCTTCTATATCACTGTATTCTTTATCCGGTCTAAGCAGATGGAGTATATTTTCTGCTATACTGCCTTTTTGAAGGGGCTTATGAATGACCAGACTGTCATTTAATTCATAGTGTCTATAGGCCTGATAACCGTAAATGGCGATCATAGGAAAAAGTGAGATCAGCTGCATGCTCTGTCTAAGAACATTTGGAAGACTGATATTATTTGCCATGTCATCGTATGGATGAAGGGTAAGGAGGCTTCGCATCATTACATTCATCATATCTGATCCGGGAGCTTTCATAACAACGTCGCGGACAAAATTCTTTGGAAGGCTTCTGTAGAATATAAGCTGATCTTCAAAGAGCTTTAATTCTTCTTTATTTGGAAGTTCGCCAAATAATAAAAGGTAAGCAATCTCTTCAAATCCGAAACGATTTTCTTTTTTATAGCCATCGATAAGATTATGGATTTCATATCCTCTGTAGAAAAGGCGACCATAGTCTGGTAGCTCTTCGCCGTCAACTAGTTTCTTGGCACGTACCTCGGCTATATTTGTGAGACCGGCAAGTACGCCCTTACCATTGAGATCACGGAGACCTCGCTTTACATTAAACTTTGTGTAAAGCGATGAAGGGATCTGATCGTTTAATTTTGTCTTTTCTGCTTCTGCATATATTTCAGGTGTAATAGCTGAATATGCATTAACTTCCTTGATTGTAATCTCTGCTGCCAAAATGTTTCCTCCTTTTTTCAACCTTATAGATAATTCCATTAAATGGATAATATAATGAGCCTTATAATTATTACTCCCTGTTAGAAACAAGGATTGCGGTTCTTAATTTTGTAGAATGCGCCCTTGGATTTCTGTAACATTCTTCTTTTGAAGGACGTATTACAATATCCTCTATATCTTCATATATGTGAGATATTTTTCCTTCTTTAAATATTTTTTTAACCATTCTATCTTCACCGGAGTGAAATGTCAGTATGGCGACCCTTCCGCCAGGAGCCATAACAAGAGGTAGCTTATTTAAGAATTCATATAGCACTTCAAATTCCTGATTAACTTCTATTCTTAAAGCCTGAAAAACTCTTGCATAGGTTTTTCTATATAGTTCAGCCTTTTCATCCTTGGTAAGAGATTTTATCTCTTTATTTTTATCAAGAGCATTGCCTATCAGAGAACATAATTCTTTAGTAGTTTTTGGAACTCTGTTGAGATGCTGGGCTTTATCTAATTCCTTAGCGATATCTGTTGCATATTTCTCGTCAGAATTTTCATATAAGATATTGATAAAGACTTCAGGATCTATATCTTTTAATAGATCAGCGGCGCTTTTTCCTTTATTTGGATTAAATCTTAAATCTAAAGGACCGTCTTCTTTCCAGGTAAATCCTCTTGAAGGATCGTCTATCTGCATTGAAGAAACTCCAAGATCCGCTAAAAGAAAATCAAATGGTCCGTATTCTTTAGCTACTTTATCTATATCCCTGAAATTAATATGTACAGGTGTAAATTCTTTTTCGTTAAAACCTTTCTGCCTTATTCTTTCAGTAGTCTTTTTTATCTCTATAGGATCAACATCAAGACTTACTAAATGTCCGGTATGATCAAGTTTTTCAAGCATTTTTGTCGTATGACCGCCATAACCTAAGGTACAGTCGATTCCTTTTTCTCCTTCTTTTATCTGAAGAAACCTAAGAATTTCATCTACCATGATAGGAATATGGGTTCCTGCAGGAGTGATACCTTTGTTTATAACATGTTCCTGCTGGGACATATATTTTTCAGGATTTAATTCCTTATATTTTTCATTAAAATGCTTTGGATATTTGCCGCTATAATGTGGTCTTCTTTTATGTTCGTTCGTCATATGTGTCCTTTTGTATAATATTTCACAGATAGTTAACATTATAACAGATTTTTTGGAGCAAATTCAAATTCTTTCAATTATTTCTTGATTATTTGCGGGAATATAAAAAATAATCATGTTTTGTATGAATTAAAAAAATGGCAGGTTGGGCTCTGCTTAAGAAATATAAAGGTGGTTATAAGTGGTCGATTAAAGATGTGTTCAGGTTGACTTTTAAGTGGTTTAGTGATAGCTTTTTAATGTTAGGCTTATATTAGGATAAGTCTCGGAATCTAGCAGATATTACTTAAATTTAGATTCGTTTTATTTAGGAGGTAACTAAGGATGAAACTTGCAAATCTTGTAGGAGATCGTTTCAAAGAAAGACCAGCTGATTGCGTTGTTGACAGCCATGCTCTTATGGTACGTGGCGGTTACATTAAATATGTTGCAAATGGAATTTACTCATCATATATGCCGCTTAAGCGTGTTACAAGAAAGATCGAACAGATCATGCGTGAAGAGATGGATGCTATTGATGGACAGGAAGTAACATTTCCAGTTGTAATGCCAGCTACACTCTGGCAGGAATCAGGTCGTTATTCAAGCATCGGTTCTGAGATGGTTCGTTTCACAGATAGAAATGATACAGGTCTTGTACTTGGTATGACTCATGAAGAAGCTGCAGTACAGCTTGTTAAGGACTTCGCAAAGACATATGCAAGATATCCTTTTATGATATATCAGATCCAGACAAAGTTTAGAGATGAGGCTCGTCCAAGAGCAGGGCTTATCCGTGTTCGTGAATTCACAATGAAGGATGCATACTCATTCCATACCAGTCAGGAAGATCTTGAAGCATACTATGACAGGGCATATAAGGCATATGATAAGATCTATGCCAGATGCGGAGTGCCTGAAGTTATCGCTGTTAAGTCTGACTCAGGTATGATGGGAGGAAGCGTATCACACGAGTTTATGCTCCTTACACCAATCGGAGAAGACTCTATCGCAATCTGTGATGACTGCGGCTACAGCGCTAATATGGAAGCGGCTCCATCAATTATTGAAGTAGAACGTGATGAAGTTTCAAATGAGATAGAAAAGGTAGCAACAGCGAATCAGGAATCTATTGAAGATGTTTGCAGATTCCTTAATGTTCCTTTTGAAAAGAGCTGTAAGGCTGTTGTATATCAGAAGAACTCAGATGATTCTTATGTAGTTATCTTCCTTCGTGGAGATCTTGAAGTAAATGAAACCAAGGTTACTAACTTTATTGGAGATAACATCCATCCAGCAGTTATCACAGCAGAGTCAGGACTCTGTGCCGGTTACATGGGACCATTTGGACTTGATGCCAAGTGCATAGTTCTTTATGACAGTTCTCTTAAGGGCGCAAATAACCTTGTTGCAGGTGGAAATGAAACAGGCTTCCACTACACAGGTCTTGATATGGAAAGAGATGTAAAAGATGCAGAGTTCGGTGATTTCGCAAAGATCATTGACGGCGGCATCTGCCCTAAGTGCGGTAAGAAGCACATTCATATCCACAGAGGTATTGAAGTTGGTAATATCTTCCAGCTTGGTACAAAGTATACAGAGTCTATGAATATGACATATGTAGATGAAAAGGGAGAAAGCCATTATCCTATCATGGGCTGTTATGGTATCGGCGTTGGAAGACTTGCAGCATCAATCTGTGAGGCGCGTCATGATGATTATGGCCCAATCTGGCCAATCACAATTGCTCCTTGGCAGGTACATATCTGTGCGCTCCGTGCTCACAATAATCCAGAAGTTAAGGCAGCAGCAGATAAACTTTATAGTGACCTTTTAGCTAAGGGTATTGAAGTTATCTATGATGACAGAAAGGCTTCAAATGGTGTAATGTTCTCAGACGCAGACCTTCTTGGGGTACCATACCGTGTTATCGTTTCACCACGTAACCTGGAAGAAAGTACTGTTGAAGTTGTAACAAGAGATAAGTCTCTTCAGGAAAAGATAAACATTGAAAATGCAGCTGATACTATAGCTGAGATGGTAAGAAAAGCAATCGCTGAAATGAACTCGGTTCAGTAATATGATATTATCTTTTGGATGAAAAAGAATAGGTTGATTTAGTGCTGTGATCATTTAATACTGTACTGCATTAAATTTGGACAAATATGAATGGAAAATGACAGGATATTTATATTCTGTCATTTTTTTTAATGATAAAATCGTTTGGTAATTAATCGTTTGTGGGAGGAAAAAATGTCAAAAGTTAATAATGATCAGAATGGTAAAGAATTTAAACCATTCGTTTCAGCAGATCAGGTACTTCCGGAGATGACTCCTGTAGCCATCATAGTAGGTATCCTGCTGGCAATAGTTTTCGGTGCAGCTAATGCTTATCTTGGCCTTAGAGTTGGTATGACAATTTCAGCATCAATTCCGGCAGCTGTACTTTCAATGGGAATAATCCGAGTTATAATGAGGAGAAATTCAATTCTCGAAAACAATATGGTGCAGACCATAGGTTCAGCAGGTGAATCTCTTGCGGCAGGTGCGATCTTTACACTTCCAGCTCTTTTTATGTGGGCTATGGAGAATAAAGAGGTTGCAAAACCTTCACTTATAGTTATTTCTGTGATCGCACTTTGTGGTGCGGTACTCGGTATCATTTTTATGGTGCCTCTTAGAACAGCTCTTATAGTTGAGGAACATGGTGTACTTCCTTTCCCTGAAGGAACTGCTTGTGCAGAAGTCCTCCTTGCAGGAGAAGAAGGTGGAGAAAAGTCAAAAATTGTTTTCTCCGGTCTTGGTATTGCTTCAATTTATAAATTTGTAGCTGATGGACTTAAGCTTTTCCCATCAGAAGTTCATTGGGAGATAGCTCCTCTTAAAACAGGTTTTGGTATGGATGTTCTTCCGGCTCTTGCAGGTGTTGGATTTATCTGCGGAAAAGAGATATCAGCATTTATGTTCGCTGGTGGTATCCTTGGCTGGTTTGTTATCATTCCGCTTATATCACTTTTTGGACTTGATTCAATAGTTCATCCGGCTGCAGCTCCAATAAGCGAGTTAGGATCATTTGGTATCTGGAAGAATTATGTCAAATATATAGGAGCCGGTGCTGTTGCGGCAGGCGGAATCATATCACTTCTTAAGACACTTCCTACTATTGTAAAGACTTTTGTAAAGGCAATAAAGGGATTTGGTCATAAGGAAGAAGTTGTTACAAGAACAAACAAAGATCTTCCTTCAAAGGTTCTTCTTATCCTTGCTCTTGTTATTGTCATCACGATAATTGCAATCCCTGCAATTCCAGTTGGTATTGTTGGCGCTCTTTGCATTGTAGTATTTGGTTTCTTATTTGCAACTGTATCAAGCCGTATGGTAGGACTTGTTGGTTCTTCTAATAATCCTGTATCAGGTATGGCTATAGCTACACTTCTTCTTGCTACAGCTATTCTCAAGGCTACAGGACATACAGGATTTGCAGGAATGACAGCAGCTATCTGTATTGGTACTATTGTATGTATCATTGCATGTATGGCAGGAGACATTTCGCAGGATTTAAAGACCGGTTATATAGTTGGTGCTACTCCTTATAAGCAGCAGATCGGTGAGATCATCGGTTCAGTTGTTGCTGCAGGAACTATCGGCGCTGTAATGTATCTTCTTAATGAAGCTTATGGATTTGGTACACAGGAATTACCTGCAGCTCAGGCTTCACTTATGAAGATGGTTGTCGAAGGCGTTATGCATGGAACACTTCCTTGGGGACTTGTTCTTTCAGGAGTGGGAATTGCTGTAATGATAGAGTTACTGGGACTTCCGGTTCTTCCTGTTGCTATTGGTCTTTATCTTCCAATACATCTTTCAGCACCAATATTTGTTGGTGGTATGATAAGATGGTTCTTTGATAGAAAGCTCTCATCAAAGGATGAAGAAAAGAAAAAGAAGGCAAAACGTGCAGCTGATAATGGAGTACTTTATTGTTCGGGACTTATTGCAGGTGAAGGCCTTGTTGGTATTCTCCTTGCGGTATTTGCAGTTGTAAAGGTATCTGGCGGACAGACAATAGCAGAAAAGATAAATCTTGCCAGAGAAGGAGAAGAAGCATTCCTTGGAAATGTTCCGGGTATCATATTCTTTATTCTTCTTTCTGCTACCATCGTATTATTTGCAGTAAAGAAATTTAAAGCGAAAGAAAAATCTAAAGAAGATTAATTATTATATGTGGCAGGACTCCTGCCACATATTTTATATGCAGCGTTTTTTATGTCGCATCTTGACATATCAAAGATTAAGTCCGATTATATTAAAATGGAGATAAGAATGACGGAGAAAAAGAATTTTCTGGAGTATATTTATAATATAGCTGAAGATAAGAAATTTACAACCAACGAGAAGACGGGAATAGTTACTATTAAAGTTGAAAATAAAGGGTTCTATAACCGCATTGCTCAGAAGTTTTTTCATAAACCTAAATATAGTTTTATAGATTTGGATCAATATGGAAGTTTTTTATGGCTTCTATTAGATGGCAAAAAGGATGTAGATCATATCATAAAAGAAATGAAAGAAGAATTTCCAGAGGAAGCGGATACAATGCAGGATAGAGTCTGCAGATTTATAGCAACTCTTGTACATAATAATTACATTAAAAGATGTGATAATAAATAAAGATTAACATAAATGGAGGTGCCAAATGGCAGTATTAACAGGACTTGCTCCAGAAGGAGTATTTAAATATTTTGAGGCAATCTGTGGAATACCTCACGGATCAGGAAATACAAAGATGATCAGTGATTATGTAGCAGATTTTGCTAAAGAAAGAAATCTTAAGTTTATTCAGGATGATTCTAATAATGTGATCATATTTGCAGACGGAACAAAAGGCTATGAAGATCATGAGGTAGTGCTTCTTCAGGGACATCTTGATATGGTATGTGAGAAGGCTGATGATTGTAAAAAAGATATGGATAAAGAACCTTTAGAGCTTTGCTTAAAGGACGGTATCATCTCTGCAAATGGAACAACACTTGGAGGAGATGATGGAATAGCAGTTGCATATATGCTTGCAATTCTTGATGATCCTACTATCCCTCATCCGCCGCTTGAATGTGTATTTACAGTAGATGAAGAAATTGGAATGTTAGGATGTGCAGCTCTTGATATGTCACCGCTTAAAGGAAGAAAGATGATCAACCTTGATTCAGAAGAGGAAGGCTATTTCCTTGTATCATGCGCAGGTGGTGTAACTGCTACAGCTCATTTTGGAATTGAAAGAGAAGAATATGAAGCATTTCCGCTAAAGGTGGTATTAAATGGATTAAAGGGCGGTCATTCCGGAGTTGAGATCGACAAAGGCCGCGGAAATGCCAATACCCTTCTTGGACGAGCTCTTTATCTTGCCCGTAAGGAAGTAAAGGATCTAAAAATCGTAACTATTGCTGGCGGACTTAAGGATAATGCTATTCCGAAGTCTTCAGAAGCTGTAGTTGTAACTAAAGAGCCTGAGAAGCTTGTAGCTGAAATAGAAAAGATTGAAAAAATCTATAAAAATGAATTTGTTACTACAGATAATGATATAGCACTTAAGGTTGTAGAAACAGAAAACAGTCTTGTGCCAATGAATGAAAAGACAACAAAGAATATCATTACAGCTCTTATGATGCTTCCTGCAGGAATCCAAAGAATGAGCTTTGATATAGAGGGACTGGTTGAAACATCCCTTAATTTAGGAATCTTAAAAACAAATGATTCTGAAGTTACTATGTCTTATTCAGTAAGGAGTTCTGTTGAATCAGAAAAAAATGAACTTATCGATAAGATGACATGCCTTGCAGAGGCTCTTAATGGAAATGTTACTACTATGGGTGCTTATCCAGCCTGGGAATATAGAAAAGATTCACCACTTCGTGATCTAATGTTAGAGGTTTATAAAGAACAGTATAATAAAGAACCTATAGTTCAGGCTCTTCATGCTGGTGTTGAATGTGGTCTTTTTGCCGGTGGACTTCCTGGACTTGATGCAGTTTCTATCGGACCTGATATGACAGATATCCACACATTTAATGAATCTATGTCTGTTGATTCTGTTAAGAGGGTATGGGATTATATCCTTGAATTACTTAAGAGACTTTAAGATCTTATATAGTATATAAACAAAAAAAATAAAAAATCTTTGTGAAATTATAATATATACACAAAATAATGTGGGTGATAATATGTGAATCGAGGAACTTTAACGTAAAAGTTGCTTGATTCGCATTTTTTATGGTGTAACTTATACAAAAAAGGTAGGTAAGAGGATAAATGATTACAATAAAAGAAATAGCTCAACATCTTGGAGTTAGTCCTACCACTGTATCTAATGTCGTTCGTGGAAAGACTAAGGAAGTATCAAAAGAAAATATCGAAAAGATTCAGGATTATCTGAAGAAAGTCAATTATATACCTAACATGACAGCAAGAAATCTGGCACAGCAAAAATCCAATATCATTGGAGTTGTCCTTAAGGTGCGTAAAGAGAGAACTACACATATTTTTACAGATCCTTTTGTGGCTGAAATGCTGGGAGGCATTGAAGAAGTGGTGCGTAAAGCCGGATATTCCATGATGGTAAGGATTTCTGATGATATTGAAGAGATCCTTGATTATGTAACCACCTGGAATGTAGATGGTATGATCCTTTTCTGTATGCTGAATGATGATGCAATCCGTGTCCAACAGCAGTTTAAAAAACCCATTGCCTGTGTAGATGCTTATATCAGCAAGGAAGTGGAAGACAAATTTGGGGATAAATTTATCAATATAGCTCTTGATGATGAAGAAGGCGTTTATAACTGTATTTCATATCTGATAGATAATGGACATAGAAAGATTGGTTTTTACTCGGACAATATTGAAGGAGTAAATGCTGCCAGATTACGTGGTTATAAAAGGGCACTTATGGATCATGGCATAAAACCTACGAAGGATGATATTTTCAAATTTGATCCTTCTTTAAAGATGCATGACATCAGCTTAAACAAAATGATAGATAAAGCGAAAGATTACACCGCGGTTTTTTGCACATCTGATATGTATGCCGTGGAACTTATGAATGGATGTATACTAAAAGGGATCAATGTTCCGGATGACCTTTCTATTATAGGGGTTGATGATACGCTTATTTCAAAGGTAGCAAGGCCACAGCTTACTACACTTCATCAGTCTCCTAAAGAAAAGGGGAAACTTGCAGCGGTAAAGATAATGGAATTTATCAATGGTGAAAATGCTGAGGAACATCAGATCATCTTAAAATCTCATCTTGTCATAAGAGACAGTGTGAAAAATATAAAATGACATATGTGCTAAAAAAACTCTCAAAATCTGTTTAAAACTATTTAAAATATCAATTTAATATGGGAACTATAAGAAAACGGGTGCAAATTTGCGCCCGTTTTTGATTGTTTATAGTGAAATTTTGTGAAAATGTAGTCACAAGTATTGAAAATGAACAAAGATGTAGTATTATGAAAATAGCACAATAAATACTTTAACGCAAAAGGTTAAATTAAAGGAGGGGTTTACGACCTATGAGAAAGGGAAAATTATTAGCCCTTGTACTGGCAGGTGCTATGTCGCTTTCGCTTGCTGCATGTGGAGGATCTGATGGTGGTGATCAGAATTCAGGGGGATCTGGAGGAAACGGAGGGTCTTCTTCAGCTGCTGATTCAGCTGCTGAAATCCGTTTATTAAACGGTAAGCCGGAAATAGATGATCAGCTACAGAAACTGGCTGCTAAGTATAAAGAAGAGACTGGTAATACAGTCAATGTAGAGACAATCGGTGGAGATACTAGTGCATCTGATATATTAAAAGGCTATTATCAGGCTGAAAATATGCCAGATATATTTGTTATCGAAGCTAATCAGGTGTCAACATGGGATGGGCTGCTTGTTGATATGACTGGTGAAGATTGGACAAAAGAGACAGAATATGAACTTGTAGACACTAATATGGGAACAATCGGATGCCCGTATACAATTGAGGCAACAGCATTAGGATATAATGCCACTATATTAGAAAAGGCAGGAATTGATCCTAAAACTCTAACAGGACCAGATGCATATAAGACTGCATTTGAGATCCTTGATTCAAAGAAAGAAGAATTAGGAATTGATGCGGTTGTAGGATATTGCGCGGAGGTTGCAAATCTCCAGTGGTCATCAGGAACACATATTTTTGCGCAGTATCTTGATGCAGGACTTGCTCAGAATGATACAAAGTATATCGATCTTCTTAATGATGGTGGTAAGTATGATGATGCCCGTCTTAAGAATTTTGCTAAATTCATGGAACTTTTAGCACAGTATTCAGATCCTGACCTTCTTATTGATGGTACATATGATAACCAGGTAGGACGTTTTGCTCATGGAAAATATGCATTTATCACACAGGGTTCATGGGTAGATCTTTCAGAGTCAGATTTTAAAGTAGGATTTGCTCCATATGCATTTGAAAATGGCATCGATACTATCATTGCAGGAGCTCCTTCTTACTGGGCTGTTTATAAAGACGGTAAAGTTGATGCTGCAAAAGCTTTCCTTAACTGGTGCTATACAGATTCAGCAGAACAGATCCTTGTTGAGGATGCTGGACTTATCAGTCCTGATAAAGACTGCAAGTATACAGCGGCTAATAAATATGCTGATTCTATCAAGGAATATATGGATGCAGGAAAAACATCAGGCTGGCATACAATGTTAAAGAAAGATGGCCTTCAGAATCAGACAGGTCAGGTGTTTGCAGACTTTGCCAAGGGCACACTTGATGTTGATAGTTTCTGCTCCACATTAAAGCAGGTAACAGAGTCATTTTATGCTCAGTAGTGAGTGAACTATTTTGAAAAGATGAAAGGATAGGTGAAAAATGGGTAAAAAAAATGTCATTTCACCACAAAGAAAAATAGGGTCCATGATCGGACTTTTCGGAGGACTTGCTTTAATAATCGTTGCACTTATTATGGATTTTCAGAAGTCTAGTTCAACAGTCCGCGGACCGCTTCTTATTATCGGTGCTATAGCTTTACTTTGCGGAGTATATTTCTTCCCAACATTAAAGCATCACCGTGCGGTTGTATATATAATCTTC
>CADANF010000045.1 GCA_902789175.1 uncultured Lachnospiraceae bacterium
CCTGACAGCTGTCGAAAACAAATCAACAAGTAACTTTCACAGCCATCCCTTCGGGGGTGGCTTTAATTTAGAGGTACACGAGTAGTTTACCACTTACCATAATGTAATCATTTTGTAATCAAAAAAATATATTATTTATCAAGATTAGCTTATGAAGTCGGAGAGACTAACAGAAAGGCATCAATAAGGAATGCGCGAACCCTTGCAACAGGTGTACAGAATGCCGGACGCGTCGATTCGTACAAAAGAGCTAATAAAATGGGTATAAATACCAAAAAACAGTGGATGGCGGCACTTGATAAAAGAACAAGACACTGGCACCGAGAACTTGACGGAGTTATTCAGGACGTGGACAAACCTTTTGAGAATGATTTCGGTAAAATAATGTATCCTGGAGACCCGACAGCTGACGGAGCTAATATATATAACTGCCGTTGTACTCTAATAGCCGCAATCAAAGGTTTTGAACGCGATGCATCTAATATGGACGACCGTTATAACGATAAACTCGGAGATATGTCTTATGATGAGTGGAAAAAAGAGAAAAAATCGACATCTGACAGCTTAAATAAGCAGGATAAGATTGCAAGAAAAAGGCATCAGCGTATAATAAACTATATGGAGAAGTTCGAGAAATATCTGGCGAAAGAAAAATGTCAAACGGTCAACGCAGAAGTCCTCTCAACATACTAACGGTGGATGAAATAGATCAGGTATTAGAACAAGCAAAAACAATAGACATACCTACAGATGTGCTTTTGTTTAACCAGGGAAGACAGACAGGCTTTAGTGATTTGCGAGAAAAGATATAGGCGATATATTCCCGGATATGGATTCTACAAACTTAAGAGATAGGTTAAATGTAAGGTCAGTGCTTGCTCACGAATATTATGGACATTATAAAAACAATCCTTCTAAATTTGCTGTAGGGGATTGGAGAGACGAATTTAGGGCGAGTTATTGCGCAGCACTCAACACTCCTAATTTAAACGACGAAGAGAGAAGAATGCTCATGCTAGATGCTTTTGATAGAGCTAAAGAAGCAGGGATTCCAGTTAATTATAACAAAGAGGCAAGGAGGCTAATTTATGGATATGACGAAGGCTGAAAAAGAAGCATTGATTAAAAAAATGGATAATCCGGAAATAAAAGTTGCATGTCCTCGCTGTGGAAAGAATATAATATATAAAAAAATAGGTAATTCTATCATAGTAAAATGTGAAAGCGATAATTGCATAGAAGGGAGCCTGCGAGGGCTGTAAAGGGGTGATAACATGGGCGATTTAGTTGTATCAATGAAGGTTGATAACCTTGATCTGTACAAAAAACTATATCCTAAAGCCTTAGAAAAGGGATTGGAAGCCATTGGGATGCAGGCAGAAGGCTATGCAAAGGCAAAATGTCCTGTTGATACAGGTCTTTTAAGAAACAGCATCACCTATGCGGTATCGGGAAAGGCTATAAGCCTCAGTTATAAGGCTAACATGAATAAAGGCTATAACGACACAGAGGATAAAGCAAAAGGCGGTTCTGTCAGTGGTGTGATGGGCACATCTGATAATCCTGCTGTGTATATCGGTACAAATGTCGAGTATGCGCCGTATGTTGAAATGGGCACTGTTAACCATCCAAAGCCAAGCCCTTTTATAAAACCGGCAGCGGCAAATCATGCAAGAGAGTATAAGGCAATCTTAGAAGAAGCCTTAAAAAATGGTTAATTTATTAGATTGTGTTTAAAAAAATACAGTAGTATAATGATAGTAGTTGAATAAAACAGAGCTGAGAACCCCTAGAGGGTCAAGGAGCCAGTAACTATGTACATAAATTTGTGTATGTAGCTATTGGCTCTTTTTGTTTTATTCGGATCTCGATGCAAAGAACAGCATCCCAAAGAAAAGGAGAAGAGAAAATGGCACTTAGTAGAAAGTATTTAAAAGGTATATGTAAATTATATCGTGACAAAAAGGGGTATAATGAAAAGAAGACTTGATCTGTCCCGAACAGATACAGAAAGATTGATTAATGAATGGATATTAAACGCCAGAGATAGAGATATACTCCGACGTAGATTAATTGATGGAGTTCCTTTTGAGGAATTAGCAGAGGAATTTAATCTATCAACACAGCGTGTTAAGGCTATAGTGTATCAATCCCATAGAACACTTAGCCTTCACATATAAATCTCTCCCTTAGCACCCTGAGTAACATCGGGGTGCTTATTTTATAGCCTTTTTATAGCTTTTTAATAGCCTTCCGCGTGATTGTGGAAGGCTCTATTTTTGCCTAAAATTCTATTTAGGAGGTATGGCTATGTATAAATACTTTAATCCAAATCCGGCAGGAAGAAGCGTTGGAGATTGTGCTGTTAGGGCTGTCGCTAAGGCTTTAGGGATAAGTTGGGAAGATGCTTACACGTTAATAGCTGCAAATGGCTTTAAAATGGCAGATATGCCCTCATCTGATTCGGTATGGGGTTCTGTCCTTCGTATGAATGGCTTTTATAGAAAGAATATACCGAACACCTGCCCTGACTGTTACACTGCGGAAATGTTCTGCGAAGAGCATCCACAAGGGATTTTTGTGTTAGGACTCGGAGGACATACTGCAACAGTAATTGATGGAGTTTTATTTGACTCGTGGGATAGCTCAAAGGAAATCCCTCAATATTATTGGTACAAGGAGGAATTATGAATATTTTTCAGATGATCACTCAATATAGGAATAACCCTCAGCAGATTTTACAGAGGTTTAACATTCCAAAGGAATATAACAGCCCTGACAGTGTGGCACAGTATCTGATGCAGAGCGGAAAAGTCAATCAGACTCAGATTAATCAGGCTCGCGAGATGTATAAGAGCATATTCGGAAACTAAAGCAATGCGCAATGCTTAATATATTAACAAAGGAGAAATAATATGGCTTTAACAGACGATTCAATGGTAATGCCAGTGGCACCGGTTGGTGGTAACGGTGGCTTTGGTGGTGGTTTTGGAAATGATTGGGGTTGGATTATCCTTCTGTTACTCTTTGCCGGTGGCGGTTGGGGTAATGGCTTTGGCGGAAATAACTTTGCAGCAGATGGAGCGGCACTCTATCCTTGGATGAATCAGAGCAACCAGATGCAGGATGGATTCACATCTCAGATGCTTAATAGCTCAGTAAATGGCATACAGAACGGCATCACATCCGGCTTTGGAGACGTTCAGAACTCTTTATGTGGAGGATTTGCGGGTGTAAAGGCATCAATCAACAACGCACAGAACGGGCTCACTCAGATGATGTATTCTAATCAGATTGCAGATCTTGAGAGAAGCTTTGCGGCTCAGACTGCTAATACTCAGGCTATAAGCGGAATATCTTCACAGCTTGCACAGTGCTGTTGTGATAACAGACTCGCAACCGTTCAGACTCAGAACGTGGTACAGTCAGAAGGTGCAAACACTCGTTTAGCTATCCAGGAACAGACACAGGCTATTCTTGATAAGATGTGCCAGCAGGAAATCGATGCCCTTAAGGCTCAGAATGTAGCTTTACAGAATCAGGTAAATATGCAGAATCTCGCCGCTTCTCAGGCTGTACAGACCGCTGCACTGATTGCGGATAATACTGCACAGACTCAGTATATAGTAAACAGAGTCGCACCTTATCCAATACCTGCTTACACTGTAGCTAATCCAGTTACACCTGCAATCTAGGAGGTGGACTATGAAAGAACTTTACGAACTTAAAGAAAAACTTTGCGATGAGCTAAAAGAGTACGGCAAAAAGGAGATGAGTGCCGGCGCACTCGATGTAATCGACAAATTAGCCCACTCTATTAAGAATATCGATAAAATAATCGATGGAGAAGGCTACAGTCAGAGATATGATGCAAGGATGCCATACTCATATAGAAGGAGATCATATGACTCTGGAATGGTTGCGGAATTAAGAAACATGATGGAAGATGCTCCGGACGAAAGAACAAAGCAGGAATTTAAGAGATTTATCTCTAAAATTGAGAGCTTATGATAAAAGAGCAGGACCTTCTCGATGCAATAGCCGAGTGCCAAGGGGATAAGAGCCCAAACGCAAACACCTGCATCAAATTGGCCGCGTATTATACCATTTATGATAACATGTATGGAAAAGGCGAAAACAGCCCTCAAAACGTCAAAAATGCGGGTTATATGCACGAAAATCACTCTTTTGCACCTTCCCAAACAGTTAGGATTGAAAGCGGAACAGAGTTCGCAGAAGTAGTGAATGGGATGCAGGTTGATGACCTGCTTGAGGTAATGGATGAATTGA
Source organism: uncultured Lachnospiraceae bacterium (assembly GCA_902789175.1). Lineage (GTDB taxonomy): Bacteria > Bacillota > Clostridia > Lachnospirales > Lachnospiraceae > Eubacterium_Q. The sequence goes on from CADANF010000045.1 coordinate 4,291, forward strand.
TGGAAACATTGCAGATTTTAGCCCCTAAACTATATGATGCAACGCTTCGAAAACTGACATAATGTAAGCAAAATGTAATCAAAAAGGCTTATAAATGGCTTAAATGCGTGGGTTAATGATGACTTTTAATCAAATTGTCGTAGGTTAGTTACTAATGGGACTCGAACTACGACATTGTTTCTTACTATCATTCAGTTTTTTCTTCTAATTGACATGTGATGTCTCTTGCACCATACATGATTCTAACAATGGAAACTGTGTCTGTCTCAATATTAATTGTATAAAAAACAAGGTAATTCCTTATAGGTATAAACCTTACCCCATGACTATTCCAAGGTTCCTCTTTGTAGAGAGGGTTTCTTTCTGGCATAGATTCAAGGCTGCGTACGACTTCCATTATCTTTTTTGTTGTGTTTTTAGCGGTATCCGGAGCAAGAAGAGTGTAAGTGATGTATTCATAAATATCTCGAAGATCTTGTCTGGCTTCTAACGTATAATTTATCTTCATGATTCATACAGTCTCCTCATTTCAGATTCAACATCATCGGCCGACACTACTCGTCCGGCAGTAATATCATCAAAACCGGCCTGCATTTCGGAGTCAAACTGTTCTTTTGTCATCTCACCGATAACAAGGGGCTTTGCAGATGAAAGTTTCATCTCAAATGGGATACCTCGTTGGATAACAACCTGTTTCAGAAACATCCCTACAGCGTTAGACATTGGTATACCTAACTGTGTAAGGATCTGTTCAGCTTGTTCCTTTGTGTCCGGATCAACACGGGTATAGATAGTTGCAGTTCTTGTTGCTTCTCTTGGCATACTAACACCTCCATTTTATAATCGTTATGATAAGTATAGCATAAAAGTTTGCTTTCAGCTAGCGATTAGCATAACCGCCTTTATGAACATTCTGATACATAATAAAAAAACCGTCACTCCAAAGAAGTGACGGTTTTTAAATCTTATGAGCCACGCGGGACTCGAACCCGCGACAACTTGATTAAAAGTCAAGTGCTCTATCACTTAAAAATGATAGTGAAAAAAGAGGTCAAGGTTTTGGGGAGGATGGATTATATGCTATTAACAATGGAACAAGAAGCATTTTTATGTAAATATTTGGATATAGTATATCTTGGTTGGGACTCAGGTTATAAATTAAAAGACAATGTCACAATTGAAGATATACCTAAAGACGATTTAAAAAGATTGAGGATATTTGATTGGTGGTATGCGAGTTTACATGGTGAGTATATTTTGCCTCAAAAGAATGTGTGTAGAATAAATGAAAAAATGAGTAAAAAAACTGAAAAAGAAATTGTTGAAATAATAAGAAATGATGATGCTATTATAAAATGTGTTGCAATATGTGAAATTTTAAAAAGAAAGATAGATACAGATGAGGTTATAGAAGCATACGTTTTAAAAAACGATTATAATTGAGAAATTTAGATTATGAAGAATATTTCAAAGTCATTGATTGATAGGTTGTTGGATGGAGAGAAAGTCATTTGTGAAGCATGTGTCAAGTCGTATTACAAGCCACTTAATCCTGACGCGAAAGTAAATCACTATTATAAATGCCCTGAATGTGGGAATACAATTCATTTTGACCCGGTCGTGGATATAGATTAAGAATGATTTTAATAGCGCAGGGAAAATTATTATATGGATTTGACTTTTGCGGCATTGTATTGTAATTTTTTATTAGATTTTTGAAGGAGGATATGTTGATCCAGCAATATACAGATGGAACAAATATTTATATTCCACGCAGAGAAAAAAGATGCGGCTGGGGTGAGAAAAACCAGATAAAAATGAGACTTTGCGAGAGAAATGATTCGATATATAAGGCTTATCTGTCAGGAGATAAGATTAAGGATCTTTCTGAAAGATTTTGTTTATCAGAAAAAAGTATTTGGCGTATTGTTGGTCAGGAAAAGAAAAAAGAAATTTGAATTTTTATCCCTGGGATATGTTATCCTGGGGATTTTAATTTTATCTCAACTTTTATTATAATAATATTTAAGGTTGTTAGAATAGAACATATATTATAGCATGGTGTTGTGAGGATAAATCTGATTCTTTTAAGTGAGCGTTTCGGGAATATTTTTGTAGAAATAGAGGAGAATTAAAAATGAGTGAAATAAAATATATTACATTAAGAGAAAGAGTAGAAATTAAAGATGAAGCTGCTGCGTGGTTCAGTAGTAAGTGGGGAGTGCCTAAGGAGGCATATTTAGAGTGTATGGATGCATATCTTAGTGGCGAGACTGAGTATGGGTGGTATATAGCTTTGGACGGGGATAAAATTGTAAGTGGGATGGGAGTTATTGAAAATGATTTTCATGACAGGAAAGATTTAAGTCCTAACGTCTGCGCAGTTTTTACAGAAGAAGAATATCGCTGCCAGGGTATTGCCGGAAATTTACTCAATATGGTAGTAGAAGATTTAAAGTCTAAGGGAATAACACCAGTTTATCTTGTAACAGATCACACAGGATTTTACGAGAAATACGGCTGGGAATTCTATTGTATGGCTCAGGGCGATGGCGAGCCAGAGATGACCAGACTCTATATACATAGATAATATGGGTAGACGGCTATAGTAATTGATATATAGCCGCCTGATTCTGTTATGACTCCCTTGAGCGTACAAGAGAAGTTGCGAGAATTACAGCAGAAGTAACACATGATCATCCAGAGGGAATAAAAGGTGCAGAAGCCTTATATGGTTTTCAAGGGTGGTATTTATAAAAAACATTACCTAAATGGTAACAAAATATTGAAAAAACTGAAACGGATATGGTATATTATTGTTACCACAATGATAAAATAGGTAACGGAGGTGTCAAACCATTATGAGTAATACAAGCGAATATAAGGATATTGTGGCATTTCATCCAGGTTACTATATTGCAGATGTTATTGAGGATATGGGTGTTAGTCAAGCGGAATTTGCTACTAGATTGGGAACTAATACAAAAACGCTTAGTTATTTATTGAATGGACAGGCAAATATAACAAATGATCTTGCAAAAAAACTTTCTGCAATGATGGGAACAAGTCCAGATGTATGGTTAAATTTGCAGAGTACCTATAATAAGAAGTTGATTGAAATACAACAGGCTAAGGAATTTGATGAGCAAAAGGAAATAGTAAAACTGATAGATTACAAATATTTTGTTGAAGTTGTAGGGTTGCCAATAACAAAAGTAATTAAAGAAAAGATAACATATTTATGTGGGTGGTTTAAAGTATCTGATTTGAGAATTATGTTAAAGCCAGATTTTTTAGTAAATTATAGAACTGGTGTAAATGATGTGAATGAAAAAAATATTATCAATTCTAGAGCATGGATTCAAACTGCAATTAATTTTTCACATAGAATTGAAACAAAACCGTATGACGCTGAAAAGTTAAAGTCCTATTTACCAGAACTTAGAAGCATGACTTTGCAATCTCCGGAGACGTTTATGCCAAGAATGAGAGAAATATTTGCAGAATGTGGTGTGGCATTTGTATTATTACCTAATCTTAAAAATTCTGGAGTTAATGGTGCAGTTAAATGGATAAACGATGAAAGAGTTGTCTTGGCTATGAACAACAGAAGACTAGATGCAGACATTTTTTGGTTTTCTCTTTTTCATGAGATTAGACATGTATTGCAGAAAAAAACAAAGACTGTATTCATTAGTTATGGTGAAAAGGAAATGATAGAGCTAAATGAAAAACTGGAAGAAGATGCAGATAATTTTGCAACAAATTATCTTATTCCGGCAGCTTCATTTAGAAAATTTGCTCCAAGCAAATTTACATCAGATGCAGAGATTGTTGCATTTGCAAAAACAATTGGTGTACATCCTGGAATTGTAGCAGGAAGATTGCAACATGAGGGAATATTATTACCAAATCGATGCTCGAAATTTAAGGAGAAATATGATATTAAAATCTCTCATACAGCATAGATAGAGGGATTCATGAGATTTATTTATGATGTAAAAAATAAGATGGAAAGGGAAAAATATGGGAGTTTTTTCAAAGGTTCATAGGTTTCATAATGCAGGTGAAGATCCAAATGTAAATAATGTAAGTAATTTCGGTGTTCCGGAATACTCACTATTTACAAGTACAAAGATCTTAAGTCTGCATCATCATATAGATATAACAGATTCCGGTGAGAGAGTGGTTTATCAGGCCAGATCAAAAGTGATTTCATTACATGATAAGACTGATCTATTTACTGCCGCAGGGAAACAAGTGGCTCATATTGAGAGAAAACTTCTTTCATTTCACGAACGTCATTACATCACTATGGCTAATGGACAGGAGTTTCAGCTCTCCAATGAGATATTTCACATTATTAAAGATGTGACTAATATTGAAGGACTTGGATGGCGCCTTAAAGGAAACATCCTGGGACTTAATTTTGAGCTTTATGATGAATACGGCAATATTATTGCTGTTATTGGACAGAAGATGCTTTCTTTTCATGATAAGTATTGCATTGATATTTATAAGAGAGAGCATGAGGAAAAGGTTGTTGCGATTCTTGTAGCACTTCAGCATATGATCCGTGACAGGGAAGCATCCAGAAGTTCATCAGGCAGCGGATCCAGCAATTAAGGTTTACATAAAAATGGACCATAGCCCCCGGGACTATGGTCCATTTAACTTTCCAAAATGTTGATTTTGCTATGTAATAAAGTGAGCAAAACATTGATAGAGCTTATGGAGATGGGATTATGTTAAAAAGAAAAATAACAAAGTCTAGAAGAATGGGTCGCTAAAATAACTCTGCCATTATATATGGTGGCGTTTATCTAATGGCCGTTATGTATAAGAGATTTATTAATAGTGTATAATGCTTAAAAAGCCCTCTTTGGAGGGCTTTTAGTTTGCTTAATACTATAACAGGCTATTTAAGATCAAGAAGTTTCTTATATTCATGGTCAGGGTGCTTCTCAAAAAACATTTTTTCACTGCATTCAGATATATCACAATTGATAATGTTATAAATATGCCATCCATAATACCACTGCTGGCTGTCGGGGTTAACATATCGATTGTTGAAAATTATCCTTCCATATTGGTTTTTATGAAGTATAAAGGCGGTCTCATTAAGGCAGTTTTTATGATAAAATATCGATTTCTCATTATTAAATGCTTCGTTGTGTCCATAATGTTTCGTTGGGCACCATTCAACATCTTCATCGCAATCGATTTTTCAAAATAGGTCAGCAGTTCTAAGTCTTGCGTATTCTGAAGAACGTTCATGTTTCTCATAATATGTATTTAATGATTGAACAAAAAGCATTTAAATGTAACCTCCATATCATAGGGTATGTATTTAGCATTATAACATAACCTGTTTTAAAGAAAGCATATGGAAGTATTTTCTAAGATGAAAAATATATTAGTTTGGTAAGCATTTATTTTTGCAATTAAAGATAAAAAATAAATACAACTGTGTCATTTATGACACAGTAGAAGTGAGATAATTACAGCATAAGATCTTATATAACTTTTTTGACAGGCGTAAATACTAGTTAATACGTGGCCTGTAAAACTTAAATTAGGAAGAAAGAGGAATATGATTATGAAAGTATGGAAATTAGTATCAGGAATAATATCAATGGTTTTATTTGGCTTAGTGGCATTTCAGTCCTGCGCGGCTGGCGTTTCTAATGCTTTGGAGCAAAACGGGGAATCATCAGGATCAGCAGGGATAATAGTTGCATTTTTGATGTTAGCAGGAGGAATTGTGTCTGTTGCAACAAGAAAGGCTGTTGGTAAGGGCGGAAATATAGCGCTTATCGTGCTTTTTTGTTTGGCTGCGTTAATTGGATTTACAAATTATGGAAGCTATTCAGATCTTAAAATCTGGTCTGGATGGTGTGTGATAAATGCAGTTTTAGCTGTAGTTGATATTGTCAAAAATAAAAAATAAGTTTTGTGTCAAAATATGGCGGCTTTAATGGCGCCATATTTTGGCAGTGATTTAAAGAGTGATAGCCGAGGGCATAATTAACTCATATTGTTGAAGGAGGAAGTTTTAAATGAATAAAGAAAAATTTGAAAAAGGTGCACTGGCAACTGCAAAAGGAATCGCAATATTATCCTATATTTTCGGAGGAATTCCTCTGATATATGGTTTGTTTTATTTAATCGCTGCACTTGCTACGGATAAATATGCACTTAGTGCTTCAAATGGTATCATAATGGGTTTCCTGGGACTATTATTAAGTAACCAAGGAACAATATACATATTGGTAGGGTGCGCCATTATACTTGGCGGTTTATTTAATAAATACGTATTAGTTGGACTTGTAGTTATTGTTAATCAGAATAGCAGAGTGGTTGATAACACGGATGTTATAGAAGCTGCATCAAGAAGAATGTCTGGAATTGGAATGCCAGGATTGAATGCAAGGAATATGGATATTTAATACTGAAAAAAGATGTAGAATAGTCAGTAAATGATTAAATGTTATTATGTAATTAGGATATGATTGTCAACAAATGGGGGTGATACAGTGAATAGTATAAGTGTTAAAATTACAAATAATGCCGGACCTTCTTGGATGCACTCCCCGTTTGAGGGCCTCGTTAATTCCATACGGTCTGAATATAACCATTTTTGAGCAAAAAGAGGAGGTGGCAAGAAGATGACAAAGTTGGATTATTTTTGGATGAGCAAAGAAGAATGGATAAAGGAAAAAGAGAATGGGTTTGGCTATGAATTGAGAGAAGATGCTCCTGAAGAAGCGAAAGAGAGTTATAGGCATTATTTAGAACAGGTCGAGAAAGCTACAGAGCGAGGGGCTATGTAACAACCGAGAGGACAAAATAATATGGATAAAAGTGAAAGAGAAGCAAAATATAATGATTTGATTGAAAAACTAAAGAAACATCCTGAAATCAGAAAAAAGTATCGGGCAGAAAAAATAATTTGAATAAACATATAGAAGAACCGGAGAATTATATGTTATTTGTCGAACACTGGATGTGGCTGCGAGACAAGAGAAAAAATGCATTAGAAGATGAAGAGAAAAAGAAAATATCTGATGAAATTAATGAAATACAACAAATGATGCTCGTTGCACAATTTGGAGACAGGAATGTTGGTAGATTTAATAAATGGGGTTGAGGTTGGTCCTCTGTCAAGATTTAGTACAAATTAAAATGGGAGATTTCTCAAGTTAACTTGCTTTTTTCTGTATCCCATCATTTGCTACATACATATACAGT
>CADANF010000046.1 GCA_902789175.1 uncultured Lachnospiraceae bacterium
TTTTCAGGCAGAAAAGATTAGTTTAAGCAGCATGGATCAAATTTAAAGCTTCATGGCACATGTTTTAGTTAGAAAACTGTTCCATGAATAATTCAGGTTAAATTAAATGCATATAATAAATTAGCCTATTATTTGATTTATGTTAGTTCTATCGTTGATTTTAACTGTTCAAAAGCTTGTGAGTTAATGATAAAAAATCTGAGGGGATTGGAAGAAGAATATAGTATTGAAGATAATTTAATATTTTATAAACTGGAAGGAGATATAAGGGATAATAGAATAAAAGAGCAGTATAATGTTTTTTATAAAAAACTTACTGATGCATTTTCGGAAAAAAACGAAAAAAGAATATCTTTATTAAATCCTTCAGAATTAAGTAATAACTATAATAAAATTTGCGCAAACACGGAACAATATATTAAAAATCGATGTTTTATTAGTCTTTATAATCAGGACGAAATATATGAAATGTTAAAGAAAGCTACATCAAATCAAATTAATGATTTTAGAGGAATATTATTGGCTGTATATAGAAATGCAAGTAAAGGACAATTTTCCGAAGATGATTTAGAGGCTTTTAAAAGATTATTAAGTTTATTAGAAAAAAATAATAATAGTAAAACGCAATGGGATAAAATACAGAAATGTCAGATTCAATATTTGAAGGAAAATATAGAAAGTTTTATAAGATCCATATCGGGAAAATTTGATTATATTTGAACTGACAAAGGGGAGGAAAATATATGAGTATTTCAGCAAATGAAATAATTGAAATTGTGGAAAAATATGGCAAGAAAAGAAGTATAGCTATGGATTTTAAGGAAGGGGCGACAGAGCTTACTGACAGCAAGTTATCTGGAGTTCCTTATTTACCTAAAGACAGTCAGTGGCCGCTTGATAAGAAGACAGGGAAGAAACTTGTATTTATGCTGCAGGTTAATTTTTCAGAGGTTCCAAAGATGGAAAATTATCCTGAGAGTGGTCTTATGCAGATTTTTATAGCAAACGATGACATTTCCGGGATTGATTTTGACGAGCCAGATAATCAGGCATCGTGGAGGATCATTTTTCATGAAAATGCTGATAATGCGATGGAAGTAGATGAGATCAAAGCTTTAATGCCGGATTTAAATGAAGCTGATGATGTAATGCTGCCATTTGATCCAAAAAAAGAGTACAAGGTAACATTTAAAGAGGAAATGCAGCTTCCAAGCATAGATACACTGGAGTTCGACAAGATTTTTAAAGAGCATATTGGGGCGGCGTTTAAAATTGAAAGTATAAGTGATCTAGATGACGCCGCACAAGATGAATTATTTGACAAATTATGTAATGGCGGAAGCAGGATAGGGGGATATCCATTTTTTACCCAGTACGAGATCAGAGAAGAAAATGATACGCGTAAGCTCTTAATTCAGATAGACAGTGTTTATGATGATAAAATGGATATAATCATATGGGGAGATTCGGGGGTGGCGAATTTCTTTATCACAGATGAAAATCTGAAAAATAGAGATTTTAGTCATGTGATCTATAACTGGGATTGCTACTAAAAACAGATTAAAGGTGTGGTAGGTATTAGCTTTGTATGAGAAAGTGAAGACCAGTTATTTTGCCGACGTTATACTAGTATAACGTCACTTAAATAACTGAACCGAATGCTTGCCTGCTTACATCGATAGCACGCCTCAAAAATCCTCAGCGTAGCCCGCTACGCCTACCGTTATACTAGAAAAGGTGGATTTAAAGCATGGTATATAAAAATAAGAATATCAGATTTTATTATAGCGTAGCATTTACTGTTTTTATGGTTGGAGCCATTTTAATGACGGTGTCGTTTCTTATTATCATTTTAAATTTAGCTCCAACAGCAGAAAAAATTAGAAATGAGCAGCATCTTGATACGGTTCTTTTGGATTCGGGAAATCATGCATCAAGAGTGGTTTATTTTGATATAACAGAGGTGCCAATCTATCTTGGTAATGAAAAGAAAGCAAAGATTTACCTTATATCAGATGGGAAGGAATATAGATTAGCCGAACTAGACGATAAGGAATATAAAGAAATAAAGTCTCATGTAGAGGCGACGGGTTCTTACCGCGTTGAGGGAATGACAGAGCATATTGTCGATTCTAAAGCAAGAAATAATATTGCATCAGAAGCGGGGAAGATCATCGGCGAAAATGTATCTACTTTCAGTATGGATAAGATTTTCGGTGATGTATGTATCATTTGTGTTAAGGTAAATTTTTTTAGCGTATTTTATCATGGAATTGGACTTGCCGGTGTCATTTTAGGGATAGTTAGTGCGATTCCGTTCTTTGGAGGACTATATGAGGTTAGAACTTCGAGGAAGGTTATATCTCTTGGCAATATTACGGCGAAGGATATTGATGAAGAAGCAAATAAAGAGGGTTCTATATGGCTTGACAGTCTGAGGATTTATCTTACAGAAAATATGGTGCTCGGCATTATCAGCGACGCTAAAAGTCATGAAGGCCAGGTGGCGCTTAAATATGACGAGATATGTCAAATTTATGGCTACAATAAGATTATTAATCAAGAAAATCCAACTAAAAATGCAAGGCACATTATAGAGGCCGTGGCAACTGATGGAAATAAATATATCTTGTCGGATGCGGAAATGTGGAAAGAAAATTTAATGTCTGAAACAGAGGAACTTTTTCAGCAGATTAAAGATAGAAATTCCAATGTCAAATGTGAGCCAGATGATGTGAAGTATAAAACTTTCAAGTTTAGATATGCGCTGGTAAACTCCGAAGGAAAAGAGCTTTCAGACAAAAAAATAGATGATGATACAAAGCAGGACATAATGATGAATTTTGCTGAGTATAATCCACTGTATTATTTTAAACCTGCAGATGCTGTTCTATCCATGAAGATAAGTTTCCCTGAAGAACGTTTCCATGAAGAAGGGATAGTTGAGATAACTGCAGGCATTTGGGGAGATAAAGAGGTTGAGGTTGAAAAAGAATTATTTGATTATCTGGAGCAAAAAATGATGGATGGCTGGGACATAGATTACAGTGATGATGACGATGAGTTCGATGGCGAGTATAGTGTTAAGTTTAGCGAAATTGAGGGGTAGTAGGTAAATTCAGTAGGTTAACATAAAAATGGACCACTGCCCCCGGGACTATGGTCCATTTTTAAGAAAAGTGAGGGATGGAAAATGATAAGTAATGATGAAACAACGGTTAGAGAACAATACAGCACTTCCGATAAATTGAATACCAGGATTTCAATCCATCAAAAGTATTCTACAAATAAGCAGGGATTCGGGAACTGGATCTTTTCTAATTATGAGATAAAAGAAGGGCTGTCAGTGCTTGAACTTGGATGTGGTACAGGAGAAATGTGGCGTGGAAAAGAGGATATTATCGATCGCTGCTCTCGGCTGATTCTTTCTGATCTGTCCGAAGGTATGATCCTTGCTGCAAAGGAAAAGCTTAAGGATACTCACAAGTCTGGTAAGATTGAGTATAAGATTGTTGATATTCAGGAGATTCCATTTTCGGATAAAAAATTCGATGTGGTTATTGCAAATATGATGCTTTATCATGTTCCGGATCTTTTAAAAGGACTTAAGGAAGTTCACAGGGTTCTTAAGGAAAATGGTACGTTCTACTGTGCCACTTATGGCGAAAATGGTATTTGCGAGCACGTAGAGCTGATGTTTGACGAGTTTCCTATCAGCAGTGCATACAATTATAATTTCACATTGCAGAATGGTGCAGATACATTGAAGAAATATTTTCCTGTGGTGGAAAAACTCATATATGAAGATTCGCTCGAAGTAACTGATGTAGATGACCTGATCGACTATATCTATTCGCTTCCACGTTTTTCGGATATTCAGGATTATCCGAGAGAGACACTTCGTTGCGTGCTTGAAAAGAATATGCGTGACAGAGTTCTTCACGTTTCTAAAGATTATGGAATGTTTATTGCCAGAAAATGATGGGCCATTTTTTGTTTGGTCCATTTTCGTTTGCAAAAGTGTAACGTAGCATGAGATTTTCGTTTGCAAAAATGTAATGGTTTTAAGAAAGGTGGGGGATAAGAAATGATACGTAAGGCGGTTGTTGATGATTTTGAAGAAATTCATAAAATATGTGAAATGGATCTAGGTTACATTTGTGATAAGGAGCTCTTAAAGGAAAGGCTAGAGGCATTAAATCCTGCAAGGGAGTCTGTTCTTGCTGCTGTTAATGATGGCAAGGTTGTTGGATTTATTCATGTTGAACGTTATGATGTGCTTTATGCACCGAGTATGTGTAATGTGCTTGGCCTTGCAGTAGCTAAGGATTATCGCAGAAGGGGCTTTGGCAAAGAGCTTCTTTTTGCTGCGGAAGAATGGGCCAGGGAAAATGGCATCTTTATGATGAGGCTTAATTCAGGTATGAAAAGAAAAGAGGCTCATTTGTTTTACAGAAATAATGGTTACGGGAGCGAGAAAGAGCAGATGAGGTTTATTAAGGAAATCCAGTAAGTTAACATAAAAATGGTCCATTGCCCCCGGGACTATGGCTCATTAAGCGTTCTATACATCGCCGGGATTTTTCAAATAATCAGATATAACTGTGATATAATAAAATAGTTGTATATATAGTTCAAATTTCGCAGGGGAAAACACGGAGCTAACATATGGATTTCATTTTACCAGAATCAGATGGTTTAAGAATTGAATATTTTGGGCATCTTTTTGACAACACCAGTGAGTGTTATAAGATGTTCTGGTTTCAGGTGATCGTGGAGAAGATCCTTGCGGGACAGACAACGGCCTCTTATGAGGAAATCATCGACGAGATGATCGCTGACGCCTGGTATATGGTGGCGGAGTACCATTTGAATCTGGGACCAAGGGATAATCTGGAGTTTGCAGTAAATCGTCTGGTGGAGATTTCTAACTTTAAAACTTCAGAGAATAAAGCAATCCTTCTTGAGTTTATAAGGAATTGCAAGGATCCAGAGGTCATAAAATACAAGAGGACTCTGACCAGAAATGTTCCTTACCGTTTGCAGGCTCCATTTCTTGATATGAAGACCAATGACTGGAAGGTTGGTGAAAAGCAGCTGATCGAAAGAATCAACGCTTACAAGAACCTGATCTATAAATTTGATCAAATGGATGGGCTGAGAACAAAAATCCATTTTAATGAAAATTGGAGTGAGTACATCAGAAGGAATCAGGTTATTATCAAGGGTTGGCTCAAATATAATCTGGTGGAATACATTCAGAGGAGAAATCCAAATGTTCCTGGTATTATCGAGAAGCTTTATCCGTCTCAGGAGCGAAAGCTGGAAGATGTACAAAAGTATTGGAAGAAGATAATGACAATCCAGCCAGTTATGGAGATATATGGAAATACAGAGCTTAGTGAAAATGAGATTTCGATTGATCATTTTGTTCCCTGGTCTTATGTGGCAAATGATGAAATCTGGAATCTTCATCCAACAACCAGAAGCATAAATTCAGCCAAGAGCAACAATCTTCCTAAATGGGACATTTATTTTGAAAAGCTGACAGATATAGAGTATCTGTCCTATCAGCTGATGTGGAAATACGAAGGAATTCATAAAGAGTTCGATAAAGTAAAGAAGAAACATTTAAATTCTTCAATGGTAGAAGGTAGGCTGTATGCTCCTGAACTTTCTAAAGAGAAGTTTAGAAACAGATTATCAGAGATAGTTCTTCCTGTTTATCAATCTGCAAAGTCAGCCGGATTCAGAGAATGGGAATATGGAAGGTAAAAACAGAGGTATAAAGAATTGTAGAAAAAAATGACATAATAAAAGAAAACGAAAATGAAATTAATATTAAGAGTAATTGATTGGTTAATCTCAGCGATGATGTTGTTATTCGGTATCGGGGTGATTTCAAATGGAGGTATATTTTCGGGAATAATAATGCTATTAATAGCTGTGGTATTTAATCCATTACCCTTCATGTAAATACGTGAAAAGAATCGCTCCAGATGACTATGGTATATCAAATTTGTCATCAGAGGAGTTTGAAAATCAGGGGTATTCAACCTGTGGGCAGTGTTTTAAGTGATTATTAATATTTGAAAGAAAACAGGGGATTATGGGATACTATAATAATAAGAATAATTGTGAGGATATAAAGAAAATATATATTTTGCCGAATACTGATAACACTTCATTTAATAGTCTAGAAACATTTAAAAGTTTCATAGAAGTAGATATGAAAAGTGAGGAAAGAGACGGAAAATATATATCAAACAGAACTCCGTTTAATTTTATTGGGAAGACTTTAGTTTTGTTTCAGTACAAGCAAAATAGAAAAGAATGCAGTATGGTACGAGCTGTAGGTGTTCTTATATCTATTAAAAAAAATAAAGAAGAAGTTATTTTACATTTTGATAAAAATAGTCTTTTTTGGCTGAAAAAACCGATTACTGCGGATATCATTAAAGGATGGGATGATAAATTTATAAAGTTTTCACATGCTACAGAAATTAATAGGGATTCTTTGGAAAATATTTTAAGTTATATTGAAGAAAACATTGAATTAAGAGTTTCAAGTGGTATCAAGAAATCATTTGTTAATAATCAAGAAAAACTGATTAGTCAGCTGTGCCGTTTTTCTTCATATGTGCGGTATATTGATGGGCAATCGGAATGTATCAGCTTTCGAGATAGTTCTGGATTTCTTGGAAGGGAAGAAGGTTATAAAACAAGAATTGCAGAAGAGGCTAGAAATCTGCTTGATTTTCAAAAATGGAATGAGACTTGGATTGGAACAGGGAAGATAGCTGAATGTGCTAAAAGGGCTATGAGTAAGGCTGATAATTTAGTAAATGTAAATCAGCAAATTGATTTTAATAACAGGCTTAATAAGGATCATAAGAATTATCAAGAAAATGCAGAGAGAGTACTATTTGATATTTACTGTAACCCTTTATGTAGTGAAGAGGATGCATTTAATAAAGCAGTGGATATTTTTGGTGCTAAATATGATACCATTGCATTTTTATTCTTTATAAAAGATGATACTTGTTTTCTTCCAATTAGTACTGGGCATTTTGATAAGGGATTTGAATTATTAGGGATTGATTTTTCTACGTCACGTAAATGCAGTTGGGATAACTATAAAGGATTTATAAATATAATAAAAGATATTCGTGAATTGATAGAGGAGACACTACATATAAAAGGAATCCTAAGATTAATTGATGCCCATTCTTTTGTTTGGATTATTCAGCAAGACCGGTTTATTAACTGGAAACCAGATCGTGAGCAAAGTGTTCAGATTGAGCAAAGCATTGAAGAATATTTACAGAAAGATGTATCTGGTACAGGTGGACGAAAAAAGGTATTAGTAGATGCATTTAAAAGAAGTGCAGAGGTGGTTAGAGAAACCAGGAAGCGCGCTAATGGAATATGTCAATTATGTAAGTTACCAGCTCCATTTAATGATAAAAATGGCAATCCGTATCTCGAAGTACATCATGTAATATGGTTATCTCGTGGAGGAGAAGACAGTACTAATAATACCGTAGCTCTTTGTCCTAATTGTCATGCAAGAATGCACGTATTAGATAGGCAGGAGGACGTAGAGAAGCTGGAAACCCTAGTAAAGGGAGATTTATGACACATATAGCTGATTATTTTACAAAGTTGTTTTATAAAAATAGAAAAGTATCAAGGACTCAGTGTTTTAGGGGAGGAGATAAGTATTATTTCTATAATCCTGTAATGCAAAATACAACACATTGTGAGGCATTAGCTAAAGTGTTAAGAACGGTGCCCCAAAATGATTGCAGTTCTTCAGCTTGATGATTTGTATAATTATTTATTATTTTTTTTCAATTAGAAACCAATTAGATTTACATATAAAAATGTTGATGCAGTATATAAGCTATTAATGATGTATATGCCTTCAGAAGAAGAACAAAAAGCGCATATAGAAAGAGTAAAAAATATACTGAGGGGATTGAGTGTCCTAAATGTGGAGCTTCACTAAAAGCTATGCATAAATATTTAAAAAGTGGAAAAAAGAGATATTTTATGGGATGTTCTAATCCAAAGTGTAGATTTGAAAGGGATATTACCTATGCAGAATTAATTAAATACGGAAACAAAAGTGAACGACAATGGGCATTCAAAAAAATATTGGAAGATTTATAATATTGGATATAAGTGAAAGGGGTTTTATTTATGCAAACAAATGATAGATTAATAGTTGGATTGATGAAGGCAGTTGATGATGGATATGCCCAACTTCCTGATTTTCAACGTGGATGGGTTTGGGACGATAATAGAATTAAGGCATTAATTGCAAGTATTACTAATGGCTATCCCGTTGGTGCAGCTATGTTTCTTGAATATGGAAATGAAAATATAAGATTTAAGTATAGAGTGATTGAGGGATCCCCGGCTAAAAATGTAGTACCTTCTGAATTGATTCTTGATGGACAGCAGAGATTAACTTCTATTTTTTCAGCTTTGTATAACAAAAATCCTGTTAATACAAGAACTGATAAAGGTAAAGAGATTAAAAGATTTTATTATATAGATATTGAAAAGGCTATTAATCCAGATGTTGATAGAGTTGAGGCTATTGTATCTGTTCCAGAAACAAGAATATCAACATCAATATTTGGGAGAGAGATTAATCTTGATTTATCTACTCCCGAAAAAGAGTATGAAAAGAAGATGTTCCCACTGAATATTATTCTTGATACACCAAAGACTTTTTTATGGCAACAAGAATATTTGAAATATCATAATAATACTGTAATTAATGAGTATATGGAGTTTCAGGCAAAGATTATTATGCCTGTCATTCAATATACGATGCCAGTTATACTTTTGAGTAAAAATACACCTAAAGAAGCGGTATGTCAGGTGTTTGAAAATGTTAATACTGGGGGAGTATCTTTAACCGTATTTGAACTTGTTACAGCAATATTTGCAATGGATGACTTTGAACTTAGGAAAGATTGGGAGGAAAGACAGAAAAAATACTTTGATGGAGATTTGCTTTCGGTTATAACCGCCACTGATTTTTTAACTGCATGTACATTGCTCTCAACCTATAAAAAAGGGGGAACTGTTAGTTGTAAGAAGAAAGATGTACTTAATCTTTCACTTGAAGAATACAAAAAATATGCAGATGATTTATCTGCCGGTTTTGTAGAGGCAGAAAAGTTATTGGAGGCAGAAAGAATTTTTTCAAGTAAAGATTTACCATATACAACACAGTTTATTCCACTGGCTGTTCTTTGTACTTTGTTGGCAGATGATAATAAGATAAAAGAAACAAATATTAAAAATAAAATCAAACAGTGGTATTGGTGTGGAGTATTCGGTGAAATGTATGGCGGTGCCAATGAAACAAGATATGTTTATGATGTAGTTGGAGTAATGGAATGGATCATAGATGACAATAAGGTTCCACGTACAGTCCAAGAATCTTATTTTAATCCGTTACGTTTATTAGGGTTACAATCACGTTTATCAGCTGCATATAAGGGAATTATGGCACTTGTATTAAAAAATCATTGTCAGGATTTTATTTCAGGAACAGAAATGGATTTTGCTGTGTATAAGGCTGAAAATATTGATATTCATCATATTTTTCCGAGAGCATATTGCGAGAAACAGAAATATGATAAAGCCTTATGGAATTCAGTAGTAAATAAAACTCCTATCTCTTATTCAACTAATAGAGAAATAGGGGGAGTAGCCCCAAGTGTATATTTATCCAAGATTGAAAGTAAGGGAAAGGCTGATGGGGCAGATATTGATATGTATATCGGCACACACTGGATAGATGTTACTTGCTGTAGAAATGATGATTTTCATGGTCATATTATTAGTAGAGCAAAAATGTTACTTGCAGCAATTGAAAAGGCTACAGGTAAATCAATATCTGGAAAAGATAGTGATGAAGTAATTAAGAATTATGGAGATTCATTAGCGTGATGAATGAGGAAAAAAATAAAGAAACAGCATTATATTCCATAACTATATTTACGAGGTTTTTCTCAAAACTATAAGAAAAATGGCGTAAATAAAGATAAATATAGAGTATATGATTATGATAGATAATGAGAAGTAGGACGGTTAAATAATGGAAACATTTTATTTGATTGATTATGAAAATGTAAATGAAGAGGGACTTAAAGGTTGTGAGAATCTTGGAAGTACGGATCATATCATTATATTTTTTACAGAGAATGCCAAGAAACTCGATATGACTAAGGTTGGTGATCACGTAAAGGCGGATATGAAAATGGTAAAGGTTCCTACGGGAAATCAATCTGTTGATATGCATATTATATCATATTTGGGATATCTGGTTGGAAAGTACGGAGTAAGCAGGTGTAGCATTGTAATCATAAGTAAGGATAAGGATTATGATAATGTAATTAGTTACTGGAAAGAAATGGAAAATATTAAAATTGAAAAGAAATCTCAGATAGGAGAAGAAGCTAAGCAACAAAAAAACAAGAGAAGTAATTCTGGTGCAAATAAGAGTGCTAAGAATACAAGTGGAAAAAATAAGGAAAATTTAGATCAAGATGTAATGCAGGCTGTTATAGCAATGGGATGTCAAAAAGATGTTGCAAACAGAACTGCTCAAATTGCATCTAAATTATATGGAAAAGATACATTTCTTTCTGCTATGCACAATGCTTTGAAAAATGAGTATTCCGATGGTGTTGAATTATATAAAGAGATTAAGCCTGTTTTGGCAAAATATGTTGATAATACACCAATTAAGGTTGATGTGAATTCGATTTCTAAAAAAGTTTCTGCTGGGTTAAAGTCCGACGCTCCAAATGGAAAAGTTAGTAATAAAGCTGATTTAAAGGTGGTTACTGCCAAGGAAAAACTAGCAAAAAACAATGAGGTGTTGAAAATAATGAGTAAGGCCAGTTTTCCTAATGATGTAGCAAGTAGTGTAGCTTCTATAGTTGTAAAAAAACTTGGTGTTAAAAACAGTAAGCAACAAATATATAGAGCGATATTATCAAAGTATGGCCAGGAAAGTGGATTGAATATTTATAATCACATTAAGAAACATATCTAACATGAAACTTATAGACAGGGCGTTAAATGAAAATGAAGCTACAAACGAGGCCATATATATGAAATTTGCTGTTATTGATACAGAAACAACCTGGACGGATGAAGTAATGTCTATTGGGATAGTTATTGCTGATGGCGAGACAAAGAAAGAATTGAATTCTAAGTATTATATTATTTCTCCTGAGTATAAAACAGGAGGGATGTTTTCAAATACGATTGCGGATGCGCCTAAAGAAAAAACAGTTGTAATGTCTAGAGCGGGAGCTCTTGAGGATATTAAGAAGCTGCTTAAAAATGAATCTGTGAAAGTTATATTTGCTTATAATGCGAATTTCGATTACAAGCATTTGCCGGAATTAGAGGCATTTGTGTGGGTTGACATCATGAAGATAGCGGCTTACAGACAGTATAATGCATTTATACCTGAGGATGCTTCGTGTTGCAAAACAGGGAGATTGAAGAGCGGGTATGGGGTGGAAAGTATTTTGAATATGATTTCCGGAGGATATTCAGAAACACATAACGCTTTCTATGATGCCGTTGATGAGCTGAGGATTGTGGAATTATTAGGGCATGATATCGAAGTATACAAAAGAGCGGTAATTAACTGATGGTAACATTTAAGGAAGATAACGGAGGTGTGATATGACTAAGGTTTACTGTTATGCGAGATGTACTACTTGTAAGAAGGCCTTGAAGTGGCTTGATGATAACAAGATAAAGTATGAGATGATAGATATTAAGGAAGATCATCCGGATGAAAAGACATTGCGAGAGCTTCATAAGAAGAGCGGGCTGCCATTAAAGCGATTTTTTAATACAAGTGGACAGCTTTACAGAGAAATGGAGCTTTCCAAGAAGCTTCCGGATATGAGTGAGGATGAGATGTATAAAATTCTGTCATCGGATGGAATGCTTGTGAAAAGGCCACTTCTGATAACTGAGGATACTGTTATTCCAGGCTTTAAGGAAGAAGACTGGAAGAATGCATTAATCTAGTATAACGTCACTTTAATAACTGGACCGAATGCTTGCCTGCTTACATCGATAGCACGCCTCAAAAATCCTCAGCGTAGCCCGCTACGCCTACGTTTTTTGAGACGCACTCTCGAAAAATGAGCCATGGTCCCGGGGGAGTGTGACTCATTTTTATGAAGAAAATATTCGACAAATAAAAGGGATTATGTTATTTTTAATTAAGTTACTAAATTTGGAGGATGTATTGCATGGAAGTAAAAGACTCATTAAATAATGCGGTTAATAATCAATGTTTGTTTCCGATTTCTATAAATAAGGAATTAGAAGACAAGTTTATCAAGAAGGCAAAGAAAAGTGCGGTTGCACTTATTCCTGCGTCGATAGTAGTAGTGATTGTTATATCAGTGTTGATATATTTATGCTTTACTTATCTGGGACGTGTCAGAATAGGTGGATTTTTGGTTATATGTTACTTTTTTCCTTTTTATGCCGTTTATAATTTGTTTTCAACATTTAAGGCAATAAAGAAGCATGATTATCAGTTTTTCGCAGGCGAAATACTTGGTAAGACAGAAAATAATAATTATGTAGTAAGAGGTCTTGAGGATCAAAAGATTGCTGTCTTATTTGGAAAGAAGGAATACAGACAGGGAGAAAGAACGATTGTTGCAAGATTAAAAGATGACCTTAATCTGATCTCTGCAGATTGAGAAACAGTTTGAAATGTAAGTGAAATTTTAAAATGAACCCTGGTGCGATGGAAAATGTTCCTGGCACTGGGGTTCATTTCTTAATTGATATTTTTTTAGCCAATCGTCAAGTTGACTATTTTTTTTTTGATTTCGCGGAATCATCATAATAATCTGGATCAAAATCTGGATAATGGACCCCACTTCCCGGAACTATGGCTCATTTGGAGTTAACATAAAAATGGACCACAGCCTCCGGGACTATGGCTCATTTTGGAGTTCGCATCTTTTTTTCCGGGATTAATTTGGAGATATATGTATAATGTAAACATAAGATATAAAAACAATTCACAGCTAGTAGAGCCGCTTACTTTAATTATTGGTGTTTCCGGTTCGAATCCGGGTTAGTGGTACGATCAAAGTGAATTGAATGATAAAGGGAGGAAAAAATGAACAGAATCTATAAGGATTTTCTATTCGATAAACACATATTGATAGGAAAACATAAAGTAGAAGATGAAGAAATAAAATTTGCAACATTTTTTTCTCTCTTAAGACTTTACGGAATAAGGATCACAAAGGGAGAGGAATACTTAAGTCAGGAAATGATCCTTTATACAGCAGAGATGCTTGGAAAAAATGTATCTATGCCATTTTATAAGGGGTTTCCTAAGACAGTAAGAAGTTTAAGTCGTAGAAAACTGCTTTTTGATCAGCTTTTTGCTTATGCAAGAACTTATGGCGTAGGTCACTTTATGGGAAAAGAAGTTCATTCTGTATTTGAAGATGAATTTAAAACAAAAAGTATGAATGAAGCAACTGAGATAAGGGATTTTATTATCATTTCCGAGGAAGAAGCAAATGAAATGTTATGCGAAACAGCAAGGGAGTTCCTTTTATCTACAAGACCTTTAAGTACAAGTAATTATGAAGTGGTAAAAAATGTGATCCTGGATCTTGATCCAAAGATTACCGAGATCGCATCTAAAAATACTGCTGTTAAGCTGCTTAGAGACACGAGAGATATGAGATTTGCGGATCATTTGTATCTTTCTGATGTGATCAGATTTTTAGATGAGCTGACCCATTATGAGTATGATAAGGCGCCAATGAATAAGCTGAACTTAAAGAATCAGGATAGAAAGTTTATTACAGCCTTGATCGACAGGCTTTTTTTCCTTGATAAATGTGACATAAGGACTTGTTTTGAGAAGAAGAAAATCTGGAATGGTCTGCTTCATCATATTCATTTTAAGCCAAAGACAGAAAAGGAAAGAGAATTTGTAAATGCCATCAGATCAGATAAGAATTTATCTGTAAATTCTGAATTTGAAAAACTGATGGAAGAAGGAAATATAGGCGGTGCGGTGGATTGCCTTAAGAAAAATAAGGGAGCTTCGGCTCTCCTCAGGAATATGAATTACATTTTGAGCAGGTGTAATAGTCCTAAAGAAGTTGAGTATGTGTTTGAAAATATGGAAACAAAGAATCCTATTGTGCTTATGCAGCTTTTGATACAGTATTCAAATTTTAAGGACAAAAGAGGTGCTCGTAGTTTCAAATTTACAAAGTATAATGAGCTACTTGTACATGATGAAACGAAACTTGAGGTGCAAAAAAGAAGATCATATATTACAAAGGAACAGGCTGATATACTGGTATATAAGATGAGGGAGAATCTGAGAGCCATATATAAATGTAAGCTTGGAAAGGTTTATATCGATAAAGAAATGGAGAATTACGCTCTTCCTATCCAGGATACAACAACTCAATCAGGATTTGGTGTTCTTACAAGGGGTTCTAGAATTGCTATTGGAGAAACAAAGAAGCTTCGTGCTTTTACTTATTGGGAGAAAGTTAATGACATTGACCTTTCGGTATTCGGACTGGATGAAAATGGCTATCAGACTGAGTTTTCATGGAGAAATATGTATAAAAAACAGTCGGAGGCTATAACCTATTCCGGAGATCAGGTACGTGGATTCAATGGTGGTTCAGAATATTTTGATATTGATCTGGAGAAATTCAGGGCAGAGTATCCTACAATAAAATATCTCTTATTTTGTGATAATGTTTATTCCGGGATCCATTTTAATGACTGCTTCTGCAGAGCCGGCTATATGCTTAGGGATATAGAAGATTCAGGCAAGGTTTATGAGCCAAAGACTGTAGATTCGGCTTTTAAAATAGATTGCGAGAGCACATTTGCATATCTCTTCGGACTTGATCTTAATAAAAATGAATTCATCTGGCTTAATATGGCAAGACAAAGCGAGTCAAGAATTGCAGGGGACAATACTATGGCATTTTTAATAGATTATTTTAATGTTACTGAGGTGCTGAATATGAAGAATTTCTTTGAAATGCTCGCTACTGAGGTGGTGGAGGATGTAAGAGATGCGGATGTGATCGTGACCAACAAAAAAATTAGTGACAAAGAAATAGCAGAAGATGCGCAAATAATAAGAGAATATGATGTGGAAAAAATGTTAGCGTTAATGAACTGATCCATTTTTAGTTAACATAAAAGTGGACCATGGTCCCGGAGGCTATGGCTCATTTTTATGTTAACTAATTGAGACTATAATATTATAATGAATAGTGGGATCATATGGATAGAGAAAAATATATAGTAGTTCCTAAAAATAAAATAGCTATGGAACATTTTGATTATGGAATTGAAAATGAAGCTGAATTGGAAATTGTAGCATTATCATATCCAGAATTTAAGGAGCTTTATAAGATTGGGTTATTTGATCTTATAAACAGGAAGTGTGATATTATAATAGACGAGTATGAAGAAGAAATTTTGGAGTTGGACAAGCTTCCAATGGCTGTAGGGATTATTGAAGAATTATTGAAGCATTATAATAATAAAAGACTAAATGATATAAAAGAAGCATTTGAACATGCTTTTTTTTATAATACTATGGTGGAATTTGATTTTTAATATGGAGAATGGGTAAGGATGGATTTATATCATTTTTATGACCGGCGTACGGGACCATTTCAGAGTTTGACGCAGATTTAAGAGGAAGATGCGAAGATGGTGCTTGATAGAATTAAGGCAGAGCGCCCTGATTCTATGTGTGCCCAGCGAAATGAGGATTATATTGCGTTAAGACGTAGATGTGAAGCGATTCTCAGGTGTGAGTTTGAGAAAAAGGGTGGTGTGCTTGAAATAGAATCGCCACATTATATGGTGGTGGAGTTTAGTCCGTGGCTTTACAGCTGGTATGAGGAGAGCGATTATCTGAAGATTCCTATAGAAGAATTTGATCTTCGGACGGTATCATTTACCTATGGGGACTCAATGCCTACATTTAGTGATAGATGCGCAGATGGAAAAGAGTATAGAATGAAGCTTTATACTTATGAGGAAATCCTGGAGATTATCAGAAAATACGGTCTGCCACAGGATTGGAATAACGACGGAAAGTTTGGGCCTGAGAGATATATAGAAGCTCATGTTTGGAGCAATAAGATTATCGACAGATATCGAAGAAAATAGATTATTGCACGAAAAAAATATCGGTAGGACTGTGACTCATTTTTCGGATTTTTTATTTTTTATAAAGATGAGGAAAATCTTGAACTATGGTTAGTTAATTCAGCTTTGATGCGTGATCCTGTATTAGAGGAGTTTATCACGGCTCCGTATGGAACTGCGATAATCAGGGTTTCGCCGGACAGGTTTGAAATAGATAAGATGGGCAAAGAAATCTTTATTGCCCATAGATAAGCGAAAACAGTAAATGAAATTATGGGACGTTGATAAAGGTTGCGAGATTTTATAAAAGGAGAATACATATGATTTTTTTTCAGTCAGATTATAGTCAGGGAGCTCATCCTAAGGTGATGGAAGCTCTGACCAGTACTAATTTGGAGCACACTGTGGGATACGGTGTGGATGAACATTGCGTACATGCAGCTAAGCTGGTGAAGGAACTTATTGGAATAGAGGATTGTGATGTGCATATGATGGTGGGAGGAACGCCATGCAATGTTACAGTGATCGCAGCGGCGCTTAAGCCTTACGAGGCCGTGGTAGCTGCCCGCACCGGACACATTTACAGTCATGAGACCGGAGGGGTTGAAGGCACCGGACATCGCATTATCACTATGTCAGGGGTGGATGGAAAAATGACACCTGCCCTGATAGATGCGGCTTTTGTTGAATATGAAGATGAGCATACCGTACTTCCAAGAATGGTTTATATTTCGCAGCCAACGGAGATTGGAACAATCTACAGTAAAGCGGAGGTGGAAGCTATTTCAGAGAAATGTAAGGAGAGAAATATGCTCCTTTATATAGATGGAGCCAGACTGGGTTCTGCACTCACATGCAAGGAAAATGACCTGTCAATTAAAGAACTGGCAAGGCTCTCGGATGCATTTTATATCGGAGGAACTAAGAATGGCGCGTTGTTCGGAGAGGCTCTGGTGATCCGCAATCCGATCATTGGAGAGAACTTCAGATTCATGATCAAACGCCAGTGCAATATGATGGCGAAGGGACGCCTTATGGGGGTGCAGTTTGAGGCGCTGTTAGAAGGCGGCGAGGATAGCATTTATTTTGAAATGGCAAGACATGCTAATGAATTGGCTGAAAAGCTCAGAAATGGACTTCTTAGTATGGGTGTGGAGTTTTATAGCAAATCACCAACAAATCAGATTTTTCCGATACTTCCACGTCCTGTGGTAGATAGGCTTAAAAGAGGATTTGCCTTTCAGGAATGGGCACCGGAGAAAGATGGCATGGTGCCTATTCGTCTGGTGACCGGATGGGGGAGCAATGAAGGAGAAGTAGATGCATTTTTAGCTCATGTCAAAATAATGCTGGAAATGCCTGTTGGTTAACATAAAAATGAGCCATAGTCCCGGGGGCAGTGGCTCATTTTCCGGGGGAGCTTATACATGTTGAAGAAAGTTAAGGAGAATAGTTGTGTTTTTTTTTAATAAAAACAATGATATCAACAATGATAAAAATCAAAATATCAACAAAGCTAAAAATATCGACAATGATAAAATAAGGGAACTGGGTGACAATCTGCTTCAGGGGGATGTTAGATGCCTGGCGGTTTTATACGAAGAACTGGTAGTTGGGGACGCAAAAGTAAATGAACGAGTAGCAGATTATATTAAAACCTATATGAGAGGGCTTAACGCTAATCAATTGATACACTTAAACGAGAATTTTAGGCAAATAACTTCGATGGAGTGGGTTGTTGATTGGAAAAATGTGGATCTTTATGATATTGAAACAAAAATTGCAGACAAAGAAGCATTTTTGTGGGTAGTAAGGCTGGGAACATTTCATCCCAATGGATTTTTCAGAGAAAAATGTATCCGCAGATTATTTAAAGATAAGGATTCGGCTGCATTTTTCATTTTAAGATTAAATGATTGGACTAAAGTTTTAAGAGATTTGGCAGCAAATGTTACAAATTTGATCAATCAGATGTCTTTTGAGGAGATTTTGGGAATCCTTCCATTTTTAAGCAGAGTTGAAAATGGAGAGCGTAGGGATTTCAGAGTCATAAATAATATAAGTGAATGCATTTCAGCCAGAGTCAGAGAGATGATCTCAACTTACGATCTAAAAAAAATAAAGTATTTTGAACTTTCTATCAGGAGAAGTCTCTATAAACTTTTCCTTGAAAATAAGTTGATAGAGCGTGACGAGATAAAAGAACTTATCAGAAATGAAAAAAATAGTCAGCTTCAGGTATATCTGATAGCCGGTTATATTCAGAAGTATGACATTTCCATTGAGGAATTGGATGATTTTATAGAGTATAAGAGTGAAGTGGTGCAAAAAGTAGCCATAGAACATAAATTCAGCATTGTCCATGATAGTTGGAATGGGCTGGAAGAAAAGCTGCTTTCTAAATCAGCCGGTCTCAGAAGTTCTGCGAGATATATTCTTCAAATGAAATCGGATATAGACATCAGACAATTTTATCTGGATCGCCTGGATACGCAGGATAGAAACATTTGTATTTTGGGAATTGGTGAAAATGGAAAAGAAAATGATGCTGATATTTTAATTGGATTTCTGGAATCAGATGATGCAGCAGTTGTGAAAAGAACTCTTCATGCATTGGGTATGCTTAAAAAGGATAAGGCAGAGGAGATTTTTTGGAAATATTTGCAGGATAAAAGACTGAGTGTTATGGGACAGGCTTATAGAGAAATAATTGCAAATGATATCCACTATAATGCGAAAGATATATATGAGCTATTTATGGCAGCGGAATCGGTTGAATTGCAGAGAAAACTTGCGGTGATGCTGGCAAAGGGAAAATATTGGGACAGACTTCCATATGTCATTTTGCTCTATTCACATGAAGATGACAAGATCCGCAATATAATTCAAGCTGGAGTATGTGGCGTAAATATGTATGGAAATGTTTCAAGGGATAAGGCAGATTGGATAAGAAATATTCTTGGTGAGGACTCATGTAAAGTTCCTGAAAGAATAAAGAAGAGTATTTTATTTAGCCTGGAATTTGTGAGTAAAGGCTCATTTTGAGTTGATGAAAAACAGGAGAAGGATATGTCATTAGAAAAGAAGAGACAAGAAATTTTAGCATATGGTCTGAGTTTTCCTGATACATTTCAGGACGCTCCATTTCATGATGATAATTGGCAGCTGGTCAGATATAAGGGAAATAATAAGGCGTTTCTTTGGACTTATGAAAAGGACGGTTTTATGAACCTGAACCTGAAGGTTGACCCGGATAAAGCATTTTTCTGGAGAAAGTTATATAAGTCTGTGGTTCCCGGATACCATCAGAATAAATTGCATTGGAATACGGTGATTTTGGATGGGAGTGTTCCTGAGGAAGATATTAGAGCGATGATAGCCGAGAGTTATGACCTGATCAGTTATTCGCCTGCCCGTAAAATATATGATGCAGTTAAAATGATTCCTTACGGAAATGTTGCTACTTACGGTCAGATTGCTGAGCTTGCTGGAGATAAAAAAATGGCAAGGGCGGTAGGGAACATTTTACATAAAAATCCTGATCCGGAAAATATTCCTTGTTTTAGAGTCGTTAATTCTAAAGGGGAACTGTCAGTGGCATTTGCTTTTGGTGGGGCAAACAGACAGGCGGAGCTTCTTTCGGCCGAGGGAGTAGAAGTAATTAATGGAAAAGTTGATTTAAAAAAATACCAGTGGATCTAAGTTAACATAAAAATGGACCATGGTCCCGGGGGCAGTGGCTCATTTTTATGTTAACCGACTTGATGTCAGTGAATGATTGGGAGGGAATATGCCATTTCATATAATTCGAAATGATATTACAAAAGTTAAGGCGGATGCTATAGTAAATACGGCAAATCCTGAGGTTGCAGTGGGAAGTGGCGTAGACTACGCAATTTATAAAGCAGCGGGGATGGAAAATCTCCTGGCTGAACGTGAAAAGATCGGTTACCTGTCGCCCGGAGAGGTTGGAATCACAAAGGCTTTTAATCTAGAGGCAAAGTTCATTATACACGTGAGTGGTCCTCGCTGGGAAAATGCCAGCAAGGGCGAGGAAGCAATCCTTAGAAAATGTTACGACAAAGCTTTAAATCTTGCTTTTGAAAATGGATGTGAGTCTATCGCATTTCCGGTGATTTCTACAGGAACTTATGGCTTTCCGCAGAAAACAGGTATTCAGATTGCAGTAGATGCCTTTACATCTTTCTTAGAAGAACATGAAATTGACATAACTCTTGTTGTTTTTGGTGATGAGTCAGTTAAGATATCAGGCGAGATTGTTGATGAAATCTCAAGCTATATAGATGACAGCTATGTGAAAATGGCTCTTGCTGAGGAGAAAATACCTGCTACGAGGAAAAGTATGCAAGAGTTCGGACAACGCAGTGATAGCACACCGGACGAGGAGAAAGCGCCTCAGGATAATAAGGAGAAAAGTTCTCCGGTCAGGGTGCTCTTTAGTAGAATTGCTGGAAAGAAAGCTGCGAGAGACAGATGCGCAGAAAACACATGGGATGCAAGTGACAGTGTGGCGCCTAAAAATATTCAGGACGAAGAAGCAGGGGATCTGTCCAAGGCAGATACTGAAAGCTGTGCCTTGCTTGGAGCAGCGGCGATGGCCGGGATAGAGGACAGAGCAGTCGCAAATAATTCACTGGAAGATGTTTTGAAAGGGATATATAAAGAGTCATTTGAGAAACATTTGCAGATGCTGATAAATAAAAAAGGACTTAAGAATTCTGAGGTTTACGCTGCAGCAAACATTTCCAAGCAATATTTTTCAAAGTTGCTTAAAGGTCAGGTTAAGCCATCAAAGGGAAAAATGCTTGCTTTAGCTGTGGGGCTTCATTTAAACATGGACGAAACTGTAGATTTTCTTAGGATTGCAGGTTATGCTCTGTCACCGATATCGCAAACGGATGCGGTGGTGGGATATTTCATCGAGCATGAGGATTACAATGTTTTAAAAATCGATATTGTGTTGTTTGACTATGGTCTTGACCCTTTATCTACTATTTAGATGGAGAGTCTGGATTTTTCACAATAGAATTAAATATAAGAATTCAAATAAGTTACTAAAATTATAATTAAAAGGTCGCCTTTGGGTTGACCTTTTTTTGCTCCATTTTCGTTAGAATAAGATCATCAAAACAAGAAAAACATAGCATGAATCAAACAAAAACACAAAATGTTATTGCAGGTTGAAGAGTCATTTCATGCAAGATAAAAGATGAAATCAGGAGGAAATGAATATGAGCAAAGGATTAACAGAAATTATTTATATTTTAGACAGATCAGGGTCAATGGCAGGGCTGGAGGCTGATACAATCGGTGGTTTCAATTCTATGATGGAGAAACAAAAGAAGACAGGGGAGAGGGCGCTGGTTTCAACGGTTCTCTTTGATAATGTCAGCGAGGTTATTCACGACAGAGTTCCGATAGATAAAATTGAAAAAATGACAGATGAGCAGTATTTTGTAAGGGGATGTACGGCGCTTCTCGATGCGGTTGGCGGGGCAATCCATCATATCGGGAATGTGCATAAATATGCAAGGAAGGAAGATAGGCCTGATAAGACTATCGTCATCATTACAACGGATGGAATGGAAAATGCCAGCAGCAGGTACTCGCGCGAGAAGATTGAGAAAATGGTTAAGCGCCAGCAGGAAAAATATGGTTGGGAGTTTATTTTCATCGGAGCGAATATTGACGCATACGCTGAAGCAAGCAAGTTTGGAATAAGAAGAGAGAGAACAGTAAACTATGTTTGCGATGAAGAAGGGACAGCAAATGTATTTGCCGGGGTTTCCAAGGCAGTTTGTTCAGTTATGAAGGCCGATAGCATGAGGGTTTGTGAGGAGTTGGATAACAGTGCCTGGGATGAGAAAATCAGCCGAGACTATGAGAAGCGCGGGAAGAAGAGCCGCTAATCTTTCATGGGTAAAATGAAGTAAAACTCAACACAGGGTTATTTTATCACATTTTGTTTTTTGCTATAATGGACCATAGAGTGTAGTGGACCATAGTGCCAGGCACTATGGTCCATATTTATGTAAACAGATAAAAGTATTGTGATTGGGGACTATGGCTCATTTTTATGTTGACCAGGGGGGCCATGTGCCGAAAATTCAGGATGTTGGAGAAATTGAGAGGAGACAAAATGAAAGTTTTAATGATCAATGGAAGTCCTCGAGTTGGAGGAAACACAAGTATAGCATTAAATGAAATGGTTAAGGTTTTTGAGGCGGAAGGAGTTGAATCCGAAGTCGTTCAGGTTGGAAATAAAGCTATCAGGGGATGCATCGCCTGTGGTTCCTGCCGTGACAACGGCAAATGTGTTTTTGATGATGTGGTAAATGAACTTGTGCCTAAATTTAAGGAAGCTGATGGACTTGTGATCGCTTCTCCTGTTTATTATGCATCAGCAAATGCCACTCTTATTGCCTGCCTTGACAGACTTTTTTATAGTACAAATTTCAATAAGACTATGAAGGTTGGAGCAAGCGTAGTCTCAGCAAGAAGAGGCGGACTTTCAGCAACATTTGACGAGCTGAATAAATATTTTACGATCAGCGGCATGCCGGTTGCATCCAGCCAATATTGGAACAGCATTCATGGCAGGGAAATAGGACAGGCTAGTGAAGATTTAGAAGGACTTCAGACTATGAGAACACTTGCGAGAAATATGACATTTTTAATGAGGAGCATTGCTCTTGGAAAAGAAAAATACGGACTGCCAGAGAAAGAGCCATGGCAGGCAACAAGCTTTATCAGATAAAACAAGTTAACATAAAAATGGACCACTGCCCCCGGGACTATGGCCCAAATTACATTAAATAGACTAACTATTAAAAGTCAATAGAAAAACAGCGATTTTTGAATAAAACATCATGAAATGTTTTAGATAGCTTGGAGGCAGACTTGAGCCTC
>CADANF010000047.1 GCA_902789175.1 uncultured Lachnospiraceae bacterium
TGGTGCCTCAGACAAGACGGTCAAGTGGAGCGTCGGCGGAACGAACGCGGACGCTGTGAAGCTGTATTCCGATTCTGCTTGTACAACAGAAGTCGGCGCAGATGCTACCGAAACTCTGACCGTCTACGCCAAGGGCATTTCGGCGGGCAGCGCAACCATCACCGCCACAAGTAATGCGGACAGTGAGAAGAAGGCAAGCTGTGATGTTACGGTGAACGCGGCACAGACACAGACTGAAGAACTGCTGACCACCATTACAGCAGTAGGCGCATCCAATGCTTCCACAGCGACGTCTGCGAATGTAAGTTACAGCACGGAAGACATTGCTACCCTTACGTTCAGTCAGGTTACACCAGATGGATATGGACGGGTATCGTATGTGCCGACCTGGGGATGGTGGGGATACGGTATAACGTTAACTGTCACCCCTGCCGATGGATATACCATCACCAAATGCGTATTCTATGACGACGCCAATCGTACCGCTACAGACAGCGAAGCTCCCTTTGTAGTAGAAACCGCAGAAGAGGGTGATAAGGCACCGAAAGTAAATGGCACACCCATTTTGGCGTATACGTCTAAGGGCATAAAAAAGATTGAGGTGTACGGATATGCTACGCCTACAGCTACCCATAGTGTGACCATTACTCCGGGCGACAACATGACCAAGACCGCGGGTTCCGGCGATGCAGAACAGACCGGACTGACCGGCGCTATGACAGATGTGGTTTATACCGCAGACAACGGGTATTATTACCCGACAGATTACAGCGTTGCCGAGGTTAGCGGGATAAAAGTGACCCGCGACAGCTACACGCAGATCACGGTTTCCGGAACACCGACTGCTGATGCAACGATCACACTGACACTGCACAACCTCAGACAACAACGACGGAAAGCTCACCGGCGTTACGACCGCTATGGAGTATAAGAAGTCGGATGCCGAGAGTTGGACTGTTGGAACAGGCAGCGACATCACAGGTCTTGTTCCCGGAACATACTATGTCCGCCTTAAGGCAACCGATACAACCAATGCGTCCGCAAATCAGGAACTGACAATCAAGGGATTTATTTCGTACACGGTGACCTTTAAGGTAGTGAACGGAAAATGGAATGAGGGCGAAGGCGATGCTGCAACAGCAGACAAGACTGTGACCAGACCAGATTCCGGCAGTTGGCAGCAAGTCGAACGACACTTACAAGGCCGGAAGCTGGGATACGACGCCGAGCGCGGACACGGAGATCACGGCGGATACGACCTACACCTATACCTACGCGCAGAAGGACACCATCAGCCAGACCGTGACCTTCAAGGTGGTCAACGGTAAATGGGATGATGACAGCACAGCGGACAAGTCCGTGACCCTGACGGGCTACGAGGGCGACACGTTGAAGCTGACGGCAGACCAGATTCCGGCAGTCGGCACCAAGCCGAACGTTGCCTATAAGGCAGGAAGCTGGGATGTGACACCGAGCACTGATACGGAAATTACAGCGGCGACGACCTACACCTATACCTATGCGGCGAAGGAAGCATCAGTTGTAACCAAAGCACCGGAAGCAAAGATACTGACCTACAACGGACAGGCACAGGAGCTTATAACTGCTGGTACTGCAACTGGTGGCGAAATGCAATACGCCCTCGGCACGAAGGACGCTGCGACACAACCTTATACCACAGACATCCCCACAGCCACCGACGCCGGAACCTACTATGTATGGTATAAGGTAAAAGGTGATAAGGATCATTTAGATTCTGAACCTGCCTGTGTAGAGGCAGCTATAGCAAAGCGTAATGTAACGCTTACATCAGCAGAAGACAGTAAGGATTATGACGGAAAACCATTAACTAATAATAATATTACTGTAACAGGTGACGGATGGGCAGAAGGAGAAGGGGCAACTTACAATGTAACCGGTACCCAGACACTTCCCGGAGCTTCAGATAATGGATTTACTTATACGCTTAATAATAATACTAAAGAACCTAATTACAATATTAGCAAGGTAATTAACAAGCTTACAGTTAATGACAGAACTGAAAAATATGAGATAAATGTTGAGGTAAATAGTGACACTGTTACATATGATGGAAATGAACATGAAGTTTCAGGTTTTAAAACACTTGAGTTTCTATGTGATGATGTGACATATACTGTATCAGGGCTGAGTGCTTCTGTTATAGGAACAGATGCCGGAACATATGATGTTGTTGTAACAGGAACTCCTTTAGTTAAGAATAGTGATGATAAAGATCTGACTAAGCAGTTTATAGTTAATATAGTTCCCGGACAATTGGTTATAGATACAAGAAATGTTTCATTTACATCCGCTTCAGATACAAAGCAATATGATGGAGAGCCACTTACAAATGATAATGTCGAGATTACAGGTGATGGCTTTGCAGAGGGAGAAGGAGCATTATTTGATGTTACCGGAAAACAGATTGTTGTTGGAAGCAGCGCAAATACATTTACATATACATTAAATGAAGGTACAAATCCTGACAACTATAGTATAACCTCGCAGGAAGGTACATTAACAGTAACTAACAGATTGGCTAAGTATGAGATTATTCCGAAGGCAAATAGTGGTGAATTTACCTATGATGGAAGTGAGCATTCTGTAACAGGCTTTGTGACTGATACATTTGAGGTAGCCACAAATGATGAAACTACTCATATCTATACTTTATCGGGGCTGACAGCAGAGGGTATAGGTACTGATGTCGGTGAGTATACTGTAAATATTACCGGAACACCTGTTGTTATTGATGCGGAAGGAAATGATGTATCAAGTGAATTCAGTGTTACCCCGGTAGCAGGAAACATAGTAATTAATAAGAGAAATGTAACACTTACATCAGCATCAGACAGTAAGGCTTATGATGGAAAAGAACTTACAAATGCAGAAGTAACAGTTTCCGGTGACGGATGGGCAGAAGGAGAAGGGGCTGAATATAAGGTGACAGGAACAAGAAAACTGCCGGGTGAAACCAGGAATTCATTTACATATACTTTGAACGAAGGAACAAATGCAGATAATTATGAAATCACATCAGTAGAAGGAACACTTACTATTACAGATAGAAAAGCTGAAGATGAAGAAGGCTCTGACAAAGATGTAAGGTATGAAATTACCGTTGTAGCAAAAAGTGGTAATTTCACATATGATGGTACAGAGCATGAGGTATCAGGTGTTGAGTCTACAGAATTTACAATAAATGATGTGACATATACCGTATCAGGTCTTGAAGCATCAGCTAAGGGAACTGAAGTCGGAACATATCCGGTAAAGATTTCTGGAACGCCTGTTGTTACTGATGCGGACGGAAATGATCTTACAAAGCAATTTACAGTTAATACAAAAGAAGGAAAGCTGACAGTAGTAGAGAAATCAGTAAATCCGGAAGGGGACATCAGATATAGCAATTATTCCGGTGATAGAGCTGTCTGGACAAAGGGCTCTAATGCAGGATGTGAATTTGTATTTAAGAGATCTGTGGATGATGAGCTTACATTTGGTCACTTTACAGGTATTGATGTAGAAAGTAAAGCTGTAGATGCATCAAACTATACTGCTGTAAGCGGTAGTGTAGTTATTACACTTAAGCCGGAGTATCTTGAAACACTTGCGGTAGGAGATCATCTGCTTACTGCGAACTTTGATGACGGTAACTCTGTTACAGTAAAATTCACAATAAAAGAAAAATCTGAGGAAAAGAAATCAGATACTACTCTTAATAATAAAAAGGCTGATGTTACGCCAGAAACAGGTGATGCAGTTAATGTACAGCTGATTTTCCTTGTTATGGTACTATCAATGTGCGTTATCTTTGCATTATGCAATCTCCGCAGTAAACTTGATGAAAAGAAGCGCAGGAGATAAGTATAAATAAATTATTTCATAATATAAACTGCAGAGTCCTATATAAAGTATCTCCAACCAGTTCCAATAAAAAAACAGGCACAAAGTCTTATATAAAGTTAACAAACCAGTAAAAATAAAGACGCGAAAGAATTCCTCCAAAGGGTTAATTTAACCGCTGGAGGAATTGCTTGAGCGTCTATTTTATATTTGGGTCTATTTAATTTTTGTATTTGCGTCTATTTTATTTTTGCATTTACGTCTATTTTTTTGTCCGTACGCCGATTATTTATCTTCGCAACTTTTTTTCCGAGATTAATCTATTTTAAGAATGTATTATATAAACATCCGATGAGGAACAGCGATTAAATGATTTTTATAGCTGGATAGAATTAAATAAGGGGAGATAGCTCAAGTGGTAGAGCAGCGAAAAAAAGGTGTAATGACTGTTACACTAACAGCAATTGATCACAAGATTAAGATTTAGTTTGTTGAAGGTTCAAGCCCTTCTCTCCCCACTAATGGGACGCTAACAGCAATTATTTTCTACTTTACAGAGAAAAATGCGTCCTGATACCTTTCTGGATTTGAAAGTGTATCAACAGTTTATTTTGGAAAGGTTAAAAAGGTAAGAAAAGATGAATTTTATAGATGCATTAAAGAATGAAGGAAGAAAGACATATACAGAGAATGGTGCCAGTGCATATAACACTTCAGGCAGCGCCTGCGTTGATCTTTTTGGTTCAATAGGTTCTCTTAGAAACAGAAATGAATCCGAGATCGAGAGACTTTTTGTAGAAGCTTTCAAGGAAGATAAGTTGATGGCGACAAAGATTCTCTTCTATGCAAGAGATATTCGTAGCGGCCTTGGAGAAAGACGAGTATTTAGGGTGCTTATAAAGTATCTGGCAAATTATCATCAGGAGGCGATCATTCCAAACCTTGATCTTATAGGAGTATTTGGTCGCTATGATGATTTCTATTGTCTTATAGACACACCTGTAGAAGAAGAGATGTGGGCTGTAATGAAGACACAGCTTGAAGAGGATATAGCAAATTATAAAGAGAAAAATGCCATCTCTATGCTTGCTAAGTGGATCAAGACTCCTGATGCAAGCAGTAAGAGAACAAGAACTCTTGGAATAAAAACTGCAATTAAGCTTGGATATTCGGTATATGATTTTAAGCGTATTCTTCGAAAGCTCCGTAAGCATATTGGAATAGTTGAAACATATATGTCTTTGGGTCAGTGGGATAAGATCAAATATTCTGCAGTACCAAGCCGGGCTATGATGATATATAGAGATGCATTTCTTAGACATGATGAAGAGGGTTTCTCTGATTTTATCCGAAAAGCTTTAAAGGGAGAGGAAAAGATCAACTCTTCTACATTGTATCCTTATGATATAGTTGAAAAGATACTTTATAAGAATGGATATGATGATACACTTGAAGCTCAGTGGAGACAGCTTCCAGATTATGTAGAAAAGGGAACTAATGCCATAGTTATGGCAGATGTTTCTGGTTCTATGACATGTGCAAATGGAAGACCGCTTGCTTCTTCAATAGGACTTGCAATGTATTTTGCTGAGAGGAATGTTGGCGCATATCACAATATGTTTATGACATTTTCTGCATCCCCTTCAATCGTAGAACTTAAGGGAGAAAAGCTTGATCAAAAAGTTAATTTTCTTAAAAAGGTCAGCTGGGGAATGAATACAAACCTTGAAGCCGCATTTAAATGTATCCTTACAGTTGCAAAGAATAATCATGTTCCGACTGATGAAATGGTAAAGTCGATCATTGTTGTTTCAGATATGGAAATTGATTATTGTGTTTCAAATGACTGGAGTTTCTATGACCACATCAGAAATAGATACGAGGAAGCAGGATATAGTATCCCTAATATCGTTTTCTGGAATGTGAATTCTAGAAATGATATATTCCATGTCGATTCAAAGAGAAAGGGTGTTCAGCTTTGTTCTGGCCAGAGTGCCTCAACATTTAAGACACTTATGAATTCCATTGGAATGACTCCAGAAGAAATGATGCTTTCCGTTTTAAATTCAGATAGATATAAAGAAATAACAGTATCTTAATATGATACCTTCGGATATATCCGGAGGTATTTTTTTATTATTTTTTCTTCATTTTTGCAGTTTATTCTCAAAAAATGACAGTTCATTCCATTTTTGTCCACAAGAGCCATTTTATTGTTATCATATGTAAAAAAATAGAAAGAGTAGGGTGTTAGATGAATATTAAATTATATTTTGATGCAGAAGAAAAAGGATATTATATTGACCAATTTCCATTATAAGAACTAGAGGAAAAACTGTCCTTATTAGAAAACAGATTAACTATAAAGGATAACGTATTTGTAAGGATAAATGATAATATATGCAAGCTATTTGTTATAGATGAAAAGGGAACGGATATATTAATGGTTTTTCCTGGCATTAAAGTTAGATTAGAGACAGATTTTGATATGCTGACAAGTGACATGGAAAGAGGCAAAAATGAAGTTTCAAAATTAAATTATAAATATACAGAGGATGTATATTTACATTTTAGATTAGTAGATCTTAAGGAAAATTTCCTGGTATTAGATATGTATCTTTGTATGATTGAGGATTGAAAAGATATATAGTTTCCTATTTGGCTTAATTTGGCAGCGTACGGTACAAACACACGCTTGATAAGTTTTTCTTGACAACATGTTCGTGTTTAGCTAAATTTTACTATGAGTTAAAAAGTACGATAGGGGAATTATATGATCAATATTGCAATTTGCGATGATTCTGACTTTATGCGTAAAGAAGTTCGGAAGCATCTTCTTAATTATTCCATAAAAAATAATATTGAATTTCAAGTTGAAGAATTTGAAAAGGGTGAACGGCTTTTAGAGGCAGATACTGTTTTTAATCTTGTATTTATGGATTATCAATTTGATAATAGTGTATCTAATGGTATCAGCATTGCTAAAGAAGTAATCAAAAAGGGAAAACAGACTAAGATAATATTTGTTTCAGGTTATTCAAGTATTGTCTTTGATTGCTTTGAGGTTGGTATATTTAGATTTTTAGTTAAACCGATCGATGAGGATAAATTTAATAATGCAATGGATGGGTTTCTGGATACATTGAAGAATAATGATATTTTGGTAACTAGGAATAGTAACGGCTCTATTTTTATTAAAGCTAATACCATTTTATATTTGGAGAGTGTAGGAAGAAAAACTATAATCCATTTTATAGATGAAAAGGTTAATCTGGAATGTAATGAGCTGTTGGCGTCTATAGAAAAGAGAATGCCTGAATATTTTTATAGGTGTCAGAAATCCTACATTGTGAATATGGAATATGTTTTTTCATATAATCATGCGGAGATATTAATGGAAAATGGAGATAAGATACCAGTAGGCAGAGCAAAATATAAGGAGTTAATGGATGTTCATAGTGATTATTTAAATAGCAAGAGGTGAGACTACTATGAAAAATCTTTTTATTGATTATATTCTTTTTACACTGATAAATATATTTCAGTTATTAAATATTGTTTTGATCTTTGATAGATTTTTAATATCGCATAAAAGAAAAAAACAGAAATATAAAATATGCTGGATACTCTATACATTTATCATCACATTTTTATTAGTATTTTTTCGTTTTAATAAGATGATAAATGCATTAAAGATGCTATATTTTCTGTATTATCTTAGATTTGTGCCTCTTATCTGGGGAAAATACAAAATAAGTTTTAAATCAATAATGATAACCATTTTCTATGAGGAGATAGTTGATTTTAGTGCATCAAATATTCTATATATCCTATCTGCAATTATACATTTAGAAAAGAATTTTGAGTTAGATGATATGTTGGTGCTTTTGGTAGCAATCATTATATTTGGAGTTCTTAATCTTTTGTTATTTTTAAGGAGAAAAAATATAGTAGCCGTCAGATTTGTTGATTTAAAGAACCTTCAATATATAGTGATTACCATGGTTCTGTATATAACAGCAACTGTTGAAATCCATTTCTGGTTATATGAGCACAATACATATTTAAGAGTAATATCTTTTTTGCTGATGATACTTATAGGTGTCTTAATCTGTAGTATCATTTCATTTAATGAGAATAAGAATAAAACAGACAGTAACCTTTTTTTGTTAAATGAATCTATAAAAAAAATGACTGAACATTATATTCAGTTAGGTGAGAAAGAGACAGAATTAAGAAAATTCAGGCATGATATAAAGAACCATATGTTGGTTTTAATTTCTCTTATAAATGAAAGAAAAAATGAAGAAGCTATTAAATATATTGAAGGGATGAGTGTTTTAATAGAAAAGACAAAACCAAGATTTGATTCAGGTAATTATATAGCTGATGCAATAATAAATTCAAAATATATTCTGGCAGAAAGTAATAATATTAATTTGAATCTTTCTGGATTTATAGTTTCGGAAGAGATAGAAAATATTGATATGGTCATTTTGCTTTCTAATTTACTAGACAATGCAATTGATGGGTGCAAAGAAATTGAAGGAAATAAAGAGATTAATATATATTCGGTGATCAGTAAGGGAGTATGGACACTTACAGTTGAAAATCCTATAGATAAAAAGGTTGAAATCAATAATGCGGGACGGGGGGATACAACAAAAGAAGATAAAAAATTACATGGATACGGATTGATTAACATTGAGGGAGTGGCAAAAAAGTATGGGGGAATGATGAAGATTAAAATTGAAGATGGAAAGTTTATCAATAAAGTAGTAATAAACAGAATAAACATAGAATGAGCAAATAATAAGTAATTATTATGTAATGAAAAGCAATAAAATTCTTTTTTTATGCTTTTCATTACAGTTTAGATGCGTTTGATTATGTTTTGGGTTTTATAAGTTAATTCAATGATAATATCAACATTGTCATTAATGATTATAAAAATTAGGAGGAAAACAAATGGATTTCTTACAGTATTTATTTGGATGGGTAGGTAATTGAAATACCAATGTATATTACAGTGATTCACTGTTATATAAAAAGGACTCTATAAAATTTGCGAAAACCAATAGAGCCCTAACGTAGATGGCACTTATAAAAGCACCGGTTAAAGTATACAGCTTTTTTTAATAAGTGTAAATGTTATTAGAAAAAGGAGATTTTTAAATGAAAAGAATAGTAGCATTATTAACAGCAGCAGGAGTAATTACAAGTTCAAACGCAGCAGTTGTAGTTGCAGCAATTAATGCAGGATCAACGGCTATAGCGATTATCTCATTACTTGGTGGAGGGGCAGTAACAAGTTATATTGTTAAGAAGGCGTTTGAACATGGAGCAAAGAAAGTTATAATTGCTGCTTAGAATAGTGGATTATAAAGTAAACACAGCTTTTGCTGTGTTTACTTTATAAAATTAAGACGAGGAAAAAACAATGCAGGATATTTCTATAAAAAATGAGGAAAAGTCTATTTTTTTAGGCCTTAACAAAAAAATGATCGTATCGTCAGCCTTATTTATGCTGCTGGGAATGATTATAGGATATTTTTTCCTTTTATATTCTCAGACAAGTAACAAGTCATCTTTTGAGTTTTTTAAAGAGGCTGATTTTATAGGAAAGAGGCCGACATTTACAAATATTTTCTTTCATAATCTGATAGTTGGATTTTTATTATATTTTGGATGCATCTATGGAAAGATGATCACAAGATTTTTACTTATAATAAATGGAATAAGTTTTGGTATAGTTATAGCCTCATATTTTTTTACTGATATCTCATCTATGGTTCTTTTATCGCTTGTACCACATGGGATATTTGAGATTCCATGTCTTATTTTTTGCGGAGCATACGGACTTGAAAAGAAAAAAATAATAGACCTGAATTATTCATGGAACAGTTTTCTAACTAAAACATGTGCCATGAAGCTTTAAATTTGATCCATGCTGCTTAAACTAATCTTTTCTGCCTGAAAAA
>CADANF010000048.1 GCA_902789175.1 uncultured Lachnospiraceae bacterium
AGCTCTACAACTGTGGCTGTCAAAAGCTAAAGGAGTTTCTTTGATTACTTCTTGACAAAAGTCACTTCATAACAGTGTAACTTTTTTGCAAAGTTCTCATTCAAATTGTCTGCATCATTACTAATCCCATATTTGTCCCTAGCGCACTTAGGGATGCTAAAATCAGTACATCTACTCAGCCCCGCCCGTAATTGGTTAATTCGGGAGGGATCAAAAGATCCCTTCCGATAGAATTTTCTCAATTGCCGTAAAAATTCTTCAAAGAATTCTATAATCTTGTTTCGATATGAATTAATACTGTCAAAGACATCTTTCCAATCATCTGGAGAATTCTCATATTCCTGAATTCTACGACATATATCATTCAACTCTGTAATCCACTTTTCAGGTAAATTTTCACGTGGAATGTGCTTTTCAATATCAGGTATATCAATATCTGCAATCTTTGTTCCTAAAAGGGAAACATTATATCTTTCTAGCTGTGGGTATAAACAAGAAAGCAAATCAACGGCATACATACATTTTTCATTATATCCAGCCTCTTTTATTGTTCTATTCACTTTAGATTCAAAATAATAATTGGGAACTACTTCAGCAAATATTTCATTATTCTTTGTATACAAAGTTACTATATTTGCATCACTTAATAGCATCCTTTCATATCTATTCTTCAGCTCTTCAGCCTTTGAATGTTGTCCTTGGTATATAAGCCCCTTTACAAGTCCAGCTAAGCCCACATAATCTTCAGTATCTTTAATCATAATATCTGAATTAATACTTATTGAAACACCTAACTTGCTTGCCCAAAATAAAATATACCCTAAGCTACGACTATTTACAGGCTTCTCTACTACAAAATTGATAACATAATTTGCAATATTCTCCAAAAATCTTTTTGGATATATATACTCCAAGAATCGCTTTTGCTGCTTGCTAATCAACAAATTAACTTCGTTAATAATTCCTGGTCTTGTCTTTTCAAAAATTTCCAACAACTTTCTCGTTGTATCTTTAGTATCAATAAATCCTGTGACATCACATAAAGCCATCATCACATAATTATTTGCAAATAAATGATTCCCCTCTTCGATTACATTTTTATTAACCGACAGGTAATCAGTTATAGAAAACCACAGCAAGCCCCTAAGGACGTCTTCAACAACAGATAAATCCTCAAATGATAAATTTGAAAGCTTGGTAACGATTTCCGTACTAACTCCATTGTTTCTGAAGTATTCCAACAACAAATAGGTCGTACTGTTATCGATTATGGACAAGGTTAAAAGCAGTGAATGCAAATAATCAAAACCAAATTTGCACTCTAAACACTTTGTTATCAAGCGTGCTCTAACAGAATGTAGACACTTTATTCTCTCCCCGTCATCAGAAATTTTTACAAAAAAC
Organism: uncultured Lachnospiraceae bacterium; assembly: GCA_902789175.1. GTDB lineage: Bacteria > Bacillota > Clostridia > Lachnospirales > Lachnospiraceae > Eubacterium_Q. Next base: position 1,405 of record CADANF010000048.1, read on the forward strand.
TCTTTTTCAAACCGCTGCAACAACTTGCTCACATTTTTCAATTCAATTTTTTCAAACAACGCATCTAGTTTTATAGATAAGTCATACTGTCCTGCAATTGCGATAATAGCTAGTACATTAAACCATTCTCTTTCATCAACCTCATCACTAATCTGTGTTATTTGATTATTAATTTTTGCTTCTAATGTCATTGAATGATTAATCAAATAAACAAATTCTAACAATAGTCCTCCATTGCCAAAATTTTTCCAGAGATCATCAAATGAAATAAAAATGTTCTGCTCGTATTGAAAATAGATTTCTCGCGCCTCATCTTCATATAATTTCAACGATATTTCTTCATAATAACTACTTCCATGACTGATACTGCTCGAATTATAATCATCTTCTCGTACCGTAACTAATAAGTGAGCGTCCGGTAAATACATAGAAATAGCACTCAACAAAAGTCCCCAAAATGTATCTCCGGGCTGAACATCATAATATAAGACATATTCACTATCTTCTAATTCTCTTTTGAGGAAATTAAGTATTATCCAAATCGAATTCTCATTAGCTAACTTTTGAACACATATAATCTGATTCTCAGCATATCGTTCTAACAAATATCGATATGCCAGACTTGTTTTACCTTGTCCAGAAGCCCCTCTAATTAAAACAATATTCGTCTTTTCAAACTTATTTTCAATCTGCTCTATCCACTTATTTCTTCTGACATCTAAACTTTTTCTAATATGATCTGGTCTAGCATTAGCACCCTCTCGATATTCATTCTGAAGCTTTTCTACTGAAATAGTCTTAGCCCCCAGATCATCTAACAAAACTAAATGGCTCATATATAAATCAGAGTGTTTCACAACATCTGATATGAAATCATTCTGTATTAAAACATCTTTATCTACACCTAATTTGGCTAAAAGTGAAAAAATGACATTCACCGATGCACCACATACTGCATTATAAGATACACTCTTGTTTAAAACATTTGTTTCAATACCGCATAATTTTACATTTTTACCACTTATCTGATAAATACCACTTCCTGAATACCCATCTACAGTTTCTTTTTCTTCAGTATCAAGCGATCCAAGTTTCTCATCAAGTGTCACAAACAGTTTGGCAGGAATAAGCTCATTAACCATTCCTCCAAGCGTATACAAATGAATATCCTTAGAATTCTGTAGAACGCACGGAAATCCGCACATTTTAACCCTCTGCTCTATAAATGGCTGAACCATTTTTAATTCAGAAAATGTTGATTGAGAATCAATTATAAATGCAGCTACATCATTCTCTATATCAAATAATGCTTCAATCACTTTAAAATCAATTCTCTTCTCTTGACCTTTAATAATTACGTCTATTAATAAGTTGTCGCTTGAAAAAGACTCCTCATTCTCATCGATAATGTGATATGCAGTTAAAACGACTACCTTATCATTAGCTCTAAAAGCTACTCCCGAACCATAATTTTCACAATATGTAATTCTAACCGCATAATTCATTAATGGATTATAATGATTCTCCATTTACTTCAATCTCCATGCTTCCTATATTTTTAAACTGCATACCGTATTTTTGATACTCTTCGTCGGTGAATATCTTGGTATCTGGTTCATAATTACAGTAAAAAGTCACAGCTTTTCCCACATTTTCCACTATTCGTGACAGGCATTCCTTTGTGGGTAATCCTTTCCAATTAGAAGAAATCAAATAATTGCTGCAATCCAAAATTTTAATTAATGATTCACTTGTACTATGCGCGCTTCCGTGGTGCGAAACCTTAACAAAATCTACATGTAACGGGTTATTCTCGCTATACCCCCTTGCTCTCAACTCGCGCTCAACTTCTGATGACTTTGTATCACCCAAAAGTAGAATATTATGATTATTCTCTGAAATTATTACAACTATGCTACTCGCATTTGCCCTGGTAACCGAAGATTCATCAAAACTTCTATTTAGTAATTCCTCTATAGAACAATCATAATCACTCTTTTTGGCAGATGTCTGTGAATCAGAGGGTTCACTTTCTATAACTTGATACTCTTTGGAAGATACATAATCATCCAGACATTCTTTACTTGGTGATAATACGTCTATACACCACTGAGCAGTTGTTTTCTTCATTCCTGAAACAATAGGAGCAACTAATGGAATTTTTTTTAGTTTCAAATATTCATAAAGCTCTTTTCCTTGTTTACGAGAAGTAAGACATGAATTATCTGAAATAAATAAACGGTTTTTCTCTTTGCAAGTAGTCTTTTCTATTTTATCTCCATAGTTAAACCACATTTCCGATAAAAAATCTCCATTAAAATCTTCATCACCAATTAGAGACAAAAAACCTTTAATGTGATCATTATCCATATGCGTTAAAATAGCTAAATCAACAGGTCCATTCTTATCTTTCCATTCACAAACATCTTTTTTCAAAATGAATCTGCATTCTTTGCCCATTCCTCCATCGATGATTATCATCCCTGGAGTAGGACCATCAAATTTTATTTCAATACAATCACCAGCTAACGCTGGTAACATTTTAAACCTCACTTATAAAGTCCACCTCTTTTTACGACCCGTACTGCTTCAAAATATTTATATCTTTATTGATATCTTTATAGTAGAAGTACGTTGCATCATATTCTGTACAGTGAAAAACTGCTTGTAGTTGACTAATGACCTCTTCAATTTGTTATTCGTAGGTATTTGCATCCAGATGAAATTCGACGCGCTTAATAAAATCAGATAATCCCTGATCTGTTAAACCGAATTCAATATGTGTCTCGTGCTTAACTTTGTCTTTTTTGTATGTCAATAATCGCTTCTTTAAGAAATTAAGTGTAAGCTCGTCTAGAATAGAATCTTGTCCTGACTTATAGTGACCATACAGTCTATATCTCAAAGCTAACAATATTATTTTATGCACTCTTTATGCCAATAAGCAGATATCAGTTAATGTTAAGAGCCACGATATTATCATATACTTTTCTTGTAAATGAATCATTATTTCCCAGTTTTCTCTTTCTTATATCTAATGCCAAATTGTAGTATTTTAACGCTTCTTCAATATTGCCTATATGACTATATGTCAACCCTATTCCATTATATATTATCGAAAGATCCAAACTATTTTCCTCTTTTGTATTATCAAAGAGTTCCATGGCTTTTAATCTAGCATCAATTGCCTCTTTATACTTTCCCATTGAGTCATAAATCAATCCCAAATTATCATAAGAAATTGCTATATTCAAATTGTCCTTTTCAGGAATATTTTCATAAATAGAAATGGCTTTTTTACAGCATTCAAGCGCTTCATACAAACACCCCGCTTCGTTTAAGGACAAGGCTAAATTATTATAAGCTACTGCTGTATCTATGTGGTTTTCTCCATATTCGTTTATTGTATTTTCTAATACAATTCTGCAGGACAAAAGAAGATCATAATAGCTCCCCCCAACACGAATTACTTCCTCATTCCTGACGGCAAATATAGAATTGGGACCTGTGCATTTCCTAAATATTTCGAGCACCTCATCGTCATCAGGGTAGCTTTCAGAAAGCTCCTTTAATTCCTCTATCATTAATCCACTATCCTTTGGTGTAGAATGAATTAATCCGTTGAAAAGACCTTCTGCAAAAATCCTACGTACATTAGAATCCTCAGAATTATTTTTGAATAATTTTCTCAATTCTTCCAGAACTATAAATTTTTTTTCCGTTCCTTCGTTGTTTGAAACGTTGAATAAACACTCGGCAAAGAGCTCACGAACCTTATCGTCTTGTGGATATTTATTATTAATTTTTCTAAGTTCTTTTAGCGCGGCTTCACCTACATCTGGCGTTGCTTCGTAAGTTAAATTAACCAGGCTTATGGCCAATTTCTCTCGTACAGTTTCATCCTCCGAATATTTATCATACAACACTTTCATTTTCTTTATTAAAGTCTCTACTTCTTCTGATGAGGCATTATATGATATATCGACCAAACACCTGGCATAAATAATACCTATTTGTTTATTATCTGGATATCTTTTATATATTATTTCAATAAGTTCAAAAGCCTTATCTGAAATCTCGTCCGGTGGATTTTCTGTACACATAAACAGAATTGCGGCATAATCTATACTTTTTATCTCATCAAGTGTATAAACATCTATGTACAGCAACCCATCCCAGAATTGTTCACTTAAGCTATCTTTATAATCATTAATTATTCTCTCTAAAAAAGGTCGAAGTAACGTTAATCTATCTGCCCATTGGGAGAAAAAGATATCTTCAATATTTCCTCTATTTATTATTGTCTCAATAACATAGTATTCCCCCATAATATCCGGACGAATTGCTTCAATATAATCCCTTTCACCAAGAACATTACATTTTTTCAGAAGTTCCTCTGGAGTATAAATTGAGGAATCAAGAGTTTCACTGTTATTAACAATTTCCTCTAGTTTTCCCCACAGAGAAGGGAAAAACTTCTTAAAATCTTCTACTGTTATATCTTCATAAATAGTTGCAATGCCCCTAATCCGATCGAGAAGATTCACAAGAATTCTGTTTTCTTTTCCACTGTTAACATTAGAAATATAATGATGATATATATTTTTTTCTCTTCTTATAACTTGTTCTAATATTTCAATTCCTGTCATAAACTCCGGATTTTCTCCCTGACAGACTGAGTCAACGATAAACAGTGCGTATAAAGGTCTGCACAAATCGCCGTCTATTTTTTTCAAGACTTGATATAAAGAATCAATGTCAACACTTGGATTCTCCTGAAATTCCGCATAAGACTTCATAATGGATTTTATAGATTCTTCATCCATTTCATGAAGCTTCAGAAAATCCTTTGGGTATTTCTGGGAAGATGAAAGTGTAGCATTCATCCCGATATGATCTGCAAGCATATCATACCAAAAAGGCATTTTCTTATCTTTAATTTTACCGGTGATCTCTTGATACTTATTTTGTTCTCCTTCTTTTCTTCCATTATCCCTTTCTATTAATAGGAGTCTGATATGCCCTGTCCAATAAGGTCTATTTGATAGTTCATCTATCCATTCACCGAGTTCATTCGTATGTGTTCCTGCGTAGTCAGCAACAACAAGAACGTTTCCTGTAAAGCCATCACTAATTCTAGACAAGTTACGATAATCGCTTGCAACAAGTCTTTGGACAGCCCAACTCCCTGTTTTCTTTAAACTCTCGCCAAATTCATATACAAGACGACTCTTCCCGCTTCCGCCATGTCCAGTAATTGCCCACCAGCAGAAACCATTATCTTTTTTTAAAGTGGATGTATTAAAACCACAGAAATCTTTTAATTCCGTTATCTCTTTTTCTCTTCCAACAAATTTGATATTACCAGCATCATAGTGAAACCTTGTCGGGTCGTCTTTAAGAATTTCTCCACGTTCATCAGGTAATGTATTACAATAGTATTCATACTTTATAGGATAGAGGTCATTAAGAAAATGTTCCAAAACAATTCGAACCGATTCATGCTGCCCTTTAGGATATACAATAGCGTGGATTCCATAATCATCACCCAAATCTCTCAGACGATCGTCAATATTGGTTTTCTCGCACTCAATAATAGCAAAATGATTTAAACCATCCGACGAAACCGTCTTTAAAATCTGTAATGTCATATCCTGATTCAAACTGCACCCAAGAAACAACATCATCTTTCCTGTAAACCATTCTATGAGCTGCGCAACAAGAGGAGATTCTTCACTGTAATGATCATCGTACTGCGATTGAGTAAAAACGATATTATTATAGTCAATCATGGTTCCGCTTACTTTTCCATGAAGATGGAAAAGGCCATGCCCTCCTGCAGTACGCATCATTTCCAGAATCACTTTACTTTCCGGCAGGACTACATCGTCAAATGAATACCCACGCTCAGCATAGATTGTTTCCAGAATCTGATCGAAATTTGTAGTAATAATTGGAGAATCAGGAAACAAATATGGTAAAACGTTTACAGCACTCCCGATAACCTCAGACTTTCTCTCATTATATTTACTAATATTGAAAATATTAATAATCTGCTGCTGAAGTCTTCTCCTTCCCAGTATTTCTTCAAGTTCCTGAGCAGTTCTTATTGTATCGTTCTCAATACCCCCCAATACCTTTTCCCTATTTGTATCATCGGCTATGGACTCGGCCATTTCACGAAGAGCATCTGACCAAAGAGGATAAAAAAGGCATGAGAGGCCTGCACCTACAAAAGGAATGACACTGTTCTTCTTTATCTGTTTTTTTATCCATTCATATACATCCCGATTATGATTTCCAGGTGCGTAAGACATAATTTCATCAAACGTAATATCTGCACTACTCATTCAAAAACCTTTCTGAAATGTAATTGGATTAGTTTTCACTTATCATTCTTGATTGTCTATCCAAATATCATTTATGTTTGAAACAACTATTCTATATAATATATATAATCAGATTAATCATTCCATTTTCACCGCTTCTTCAACCTATCACATCGCACAGGGCTGACGAGTGACTTTACGTTTACGATGCCTTTGGTATAGTCACAGACTACGGCCAGAGTATTAGTAGCATGTGAACGGTGCATTCCTCCCATATTGCCGCATTTGAAGATTGAGACATAGTCAGAGTTAGAAATATTCTGCCAATTTGAAAGTGAGAATAAACAGGGGCATGGTTTGTGAGATTCCCTTTTATGAAACTGATAATAGTATAAAAAGGCAAGAGCCAAAACAAAGGTTGGGTTTATTATCTTTCTTATCTTCCATTTACTATTCTCCACTGTTTCCCTTTTGTATTTCACTCTCAAAACCAGCAAAATGAATCATCTTTAATAAAACTAAGGCAATATTATATGATAGCCAGTCAATACTTAATCCATTACCAGCAAAGTACGTATTATTTTTGTATTCTGGAAATCTGAAATATTCTGCATTGTTGCCTTCAATATATTCACAGTACAATTTACAAAAAGAATCCACCCATTTCATATACTCTTCATGTATCTCATATAGAGAAAGAACTAAATCAGCAAGAACCCCCAAATCATGTGTTTTTTCTATTTTCCCTGTTTTTATAATTGCCAAATACTTAAAACCAATTTCTATTGCCTGTCTGCCAACATATATAGTAACAACAGAATCTGGCATCGTCTCTGTCAAGGTATCAAATGCATCGATATATTCTAACCAAAAATTTTTCCAAAGCATGATTCTGTCATTTTTTTTACAGTTTTTTTCAGTTCCGTCAAATGTATAAATATATTCGAGAACATCTTCTATTTTATCCTTCGAAGTTATACTATCTTTTCTTGAATCAACCTTAGATGACAGCAAAAGTAGAACTACATTTTCAGCCCAAGTTCCTTTCTGAAAGATTCTTCTTTTACATGAGCGGGAACATTGCAGCTAAAAATCATTAAGGATTGGCATCTGCCGATGATTTCGGACGTCGACATACCTGACTGTCGCATACTCTTACGAAGGAGCAATAAAGCAGTGGTATCAATGATGTCGTGCAGGATCTTTCCGCGCACCGTGCTGTCAGTCCACTTCGACAGAGGCAGAAGATCCAGATACTCCTTCGCAGTTTTAAAGACGACCTCGATATCTGTCCTTCCGTAATAATCGGACAGAAGATCTTTGGGAGATGTGTCAATATTGGAGATCAGAACAAAGTAACCGTACTTTACAGTATACCAGTCTTTGTCCTTTACCTTGAGTTCAGCGTACTCATCTTCATGATCCACAAGATAATCACTGAATCGTTTAAGGGCATTGTATTGATCAACATAAACATATGCATACACCGGTTTCTCAAACAGATCGATCTTCTTTTTGATGCCGAAATATGCGTGATGTTTGCGGACAAAGGCGTATTTTCCTTTTCCGATCAG
>CADANF010000049.1 GCA_902789175.1 uncultured Lachnospiraceae bacterium
CAGAGAAAGGTGCTGACTCTTATAACAATCAGACGGAAATGATAGGTGACAAAGTTGAGATAAAACAAGAACCGGAAGAAATCTCGGCCTGCATTGATGAACTTTATGAAGATGCTTTGAAGACTAAAGGCTTATTAAAAGAAAATCCAGATAATCTTGAACAAATTCCTTTAAAACTCCTTATCATCAATAATAAGGAAGCTATGGATATGATCAATAAGGATAGAAAACTGCTTGAAAAATATAAGGAACTTATCGGAAAGTATCATAGCTTAAAGATTATGATAATAATAAGCTGTATCGATGATGTAAAGCAGGGATATACCAATGTTGATGTTCAAAAATCTGTAATCGAGTCACAAAATATAATGTTCCTTGATTCTATAAATCAGATAAGAATCATAGAAATACAGCCATCAACTAGAAGAGAATTCCCTAAGCCTTTAACAAAGACAGAAGGACTTTTATTTAAAGATGGAGAATTTAAAAAGTATAAACTTCTGGTTTGATCAGAATAATATATTAAAAAAATGGAGAAAAAAATATGGGAAAGTGGTTTATGTATCAGCCTAATTATTATAATGAAGAAGGATTAAAGGCCTTTTCAGTAAATGATGATGGGGAGATGTATTATTACTATTTAAATTCATATAAATTTAGAGGCGCAACAAGATTAACCGACGTTTTAAATATTACGCTTCCACCAGGGGCAGAGTATAGACTGGGGATTTTTGGACTGATAATAGCTAATAAGAAAAAGAAAAAAAGGAAAAATGATATAAAGGCGTATTATTCGTATATTGGACATCAAAATATTTTGGGAGAAATAATTAAGAAAAAGGAAGAAGATAAAGCCGGAAGTAAAATAACCAGAATTACATCAATAAAAAGAGATGGCAGACAAGTGAAAATACATTGCAGAAGATTAGACGAAAATGGAAAAGAAATAGTTGATCTGATTACCGTTTATGATAATCTGATTTATTATAATGATTTCCTCAAGGCAGCAGATGAATTATGCCAAAAAACAAAAGATATTTGTGAAGTATGTGGTTCTATAATGAGAAATGGTATTTGTTATAAGTGTGGAAGTACTCAGGTTAAAAAGGAAATCAGTAAAAAAATGATAATCCTGATAGCTATACTAGTGGGGCTTTTTGCATTTCTTTGTGGATCAGTGATCACTTATCTGCATGCGCGTGAGAATGAGGATAGTACATTACTTTTGTTGAGTATTTTGGGCTTTATGTTATCCTTGACCGCAATAGGTTACTGTAAACAAGGCATAGAAAAGCAACTGAAGTAAGTTTACAGTACCAGGAAACAACGTTTATATTGAATTTACGCATCAGCGAGCTGAATGAAAAAACTCTATAGAAAAATATTAAAGAGGTGATATTTTTCTATAGAAAAATATCGATATAATAATAAAAATCTATAGAAAAATATTTACAAACCCTCCTTGATTTTATATTATAGGATTAAGGAGGGCTATATTTATGCTCGAAAGAAAGATATTAAATAGTTTAAAAGAGTGGAAGCAGAAAGAAAAACATAAGAGTTTAATAATAACGGGACAACGTCAGATAGGAAAGACGTATGTTATTGATAAAATGTTTTCAAATGAATATTCCACATATGTGAAGATAAATTTCCTCGAAGAACCATCGATGAAGGATGTTTTTTCAGGAGATTTGGATGTAGAAACATTGAAACTTAATATTTCATTAACAAAACCTGGAGCAAAATTTGTTGAAGGTGATACGTTAATACTTTTGGATGAGATTCAGGAATGCCCTAATGCGATTGCATCGTTAAAGTTTTGGACAGAGGATGGCCGTTATGATGTAATAGGAATGGGCTCATCCCTGGGGATGAACTACAATAGTGACATTTCATATCCGGTTGGAAAAGTAGAATACTTAAATATGTATTCATTAGATTTTGAGGAATATTTGTGGGCTGAAGGTGTTGATAAGGATGCGGTCTCGAAGTTACAGGACTATTTTGATAATGTTGAAAAGCTCCCTGCAGCATTGTCTGATACAATGTTCAAGTATTTGCGTAAATACATGGTTTTGGGTGGAATGCCAGAAGTAGTGAACACTTATATAGAGACAAAAGATATTCATGAGGCAGATATTATTCAGAGAAGATTAATTAGAGATTATAAATCTGACATAGCGCGTTTTGCTGATCCTAATATGCGCATAAAGGCGCAGGAGTGCTATGAATCTCTGCCGTTTCAACTAACGAAAGAAAATCATAAATTTCAGTATTCACATGTTGAGCCCAAAGCTACGGCATCAAAGTTTGGATCAAGTATCGCTTGGTTAAATAATCAGTTGTTAAGTATTCAAGTAAATGGGTTAAAGAGATTTGATTATCCACTAGAGGCATTCGCTGATAAATTAAATTTCAGATTATACACTACAGATATTGGTATGTTTATCGGAATGTTTGATGAGAGCTTAAAAAAAGCATTGTTAGATGACAAGAATATCGAGGATAAGTCTTCTAATTTAATATTAGGGACTGCAAAGGGGGGATTATATGAAGCTCTAGCAGCAGATATGCTTTATAAGCGCGGATACGAGAAAATATTCTTCTATAAGCATGAAAAGAATACAAGCGAAATAGAATTCGTGATACAAAAAGCTGATAAGATTATTCCTGTTGAAATTAAAGCAGGCAGAAAACAAGCTAATTCTCTGCGTAATATCATGGAACAAAATCCTAAACTAGAGATTGGATATAAAATGGCATCGGTTAATATAGGGAAGTCGGACAAGATTATCTCTATGCCTATGTTCATGTTGATGTTTATGTAGTGAGTGCAAAAATAGTTGAAGCTCAATGTTGCAAAGTATAAACAAACAGCCCCGATAGTATGTAAGATGCGAAAGAATCGTGCCAAAGGGCATGTTTAGCCCGCTGGCGCGATTACTTGAGCATCAATACTATCGGGACGTCCGTTTGCACGTTTTATTTTACCAGTTCCTTTAGTATCTCTATATACCTTCTTGTTAGATTCGATGGATGTATCGCATATGGCAGTATATATCCAATTTCCATATAATCATCCACTTTCAGCGGGCGGGCTACAATGTTAGGTCCATTTAATTCTTCGCTTATTACACCGGAGCAGATGGTATATCCATTCATTCCGATAAGAAGATTAAAGAGGGTGGCGCGGTCCCGGACGACGAGTTCTTTATCTACATCCATGGTGCTTAAGATCTCTTCTGAAAAGTAGAAGGAATTGTGGCTACCCTGCTCATATGAAAGCCTTGGATAAGGTTTTAGATCTTCTAATGTTATTACTTTTTTCTTTGCTAAAGCGGATTTTTTACCTATAAAAACATGAGGCCTGGCTTTAAAAAGGGGTGTAAATATGAGGCCATTATCTTTTAAGGTCTTATTGATCACAGTCTCATTGAATTTATTGATATATAAAATTCCAATCTCACTTTTTAAATGTGTGACGTCTTCGATTATCTCGTAGGTCATAGCTTCTCTCATGTGGAATTCATATTTTTCGCTGTCGCATTCTTTTAATAAGTTTACAAATGCTTCTACCACAAAAGAATAATGCTGGGAGGAAACACAGAATCTCAGCTTTCCTTTATTTGTTCCATTATATCTTTCTTCTATCAGACTGGTCTGTTCTAAGACCTGTCTTGCATATCCTAAGAATTCCTCTCCTTCAGGAGTTATTTCTATTCCTTTTTTATTTCTTTTAAAGATAGTAATGCCATACTCTTTTTCTAATTCCTGTATAGATGCTGTAAGGCTTGGCTGGGCGATAAACAGACGTTTAGCGGCCTCGGTTATATTTCCTGTGTCTGCAACTTCGGTTACATATTTTAACTGTTTAAAAGTCATAATAATTTCTCCCTATAACTAATTATAGATGATAGCTATACATAATATTTTATCATAGATAAAATCTATCGTAAAATAGGTTTTTTTTATATTTTACGGAAAGTATGGCAGAAGATATACTTTCATCTATCCAACAAGTGATCCGGAATTACAAAAAAGATGGAAAAAAATATCAGTTAATTGAAGTAATTGCAAAAAAGAAAGATAACGAATAGGGGTCAGTATTTATGAGAACAGCGGTTATTGGTTTTCCAAGAATTGGTAAAGACAGAGAATTAAAATTTGCGACAGAAAAATATTTTAAAAATGAATTAAGTGAAGAGGAATTAGTAAAGACAGCAAAAGAAATACGTTGTTATGGCTGGGAAAAACAAAAAGAAGCAGGTATAGATTTTATCTCATCTAATGATTTTTCATATTATGACAATATGCTTGATACAGCAGTGCTTTTTAATATTATCCCGAAGAGATATAAAGATTTAGGACTTAGCGAAATGGGTACATATTATGCTATGGCAAGAGGCTATCAGGGGGAAAAGGGAAATGTTAAGGCATTTGCTATGAAAAAATGGTTCAATACCAACTACCATTATCTTGTACCCGAGATTGAAGATGATGCTGACATAAGGCTTGCAGGAAACAAGCCGATCCAGGAATTTATAGAGGCTAGAGATTACGGGGCTTTAACTAAAGTCAGCATCATCGGACCATTTACTTTCCTTAGTCTTGCGAGATTTGTGGGAGAAAAGACAGCAAAGGATTTTGCAAATGTTCTCTCGAAGGAATATGTAAAACTTATTTTGGAACTTGTAAAAGAGGGAGCCAAATGGATTCAGTTTGATGAGCCTTACCTTGTAAGAGATTTAAGTTCTGATGAGATAGATCTTTTTAAAAAAATCTATAATTACATTCTTTCTAATAAGGGCAATGTGAAAGTCCTCCTGCAGACATATTTTGGGGATGTAAGAGACATTTATAGAGAGCTTATCGGATTAAATTTTGATGGTATAGGTCTTGATTTCCTTGAAGGAAGAAAAACTCTTGATTTAATTAAGGAAAATGGATTTGCCGAGGATAAGCTTTTATTTGCTGGTCTTGTTAAGGGTAAGAATATCTGGCGAAATGATTATAAGAAGACAGTTGAAATAATTGATGAATTAAAAAAATACGTAGCAGAAGAAAATATAGTTTTAAATACATCCTGCTCACTGCTCCATGTGCCTTATACCTTAGATAGCGAGACAAAATTAGGAGATGAATATAAGAAACATTTTTCTTATGCTGAGGAAAAGCTGACAGAACTTAAAGAGCTTTCTCTTATCATTAAAGGAGAAGATAGGGAAGCTTTGTTTGAAAAGAATCAGGAACTGTTTAAGGGAAGGGTTAATAGTAAGAATCAGCAGGTAATAGACAGGGTTAATGCTATTAAAGAGGAAGATTATGTAAGACTTCCAGAGTTTAATGAGAGAGAAAAAATTCAGAAAGAACGTTTTAATCTTCCTCTTTTTCCTACAACAACTATCGGCTCTTTCCCACAGACAGCCGATGTAAGAAAGAACAGAAATGACTTTAGAAAGGGTCTTATCACTAAGGAAGAATATATAGCTTTTAATCAGAAAAAAATTAAAGAATGCATTGATCTTCAGGAAGAGATCGGTCTTGATGTGCTTGTTCATGGTGAGTTCGAAAGAAATGACATGGTGGAATATTTTGGGGAACATCTGGATGGATATGTATTTACAGAAAAAGCCTGGGTTCAGTCTTATGGAACCAGATGTGTAAAGCCACCTGTTATCTGGGGAGATGTTTCAAGAAAAGAGGCTATAACTGTTCAGTGGTCTAAATATGCTGCATCATGTACCAAAAAGGAAGTAAAGGGAATGCTTACAGGCCCTGTTACTATCCTTAACTGGTCTTTCCCTAGAGAAGATATTTCTATTAAGGAAAGTATCCTGCAGCTGGCTCTTGCTATAAGAGATGAAGTGCTTGATCTTGAAGCAAATGGCATAAATATAATTCAGATCGATGAAGCGGCTTTAAGAGAAAAACTCCCAATCAGAAGATCAGACTGGAATAAGGAATATCTGGATTTTGCTATACCTGCCTTTAGACTTGTTCATGCTAAAGTAAAGCCAGAAACACAGATCCATACACATATGTGTTACAGCGAATTTACTGATATAATTCCAGCAATCGATGCTATGGATGCGGATGTTATTACATTTGAAGCATCACGTTCAGACCTTCTTATTCTGGATTCTTTAAAGGAGAATCATTTTAAGACAGAAGTTGGACCTGGTGTTTATGATATCCACAGTCCGAGAGTTCCTTCAGTTGAAGAAATAGTAAATGCTCTTAGCAAAATGAGAGAAAAAATAGAAGATAAAAAAATATGGGTTAACCCTGACTGCGGCCTTAAAACAAGAGGAGATAAGGAAACCAAGGCGAGCCTTATCAATATGGTTCAGGCAGCAAAAATACTTAGAGACAAGGCGTAAAATAATGTGTGTTCTTTTTGGCAGGGGAATCTGAAAAAATAATGAGGATTAGATATGAAATTAACTAATATATATGATAAAAAAGATAAAACCTTATCATTTGAGATTTTTCCGCCCAAAAAGGATGCGGAGTTAGATAATATTGATGAAACTCTGGAGGTTTTATCAGAATTAAAACCGGATTTTATCAGCGTAACATTTGGAGCAGGGGGAAGTGCCAATAAAAACAGGACGATAGCCCTTGCCAATAAGATAAAGACGAAATATAAGATCGAACCAGTGGTACATCTTACCTGCCTTCATTATGATAAGGATGAGATAGACAGCTTTGCCAGGGAAATGAAGGCGGAGGGGATTGATAATATCCTTGCTTTAAGGGGGGACAGAAATCCCAAGGTAGTAGAGAAAAATGATTTTAAGCATTCTACGGATCTGATCGAATACCTCGATAAAGAATATGATTTTGGCCTGTTTGGGGCCTGCTATCCTGAGTGCCATCCTGAATCAATAAATAAAGTAGATGAGTTAAAGAACCTTAAAAAGAAAGTTGATGCAGGAGCAAAAGTTCTTCTTTCACAGCTTTTCTTTGATAATAACAATTTCTTTAATTTCTGTGAGGATTGTAAGATCGCAGATATTGATGTACCTATCATTCCGGGGGTAATGCCGGTTATAAATGCTGCACAGATTAAAAGAATGGTAAGCCTGTGCCGGGCTGCATTTCCGGAGAGATTTCAGAAGATAATAGATAGATACGAGGATAATAAGGAGGCACTTTTTGATGCGGGAATGTCCTATGCTTTAAGCCAGATAATAGACCTTTTAGTAAGTGATATTCCGGGAATCCATCTTTATACCATGAATAATCCTATGGTAGCAAGACGTATATGTGAAGGTATTAAAAATATAGTTTAGGTTATGCCATTAACCTTTGATGAAAGAAACCTTTTGCTGAATAATAAGTAATAAGTTATT
>CADANF010000050.1 GCA_902789175.1 uncultured Lachnospiraceae bacterium
CGGCCGTCACTCAGTGCGCCATTAATCTGGTCCCAGAATAACTTATAAACTTCATCTTCATGTGCAAAATAGTCTTCACCAGGCTTGAGTAACGAAAATCTAATTGCGTCTCTTGAAATATATGCTGCTCCTGATTTTATATGATGCTCACACCAATATGATTTTCCTGAGCCAGGGCACCCACACATAATATATACATCAGCCATAATTAATCACCTCTATGTTCTGCAACAAAGATTCTCCAATTTGGTTGAATCCTGTTGCCATCTTTATCAAAATTACCACATTTATATTCAATATCGAAGTCTGCTTTTGTATATGCTCCAAAGCCTCGACATTCTACATGATTAGTTTCTCTTCCACATCTCAAGCAGTATAATTTTTTTAGATGACCAGGTTCTCTTACTTTTTTACTAGGTCTTGCGATCGGAATACCGCGATTGCCGCATTGAGTACAATAAAATTCGCTTACTGTTATATTTGACATACATATCACCCCTTCTCTTTATAATAATTATATAAAAAAATACATTAAAAATAAAATATTACTTTTAATGTATTTTAGTTAATTTTATTTAAAGCATACTCTGTAAAGTTACAGTTTGTCTTAGCGGAATTTGTAAATAGTGTCCCATCTAAAAGTGATAATGCCAGATATAATGAAAGCCATCTTCATCATCCTAAGTATCTTTCTAAATCTCTTTCTAAAATAGATTGAAAACCGGCCCCGCCGAGATCAACAATAGTATAAGGCATAAAATGACCAACCACTTTACCCACATAATTTAAATATGCGGCTGCTGCAGGATCACCATCAGAGGCTCTTGCTATGATAACTTTTTCATTTACTTGAAATTGTGGATTCGTCAGATTCATTTTTTACGTCCTCATCAAAATAAATTGGTTCAAGAGTGTCTAAGTCTAATAGAGCTGTTCTCTTGCTATTGACTGAGCCAAGATCTATATCAATTTTATGTCCATCACAATATTTTATAATTTCTGGCTTTTCTTTTAATTCTTCTTTATTTAAAGGAGTCCATATGACTTTATCATTATCATAATAGCCAAATTCGAATTTAAGGTATTGAACAGGCGTGTGTCCATGCACTACGATGGTTTTTTCTCTGATAGGTTCTTCCTCTTTTGGCGTGTTTCTCTTACAATGCCACTTTTGATGAAAATGACGCCTATCCCAGAGAGGCTCCCAGAAATTGATATTTTGATCTGGTGTAAAGCCACAATGATCAAGAAGAATGTGCTGACCACTTTGATTAATATAAACTTCTCTTAAAGAGAGATGAGCAAAATATTTAGAGAAGAATAGTTGTCTTTCTTCTTGCATATGTCTTAGTTCTTTCTAAGTAATTTTTCCACCATTCATATACCATAACTGAAGATCTGAAGTAAAATGTCCTTCAATACAGTCTGGAATCGCGGCGGCTGCCATGTCTTCGTGATTACCCTTAATGTAGAAAGTATTTGGGCGGTGTTTAAGCTCTTTAACAATCTGAATACCATGCTATCCACGGTCAATGCAATCGCCTAAACAATATAAAGTATCTTCTGGGTTGACATATTCAATTATTTTTTTCCATAATTCATATTCACCATGGAGATCAGAAAAAGCATATGTTTTATTCATTGACTGATATCACATCCTTTCTTAATAATATTATATTAAAAATTTTAAGAGAAATAAACCTTCAGGACAAAAGACGTAAATGAATAAAATTCTTTTTTGAAGATACCTTAGTAGGAATATAAAGGAGATAATATTTATGCGAGCTAGCCGAGGATAGATAAAGATTGAAGATATATTAAAAGATGCTGGTCTCAATTTCAAGGAAGAATATTCATTTCCAGACTTAGTGAGTAGTAGCGGCCGCCCTTTAAGATTCGACTTTTGTGTTCTTGATGATGATGGTAATATAGATTTTTTAATCTAGTACCAAGGCATTCAACACTATTAGGCAAAATCTAAGTTCGGAGGATACTCTGGCTTAAGAAAACAGCAATTTAATGATATGAAAAAGCGTTAGTATTGTAAAGCGCATGGGTATACGTTAATTGCTATCCCCTACACTGATTAGGGCAGAATTGATTATGATTATATTATGTGCCGCGCAGGATATTAACGCTTTGTATTTTTACATTATAAGTTGACAAAAATTAAATTTTTTACTATAATAAGTTTATAGTGAGAAAATGATGAGGTGTTACCTTGATTAATAGAAGAGAAGAAATTAAGAAAAAAGGATTCTCGATGAATCTTTAGGGAGACACTTCAGATGTATACACACCTATAGACTTTTCAAAAATTCGAGTAGGGCTAAAGACTTTATAGGACGCCACCATTGATATAGGATCGTACCGCCGCATAAATCCCAGATGTGGAGATAAAGATTTTGTATTGACGGCTATCAACAATGGAAATATAGATGCAATGAGAGAAATCTCAAATTTCTTCTATAAAACTAGTGGTATCTATAATAGAATGTGTAGATATATGGCATATATTTATAGATATGACTGGATGATTACTCCTGTTGTTAATAGAGGGCTAAGTGTAGTTCCAAAAGCTGATAAGGACTTGACTGAAACCAATAAAAACAAGGCTCTAGAAGATTTCTTTAAAATATTAAAGACCTTTGATGAGTTTAATGTTAAAAAGTTCTGCGGCGATGTTGCCTTAAAAGTAATCCGCAACGGCTGTTATTACGGATACTTAATTCCAACTACTAATGGAAAAATATCTGTACAGGAATTGCCACCTAGATATTGTCGCACAAGATTTTGCATTAATGAGCAACCTGTTGTATAGTTTAATATGTCATTTTTTGATGATTTTTATTTAACTGTAGAACAACGGACAAAAGTGCTAAATCTATTTCCTGATGAATTTAAAAAAGGATATAGGGCTTACAAACAAGGGAAACTGAATGGACGAGATTTCCCTGGTGATACATCTGGTTGGTATACTCTTGATCCAAACAGTACCATTAAGTTTAATATCAATGGTGATGATTACCCACTTTTTATTGCGGCAATTCCTACCTTAATTGATTTGGATATTGCAAG
Organism: uncultured Lachnospiraceae bacterium; assembly: GCA_902789175.1. Taxonomy (GTDB): domain Bacteria; phylum Bacillota; class Clostridia; order Lachnospirales; family Lachnospiraceae; genus Eubacterium_Q. Next base: position 3,079 of record CADANF010000050.1, read on the forward strand.
AGATCTAGATCAAAAAAGAATGGCTCAAAAACTTCTTAGAATTATTATTCAAAAGATGCCGCTTGATAAAAATGGCGATTCAATCTTTGATATTGATGAAGCAAAAGAGCTTCATAATAATGCTGTTAAGATGCTAAAGAAATCTATTGGCACAGATGTCTTAACAACTTTCGCAGACGTTGATGTTGCAGATATGTCAGACAAGAGTAATACAACTCAATCTGATGATGTCAATCGTGTTAAAATGTCTGTCTTTGACGAGTTTGGAACTTCTGTTGATAATTTCAATAGCACCAGTAATGCAGCTTTGAAGTATTCTGATCTAAATGATGCTTCAAATATGTATAATCTTCTCCAGCAATTCGAAGGATTTCTGAATAGATTATTGAAACCATATAATACGAATTCTAAACGAGTCTATTATACTGCTCAAATCCTTGAAACAACCAATTCTAATTATCAAGATATGGCAAAGTTATATAGAGAGCAGACGCAGCTTGGTTTCAGTAAAATGCTTCCACAGATCGCGCTCGGTCAATCTGAAAGTTCAATTTTGGCTACTGCTTATTGGGAGAATGAAATACTTAATCTTATTGAAGTATTTGTTCCGCCAATTTCTAGTGCTACTATGAATGCAGATACATTACAAGCTTTAACCGGTAAGAGTGCTGATAATAATGCGGCGGCCGCAGGTCAATCTAGTGGATCAAGCCAAATTCAAAGTGATTCTAAGGCGGGCCGCCCCGAGAAAGCTGATGAAGATAAAAGTGATAAGACAATCGCGAATCGTGAAAGTTTATAAGAGGTAAAATAAATGGCACTTCCACATAAGTCAGTTGCTACCATTGACAACATAGAGTTTGTCAATCTCTCTCCTCTTGATATTAGTCCATTGATGTCAAAATGTGAGATCAAGGTATTTTATTTAGGTAAGAATAGAAATGGTAGCTTTATAAATAAGGAAACTGCCCTTGAAATGGCAAGAACACTTAGAGGCGCCCCTATTGTTGGATACTATAAAGATAGTAAATAGGATTTTGCAGATCATGGTCAGAAAGTCACTATTGATGACTAGGGTGTGCATTTTGAGTGTTTGACTAAACCATATGGTTTTGTTGCTCCTAACGCAAAGGTATGGTTTAAGACATTTGAAGAACAGGACGATTTTGATAATCCTGTTGAGCGGGAATATCTTATGACAGAGGGGTACCTCTGGACAGGTCAGTTTGAAGAAGCTAAACAAGTTTTTGAAGGCGATGGAAAACCACAGTCAATGGAACTTGATGAAGATTCTGTCAATGGACATTGGGCAGAAGACAATAAAACTGGCATGGAATTTTTCATTATCAATGACGCAATAGTATCAAAACTTTGCATCTTAGGTGATGATGTATAGCCTTGTTTTGAAGGGGCCAGTGTTACTGCTCCAGAAGTTAGCAAGGACTTTACATTAGATAAAAACTTTAAGAAGACTCTGTTTGATATGATGAAACAACTAGAGTTTGCATTACAAGGAGGAAACACAACAGTGAATAACGTAGAAAATAATACAGCTGAACAAGCTGCTGAGACTACTCCTTCTGAACAAACTACTGAGTTTTCTGCACAGCCACAGGACAAACCTGTTGAAGTAGCTGCCGCAGAAAATCAAGATAATACAGAAGTGAATGTTCCTTCAGAAACTTTCAAGAAGAACGATAATGAAGAAGATAATGAATCTAACAATTCTGAGTCTTTCAAGTCAGAAAGCCCTGAAGAAACAAGCGATAATGGTGAGAATGAAGAAGAAGATGACGAGAAGAAGAAGTCTGTTACTAAGAACTCTCTTCATACCGATGAAGAGTATGATGCTCTTGAGCAGAAGTTAACTGAACTTCAGACTCAGTTCAATGAGCTTTCCCAAGCGAATGCCGCGCTGATTGAATTTAAGAATCAGGTTGAGGATAAGCAGAAGGATGAACTTATTGCAAAATTCTACATGCTTTCTGATGATGATAAGAAAGACGTTATCGAGAATAAGAGAAAATATTCTCTTGAAGAGATTGAAGCTAAACTTGCTGTAATTGGCTATCATAAGGGGGTCAATTTTGATTTAAGTGATACTTCTAAAAATGAATATAAAGAGACAGAGGATGTTTTCACTGTTAATATGAATGATGAAAATGCGAGCGCGCTTCCAGACTGGGTTAAAGCAGTTAGAGAAGCCGAAAGCGGAATGTAATTTAGGAGGATGCTGATATGGCAAAGACACAGATTAAGAGAATCGGCTTTGGCCAGGTTGAACCTAACCACCTAACTGGCATCGTAGATGGTAGTATCTATGCTCAGCTCCCCATCAATGCTGAAACGATGGGTGATGTAATTGAGCAGGGTAGATTTGCTAAGTATGATTATGCAAAAGGTAAGGTTGACCTTGACGGAAAAGGCCCTTGGCTCATGATCTATAACGAAGAGAAATTGTATGATGAGAGATATCAGATGCATAGACATTTTGCTCTTGTCAAGAAACTCTTCACTGATGGTGTTATTACACCTAGATTGATTGAAATTAATGTTGGTGATATCTACACCACTAACACTTTTGGCGCTAATACAAGTAAGGATGCTGAGGTTGAGGGCATTGCTCTTGATCAGGGCGACATCCTATATGTTGGTACAGATGGTTATCTTGCTCTTGAGGGAGACACAGCAGGCCCTCAGTTCCAGGTCGTTAAGGTTTATACAATGCCAGATGGCCAGCCTGGGGTAAAGCTCCAGAGGATCGCATAATTTAAGGTAGGAGGAAAAGCACAATGCTAGATAGACAGAATCAAATCGAATTAGCTAAGGCTGCTGCTAAGGCATCATTGAATCCTTCCGTTGCGTATTCCTTTGGCAATGAGAAGATGAATGCGGCCGCACTTGATGCAGCATTTGTAAAAGAGTTAAATGAACTTGGTAAGAACCCTCATGATTATGAGAGAAACAAGCAGACTATTTTTGAACTAATGGAAGTTTCTCTTAGCTAGGTTGTTCCTACAAAGGTTCTTCAGAATTATGGTCAGTTCGCTGACATTCAGAGATTTCCGCAAGGCACCCTTCCTGTATTTAAGGTAAGAATTAGTGAAGCTTCTCGTAGAAGAGCAAAGCAGTTCGTTACGAAGGTTGGACTAGCTGGAAGATATGAAACTTTTAAGCTTGATGGATATCAGCTCGAAGTTCCTACAAGCGCTCACGGTGCTGGTTCTCGTATTGAGTGGGAAGAGCTTCTTGATGGTCGCTACACTATGAATGACTTCTATAGTATCGTTCTTGAGGGTATGGATGAAGCCATTTATCGTGATATTGCAGCAGCTCTTGAAGCTACTGTTAAGGATATTAAGCCTGTTAATAAGACAAGCCAGACTTCATTTAATGATGCTGAAATGGTAAGACTTCTTCAGACTGCTGATGCTTATGGCAAGTCTACTATTTATTGCACATTTGAATTTGCTGCTACAATGATCCCTGACGCTGCTTGGGCTTCTGATCAGATGAAGCAGGAGAGATGGAACAACGGTTATTTCTCTACTTATAAGGGTCATAACGTAATCATCCTTCCTCAGTCTTTTGAAGATGAGACTAATGCTAAGAAGGTCATTGATCCTTCTAAGGCTTATATTATTCCTACGGGCGCTGAGAAGCCGATCAAGGTTGCTTTTGAGGGCGCACAGCAGGTTAAAGATTTCGAAAATCGTGATTGGTCTACAGAGATCCAGACTTATCAGAAGGTTGGTGTTGCTTCTTATCTTGTAAATCCTGGTATTTGCGTGTATGAGAACACCTCTCTTACGAAGAATAATGGATAATAAAAATAGATATGGGGAAGGTAT
>CADANF010000051.1 GCA_902789175.1 uncultured Lachnospiraceae bacterium
AGGGGAGCTGCTCAGCTTCATGATCACCCCGGGCGACGTTGATGACCGCAAGCCCCTTGACCACAAGGCTTTCGTGGAGTTCCTCTACGGAAAACTTGTCGGTGACAAGGGATACATCGGCAAGGAGCTCTTCCAAAGGCTGTTCGTTGACGGAATCCAGCTGATAACGAAACTGAAGAGCAACATGAAGGGAGCCGTCATGAGCATGTCGGACAGGCTGCTGACAAGGAAACGTGCCATCATTGAAACCATCAACGATGAGTTGAAGAACATTGCACAGGTGGAGCACTCAAGACACAGGTCATTTGACAACTTCATCGTGAACATGCTGGGGGCGCTAGCCGCTTACTGCTTCTTCCCAAAGAAACCATGCATTGCATGCATTGCATGTGAAAGAGTTGTGGACACACAACTTGCACTGTTTTGAATTTGTCGAACTCACGTTATATTAATTAAATATTTCTTGAGGTAATTGTGTCCTTATTATCCATCCACGAGCATTATTGTAGCATGGAATTTCCGGAAACATATTTTCAACAATTATTTTTTGTTTGGGACATGCAATCAGAACGTAGTCAGTCTTTTGTTCCAAATCCAAATTGCTATCTTCAGTTGTAATCCTTCTATCATATGAATAGAAACCTCGCTTTGCAAATTCCATAAATGAAGAAAGATAATTAATTCGGTCTTGACCTTCTTTTGCAACATTTAGTTCTCGAAGATATTGTTCATTAATAAAAATATCCACCTCTTGGTTTATAGGATGTTTGTAAATGTCTAATAATAACTCTGCCATTTTCTTCTCATCATTGGTGAGATGAGGTATGGCACCTCCAAATGAGGCTCCATGAACATAAACATCCCCAATTTTGCAAAACCAATCAATGTCATGACTTGATAAAAATGAATTTTTAAATTTCATATCATCTACAATTTACAAATGTTGATTTACAATTATCACAATATGGAAATAATCGCGGAACTAATACAGGACCTTTAATCCTTGGCCTATACGGAGTGCTAAAATACAAGGCACTATCTAGGTTAAAAAGAGGAATGGGATCAGGATGTCTTTTCTTTATTTTTCTCAAATAATTATTAGCAGCATGTGGTTCAGCACATTGTCCAATAATAAATTTACAATTAGTTATAGGACTATGTTTCCCAATATCATTTCCCAAATTCGTTTGTAATAGGTGTTTTATTAAATAGTGATATGTGTTGGGATAAGGAGTACAAGAAATACCTTTACCTATAATCGAGAAATATGAGTTACAACAACAAACGGCCATTGCAGGGTAATAATAATTCCCGAAATAGCGTGCTTTCCCTTGTTGCCTCCTGATAAAACACATATCATTAACTTTGATAGAAAAAGCTGATGCTTCTATGTCAAGAAATGATTTGTAAACACTTAACATCATATTTTATATTAATTTACATATTATATTTCAAAATCTCCAATAGAATGGCAACTAAACCAAGCATAAATCCTGCAATAGCAATAAAACCAACAATCCAATTCATTTTTGTTTGCTTTTTTTTATATACTGAGAAATCTTCATACATTTTGTCGATATGCTTTGCAACATTTTCAATCTGCTCGGATTGTTTCTTGTCTAATTCATCTTTATCTTTCATAGAATCAAGAAGCCGTTCAATTTTATTTGATTGTTCATCGTCAATTCTGTTTTTTTCTTCCAACGCCGTTCTTATATCTTCTATTAAAGCTGATTGTTCCGCGTCTAATTCTTCTTTTTTCCTGAGGGTCTTTTCTAATTCCTCTAATTGCTGTATATTTCTCGCAATTGCTTGACCATGTCTTTTCGATTTCTCTTTGAGTTTCTCTTGTCTATATAAAACATCTTGCTGTGCAATAAGACGTTTAACAACAGATTTAAATTGTTCTTTTGTGTCAGAAGACAATTTAATTTGGGGACCATTGTCAGATACAAACTCGTTGTTGAGTTGTTCGTTTAGGCGAGCAATCATTGCCTCATTTGTGGCAATATTGTAACATCCCAAATAAAAGAGGTATTCAGTTGTAGATGCAAGTTCTTTTTCGAACTGGAGGGTTAATTCTAAAGCCTTCGTATTCGAAGTCGTTGCGTCTGTTTGTAATTTAACAACATCTTGTGTCTCTTCTATTATCTTTTTCGTGTCGCCAGACTTCCGTTTGAAGGTCATCCATAAAAATTTAATCTCTTTATCCTCATACCCACTCATTTTATTTGTTGCTTCTTGAGTTTCATTTGCTTTCTTTTGAGCCTCATCTATTTGTCTTTCGAGATTGGACAATAAGGTTGCCTTATCCCTGATTATAGTAGGGAAGGTGGAAATACTTTCCGGTAAATCGTGCGCATTTAAATATGCCACTGCCTTTTCTTGTAAATCTTGCTCCATATTATATCGTTATTAATCATCTATAAATCAATTAATTCTATCAATTCTTCCACAAATTCTGAATCATTCGCTTTTATGTTTTCGATATGGTTGGATAACAGCCCCCACTCTTCATCTAACTCGAGAATTTTTTGATGATAGAAAACAAATGCTTTACAAGCAACTTCATAAAGGTGTTGCATCGCGATAGTTGTCTCTTTAGCCTCTATCCATGTTTCTTCTTGATAATAATACAATTTTGCCTCTTCAAGCATCAAGTATTTATTTTTCAAGAACATTTTTTCTTTTATTCGAAGACTTCTATTTATCCCCATCGCAATATCAGAAGTGACGGCTATGGCAAAACGCCCAATTCCCACAAAATTAACTCTTAAAACAAAATCAGTATATAATTTAGGGCTGTAGACATTTCCCGCATTAGAAATAGCAGAGCGTATGGCTGCATCTGTAATGTCTATCGCTGTAAATGTTCCCGTTTCTATAGTCATCATTCTTGCTATAGTTCTATTGTTTATCGGGATAACATTTCTCCAATTGATATCTTTATAGTCGTTTTTATTTGATAATTCAGTTATGAGATGTCTTACAAAATAGAAAGTACGAACTAATACGTCACCAATAATAATTGGAATGGATTGTCTTCCTAACTCGTTTAGTAAAGCAAGTTCTTTACGTAAATCATATTTGTTTTGTGTGTAAAGTTCATCAACAAACTTTGGAAGTCCCGTATAATTCAAAGGGGGAATACTTGAAAGTTCTTTTAGAATAGAAACAAATAGTCCCGGTATTCCCATACCAGCACCTGGCGATGTTTTTGATCCCGCCATATCACTCACTAAATGACCCCACCAATTTGTAAAAACATTCCTTACACTCTTTAGTATTGCAATAGCAAGTGGTGCTTGCGCTAATGCTGATGTGATTTTTCGAATCGGGGCAGGTATTTTTTTATCTACTTCCTCTTTGTATTTGGAGTTAATGACATTGAGGAGCCATGTAATAATACCAGAGATAATAATTGGGATTATCAACTCCAACCATCTTTTGAGGTCAGACTTGTCAAAACCGAGCCATCTTATATGCCAATGCCCATTTTTATCGACAAGTACACCTGCACGAAAAACTTCTCCAACTATTGCAGCAATTAAGCCCCAAAAGGTGGGATGATGAGCTAAATCATCTAAATGATGAGAGGCAGAATTCATCCCTTTAAGTCCTTTATGTGCATTATCTGATGCTAACTTATAATGTTCTTCGAGTTTGACAATAGAACGACGCAGTGCATTGGCTGTCCCATTTTTAGTGTCTTCATCAATATATTTCCTGAATTTGTTAGCGACACCCTCTGTCACCTCTTTTTTAATTCTATCGATATCCTGTTTAGATAATTTCTTTCCGACCTTTGCAGCTTTCTTTTTTGCACTTTCTATTGCTCTCTGAACAGTTTCAGAAGTTCGTATCTCTTCTGCTTTTTCTTCTACATATTGATTAATTTTTTCATTTGTTTTTTTGAAAGCCTCGTCAAAATCAAGTTCGCCAACGAAAAAAGAGTCAATAAGTCCACAAATCACGCCACAAGAAACAGCGACCATATAATCAAACCCGTCGGCATTATTTGTTAATCGATCTATATCGGTGTTTAATTCGTTGATCCGTTGAGATATAAACGATTGTTGCTTATCTATCGATGCAACTGATTCCATGATTTCTTTTTTTCTAGAATCAGAAACATCGCTCACATCAATGACTGGCAGAGCTTCAAATTGCACTTCAAAATCATTCTCTTGGCTGCTTAATGAATATTGAACCAAAGCATTTTCCATATATTTAGGCTTAGTCTTAAGTTAGGATATAGATTGTTTTGAATCAAGACAAGGATTCATGTAGTCCATGTCTTTCTTTTCAATATGTTGTGGCAAGTGTCGAAACAGATGCACGGGGCAAATGTACAACATATTTCTGACGCAACAAAATTTGTTGTAGATTTTATGGACATATTTCCAGCAACATTCCTTGTTTTATGATTCTTGATTTTTCTGTAATAATGACTGCAGTACCGGGTAATTTATGGCAATTCATGAAATTAATATAGAAATTCTTGTTCGTTTTCTCTTTATCACAACAATTAATGAAATGGCAATAGAAAAATGAATCAAGAATAGTCTGTTTATTATAATTGTATGAACTACCATGATGTGGTATTTGAAATAAATCCACCATCCCATTTTTACAATGTTTAGTTATCTCATTCATAAGATTGTCATACCTTCCCGTGTGTTTAGTCGATCTTAGTTGTTTTTTTTTCAGTATACTATCACCTGTATACAAACAACTACCATCAGAATAAGTCTTTCCTGAAATAGGCATAGTAGGTTTACCCCACTTTCCACAGTCATAGCGAGCCCTAATTAAACTAAGTGAGAGAGTGATTAATGAATTCTCGTTGATACTAAAAAATACTATGCTTTTATCGTTATAAATACTTTTCAAATTAGTAATATCTGTGGGAGTCCAAGTATTAGGCTTGTCAAGACAAATGTGAGGGAATCTTTTTTTTACTTCATTGTCAAAGTTCTGAAACATTTTTTTCTCACTATAAAGATTAAATGGGACATACAGCCAAATAGGAATAAGACCAGATTTCTTTAACCTAAAATCCGCAACTATCATCCAATACACGATTAAGGGTAGATTTATGAGTCGTTAGTAGCAGCTTTCAGTAAAAAGCAACAGCACAACATCAA
>CADANF010000052.1 GCA_902789175.1 uncultured Lachnospiraceae bacterium
CGCTCCATTCCTACGCTCCCGATGGTCGCTCCGGAACGCGCTTCGCGCGGTGCTCCAATCCCTTGCGCAAAATCTCACACTATAAAAATGCTTTTATTCAGATTCATATCTCTGAATGTCTTTTATTTCGCTTTTTTCCCAATTGGAGAATGAATCTTCTGAGAAATTATCATTTGGTTTATACCAGTCAAAAGCTGATTTCCTTGAAAGACGAGTAAAAGAAGTCAAACCCCACATGGATAACCTTCATTCATGGCTTCTTGAAAAGAAACAGAAGGAAATGATTCTTGATTCCTCAAAGACAAAGGAAGCTATAAACTACTGCTTAAACCGATGGGAGAATCTTGAAAACTTTATAAAATATCCGGAAGCAACTTTTTCGACCAATGCAGCAGAACGCAGTGTAAAAAGCTGGGTAATGGCAAGGCGAAATTTCCTTTTCAGCGGCAGCGGTAATGGAGCAAGAGCATCATGTTTTATTCTGTCCCTTATTGAAACTGCCAAGCAGAATGGGATTGCTCCTGAAGATTATCTCAGGTGTCTTTTTGAAAAAGCCCCTTATGCTGAAACTGAAAATGACTGGAAAAAGCTTCTCCCCTGGAATATTGAAATTACTCCATATAAGGTTCGTGGAGAATGGATTTAATTTGTGGTATAATTATTTAAACGTAAATTTAATTTGCGGATACTTTTTTACAAAGTCTTTGTTAGTGCTTAAAATTCGTAAAGCGAAAATGGAACTGGGCTATAAAACAAGACCATTTGATGAAACAATTTATGATGAAGTAGAGTGGCTAAGAAGAGAAAAGAGAATAAATTAATAGAAATCAGGAGGAGTTATGAAGAAGAAAAAAATTATTCCAGTAGTAGCTATTATGTTGTTATTGGTTATAGTGATTGTTGTGAATAAATTAAATCAAGGTGAATCTACACATTATTCTATTCAGAATAGTACACAAGTTACCAGGTCAGTAGAGCAGTATGAAGAGAAGATTTCAATAGCTGTTCAACAGATTATGATTGGTACAAAATGCAATAATTATGAAACAGCTTTAGAGACTTTAAAAGAGATAAAAGATGCTGGATATGATGCAATCGAAATCAATGATTTCATGATACATAAAGCAGGTTTGACCGTAAAATTGATGACTAAGTTCGGAGGAATGCCTGTAGGAAATGGAGGAAAGCTTGATTGGCCATCACTTATTGAAGAAAGTGGTCTGGCTGTAATCAGTTTACATAGCTATTTGAATAGTATTGAGGATAATCCTGAAGAAGTGGCAAATGAAGCTAAATGCTTTGGAACAGATGTGGTTGTTATTACAGGCATGTATAATTTTGATTATTCAGATGAAACACAAGTACGAGAATTAGCAAACCGTTTGAACGTAGCTGGCGAAGAATTATCAAAATATGGAGTAAAATTGTTGTATCATAATCATAATGTTGAAATGCAGAAAGTAAACGAAAAGCAAACTGCATATGAAATAATTGTAGAAGAAACAGATCCTGCCTATGTTAATTTTGAGTTTGATAGCTATTGGATGACCGATGCAGGGGTGAATGTTCCAGAATTAATGGAAAAGATGGGAAATCGAATAAAGTTATGGCACATTAATGATCGAGGATGTAAGAAAACAGGCCCATATTATACCCCGATTTTGAAAGAAGATGCTACAGAGTTGGGGTATGGAAATATGGATTTAGAAACATTAACGGAGATTGCAATAGAAAATGGAGTAGAAGGAGTTATATTGGAAACACATCAAAATTGGATCAATGATGACCCTATCGAAAGTATAAAGGTAAGCTCGGAATTTATGAGAAAGCACTTTCGACAGTAGTCATATTGATTAAAACGGTATTAAAGCTGAGAATATTGGAAACAAGACATCTATTTCGTTTCATTTGGGGCAAGGATTTATGTTCTTGTCCCTATTTTTCACTTAAACCAATTTCAATGTAGAATTAGAATTTCACTTTCAATTCTCTAAGCATATCTATAAACTTAATAGTATGAATAAAATAATTTATTTATGCAAAAAAAAATCAGGCCAAATAGCCTAAATCTTTTTGAATAAGATTTACTAAAACTTCAACATCCTTTTCTTCTACTATTCTGATTACCATTTTTTTAAATTCCGCTAAATTTCTGTTGATTTAAATAATCAACTGTATAATTTTAACGTGAAGGACAAATGTGTGTTGGTGTAAATATAATCGATGATAATAATTTTTCATTTACAACATTTGAATGTTTTTGTTATTTTATGCATATTGAAAATAATGAAGTAAAGAGAACGGTGATTCGACGCACTCGTTGCTAAAGGGGGAGAAGTAATTTTGATTAATTTAATAGCACTTCCGTGTCTTTGTGTGGATGTTTTTGATGGAACAGATGAAATGCGTGCTGGAGGAGAAGCTCTTAATTTTGCCGTTCATTCATCAAGATTTGAGGAAATCAATGTTTCATTATTAGGTGCAGTGGGCCAGGATTCATACGCTGAGTTTATCATGAAATCGATTTCTGGCAAAAAAATTGATGTAAGCCATGTAAGAGTCGAAAAAGATATGGTAACTGCGAATAATCGTACATATCTTACAAAAGATGGCGACAGATATTATAAAGAGGACTCCTGGACGGGAGATATTGTTGATAAAATGATTTTGAACCAGGATGAACTGGAACTGATTAGAGCAGCAGATGTTGTTTTTGTTCATTTTTGGGCAGGATGTTTTAGGCAAATCATTGAATTAAAGAAAACAAGTCACTTCAAGCTGGCGGTGGATTTTGATACATGCCGGGATTTTAATGATATGGAAAAATATGCTCCATACATTGATTATTTTATGATTAGCGGAGAAGAAAGCCTTCTTCCAATATTTGAGGAGTGGTCAAAAAAATATTCCGGGCTTTTTAATATGTCTTTGGCTGAGAAAGGAAGCGTTACATTTAATAAGGGAAACTATTATCATGTTCCAGCTAAAGATGTAAAAGTTATAGTTGATACAACTGGATGCGGCGATAGCTATCATGCAGGATTTGTATGTTCTCATATGATGAACGAAGATATATATGAGGCTATGAGGATTGGAACTGAATTTGCGACAGAAACCCTATCACACTTTGGTGGGTTTTAGGAAATATGATTATTTCTTGTCCCCATTGTAAGAAGGTGAAGTAGAGATTCTGGAGGGAAATTATGAATAAATATACTGCATACTGCGGATTAAACTTCGAAACCTGCGAAGCTCGTCTTGCAACTGTAAACAATGACAACGAACTTCGTAAAAAAGTTGCTGCTGAATGGTCAAAATTGAATCAGGTGGAAATTTTGCCTGGAATGATCAACTGTGAAGGCTGCCGTCTTGATGGCGTAAAAACTCCTTTCTGTGATTCTATGTGTCAGATTCGGCAGTGCGCAATGTCAGAGAAAGTTGAAACCTGCCAGAGTTGTGGTCAGATGAAGTCTTGTGAAAAGCTTAAAATGATTTCTGACAATAATGAGATTTTTTCACATTAAAGTGAGAAAGTGAGTATCCGCAAATTAAATTTACGTTTACAAACAAAATGATAAAATAAAAAATCTACGTAAAACTTTCATGATTCACCTACCTTAATTTTTTCAAAGCATTATAACAAAACCACAGTCCCAGATGTACTCAAAATCCTGTATCTTATTCAACTTCCTCATAACATACAGAAGTATTTATGTTTTTATTTTCATCTAATAAATATTCATAATATTTATTCTCTTCTGAGCCTTTATAAAGTGATTTCTCGTATACAAGAAATCCTTTTTCATCATATATGTAAAACGATTCTGAAAGATCCGCACTCAAAAGCTTATTTCCACTATCAGTTGTAATACCAGTGTAATATTTTGAATAAATCAGATTTCCATTCGAATCATATTTGTAAACATCTGTAAAATCAAAAATTACAAGGCCCTTAGCTTTTTTAATTTTTCTTTCTGTTTTTGTAAGTTCAACATCATCATATTCATAATAATATTCGTAGATTGAACCGTCATTATACAGATTTTTTTCATATATTCGTCTATTCTTATTATCATATTTATAAAGATACTCAGAACCATCCGAATACTTTTGATAAGTTAATTGATTCTTAGAATTATATTTATTTTTCACAGAACCCCATTCTGCTGTCTTCTTTATAAGATTTCCTTTTTTATCATAAGAATATTCGCAGAACTTATTGGTACCAGTCACAGACTCTCTGATAAGTCTTTCTTGTTCATCATAAAAATATAAAGTTTCTTCTCGAGAGTCATTATACTTTAGTTCAAAGAGATTAGTTTCCTGATTAAACTCATACCAGTAAAGACCATTGTCATAGTAAGATGTCGATTTCCACTCTTTTGTTAATAAGCCATTCTCATCATAAAAGAAAAGATTTGTAACTCTTCCTTCTGTAGAATACATTAATGGTTTATTTGAGTACACAAACTCATTTCGTTCTTTGACTCTAACTTTTTTAAGCTCTTTAGT
>CADANF010000053.1 GCA_902789175.1 uncultured Lachnospiraceae bacterium
ACTTGAGTTCACGAAAAGCACAAGGAGAAAAGGTGGACTCTGCGGATATTAAAAAGCATAAGAAAGATGTTTTGAGATTGGCGGTTGAGATGGTTTTGAGTCCTGTATCGGATTTGCCAGAATCTGTCATGGAGGATATGCATCATTTCATTAATAATCTTCGAGAAGATGAATATGACCAGAATAGTTTGAAGACGTATAGAGTTACAAATGATCAGGTGATAAGTCGTTTGGTAAGTGTTTTCGAAGCTTAAGGCCCAATATCTTAAAATTGGTGAATACCCTTATCGCAAATACGAAGGGCGATGGCAAAGCCGGGGACGAGTTTTGGACGAAGGCCGAGACTCTTCTTTATTGTGCGCTATTTGGATATATCCATTATGAGGCGCCGGAGGAAGAGCAGAACTTTAATACGATACTAGAATTTCTGAATGTTTCAGAGGTTCGCGAGGATGATGAGGATTATGAAAATCCAGTAGATATGATGTTTCATAATCTGGAAAAGAAGAGTCCAAATCATTTTGCGTTAAGGCAATATCATAAATACAAACTGGCGGCGGGAAAGACAGCAAAGTCTATCCTTGTTAGCTGTGGTGCCAGATTGGCTCCCTTTGATATTGCGGAGCTTCGAGAAATCACAAGCTACGATGAATTGGAACAGGACACCTGGGGAGATAGAAAGACAGCATTATTTCTCATTATGAGTGATACAGATGCTACCTTTAATTTTTTGATTTCCATGGTCTACAGTCAGCTTTTCAATCTGCTTTGTGAGAAGGCCGATGATGTGTACGGCGGCAGGCTTCCGGTGCATGTCAGCTGCCTCATCGATGAGACAGCTAATATCGGACAGATTCCGAACCTGGAGAAGCTTGTAGCAACCATCCGAAGCCGTGAGATTAGTGCATGCCTGTTCTTACAGGCGAAGTCGCAGCTGAAGGCCATCTATAAGGACAACACAGATAACATCATTGGAAATATGGATTCCCAGTTGTTCCTTGGTAACGGAACCGACCACGCTGAAGGATTTATCCTAGTTCCTTGGAAAAGAAACCATCAACATGTACAACACTGGCGAGAGCAGTGGCAACAATCCTTCCTACTTCATGAATTATCAGAAGAGTGGCAAGGATCTCATGACAGTGGATGAAATCGCAGTCATGAATGGCGACAAGTGCATCCTGCAGCTTCGAGGTGTACGTCCATTTTTGTTAGACAAATATGATGTTACACAGCATCCGCTTTACCAAGAGACTGGGGGAGTATGATGAGAGCAATAAGTTGGATATACAACGGTTTTTGCATCAGGGAATTAAGGTGAAAGTGGAGAAATGTTTGATGTGGTGAGGGTTTAAAGCAATTTAGGCGCCTCTTCATGAGACTAATATGGTAAGATTATTAAAGGCACGGAGAGGTGCTTAAATTATTAGATTTTAGGCGGAGGAAAAATGTACGAAAAAGAATTTACTCAGATAATACATGCATCAAAAAATAATTCTCTTTCTTTGTTGGAGCGGGAATATCTAGATTGTCAGGTGCTCCTGGTTGGTCAGGATTAATTAATACAATAAGTGAAAAAATTAATAGACCTTTGAAAGAATCATATTCTTATGATGAATTTCTAAAGATTCCGCAAATGTATTACTATTCGCTGGATAATAAAAACGAATATTATACAACGGTAGAAGTTGAGATTAATGTAGAAGGATTGGAACCTAACAATGTTCATCGCGAGATGCTTTCTCTTAATCCAGCATCTTTTATTACTACTAATTACGATACTCTTATTGAAGATTCAGCTGAAAAGTTTTGTCAAACATTTAAAACGATATCATCGGATAATGAAGTGCCATCAATTTCGGGAGATAGATTTATTCTAAAAATACATGGTGATTTCAAAAAAAAAACTTTGTTTTAAAAGAAGAAGACTATTTAAATTATAGTGAAAACTTTAAGTTGATAGAAACGCTCCTAAAATCGATTTTCTCAACTAATACTGTTGTATTCATTGGTTATCGTCTTGGTGATTACAATATAATGCTCATTTTAAATTGGGCAAAGGAACTATTGAAGGGGGATTTTAGAAAACCAATTTTTCTATATACCGATGATGATGAATTATCTGCGGAGGAACTCAAATATCACCAATCTAAGGGGGTTACAGTTGTAGAATGGCAGAAATTGTTGTTAAAAAATGATTCATCATTTGAAAGAAGATATTTGTCATTTTTTGATGCAATTAGAGATAACAATAAAATGGATTATTTAGGCGATGATCCAGATGAGGCATTTTTAAAACTATTCTATAAATTAGAACCTTTAGATTCGTTAAATGCTCTTAGACATGAGGATGTAAGAAAAAAGCTTGCTGATAATGATTGTTTTATTGAAAGTAACGGGGTAGTACGCCTTATAGATGATAATTCGTTATTTAGTAAATACATTGAGATTGATAAATTGAGTTTGAAGAATAGAAAAACTTTAGATTCAAACTTAGTGAAAAAATATGATGTTATCAGTAGTGTGTTAAAAAAAGCTTGTATAGTAGGTATCCGCCTAAAGAATGAGGTATATCTTTTTAATAATTGTATTTCTGAGTTTGGTGATTCACATTGTATTTTGCATGATTATAAATGGATGAGTGCATATGTGAAAAAAGAATACAAGAAGCTAGATAAGTTGTTTTATAAAGCGTTCTATTTATATAAGCTCCACAGATACGAAGATTCTTTGCGTTTATTTACGGAAGTATCAAGAAAAGCATTTAAAGAAGAAAACTATTTACTATTCTATTTTGCAAAAGCAAATTGTATAAGTTTAAGACAAATGCTTAAGAATCCGAATGGCCTGTTATTTTTTGCTCAAAATGCTGTTGAGGATGATATTTTAAACAGTAATCAAATTGATAATTTGTTTAATGGATTGCCATTTGAGTTTAAGTCGAAATATGATAACTTGAAGGACATTCATAGCTCTAGCTTGCTTTTTAAATATGCATATTATGCATTTGAATCAGCACATAAGGTTGATGAAGTAATAGAGACCGATACGATAGAGTATGGAATCTCTGCCTGCGATAAAGCTATGTATAGAATAAATGATTTTATGCACTTTATGCTAGGAAATGGTTTAGTGGTGGATGCTTTCAGTGAATATAAAAACGCAGTCAAGAGGATTATGGAGTCGCTCATTCATAAGTATGCGATACAAAATAAGCATGAGGTATTAGTTGAACATATTCTTCCACAAAATAATGAAACAATTTACTTTGATGAAATAGACTTATACTGCTTTATTGAATGCTTTAAGGCGAAAGAAATATCAAGACTATTAGAAAAAAATGAAATTGAGACTTTAGAGTTTAAAAATAAAGAACTGATCGAGAAGTCAATCAAAAATATACTTGATTATTATGGTGCCGCACTAAAAGCAGAGGTTGAAGTTGTTGAATTATTGAATTTGCAGTTGAAGATAAAGAATGTATTGGTACTTTCTAGATATATGGATCTATCTCAAGGCTTAGTGGAATACATGACTAAGTTTATATTAGAAAATAAATTTAGGGAAATACTAATTAACGATAAGGTTTATTTCTTAGATAGGCAAATATATAAGCGAAAAAAGCAATCAAAAAAGATTGTTTCGATAATTGAAAATTGTTTGTTTTCTTACTTTGATGAACATAAACAATCATTAGAATTAGGTACCCGGTTTGAGGACTATTCTAGTTCGGTAGGAATAACATACGCAAATTTGTCAAATTATCTTATGCTTAATGGTGAGGAATATATTTCCTCGGGCTTATCAAGCAGAGTTAATGAGATGATTGAGAAAGACTATTCACAATTATTCTCAAGTCATTATTACAATCATGTAAGCAAAAAACAGAAAAAGCAGCTTTTAAAATGGGTTGAACAATCCATTGAGAAGAAATTTGATTTTAAAAGATTGAGTTTTTTAATTTGCTTTGATTACAAAATGACAAACAAGGTTATTATAAATAATTTAGTTGATTATTTAAGGAAAGAGAGAGTCAGATAGTCAAGAAAAAACGACCTTTAGAATTCCAGAACCTAAAAAATATGAGAGCATTATTCAAGTAGGATATTGGTGCTTTTTAGGTATTGTTGACGCAAGTTATTTTAAAGAATTTTATGGATTTTGTGACGAGTTTGATTTTTACTATGAACCAAACGACTTTTCATATGAAAAGTTTGATGTGCGATGGTTGTTAAATATGCGGAAGGTTGCACTAGATAAGTTGTCGGAAAATGAAGAACGTGCTTCTAAAATGTTTGTTGTAAAATAAAAATGTAGGAAGTTGCAAAACCAAAATGTAGGTTGTTGCAAAATAAAAATGTAGGTAATTGCAACCTGCAAAATGTAGGTTG
>CADANF010000054.1 GCA_902789175.1 uncultured Lachnospiraceae bacterium
TTTGCCCTCCTCCTACGATATCAGGAATTTACCCTTGCAAAGAATATGCCGAGCAGGGATTTACTTTTGCAAACTGGAACTTAGATTTCCATTTCAGCTATGCTAGCGTTATTGGACCATTTTGAATGGCCCACCACCCCCGGCACCTCAGACCATACGATATAAATATATCGAATTACAATAAAAAAATATTGACGAACAAAAGCGAAGAGAGTATACTCCAATTATCAAAAGGTTGGAGTATTTTTTTATTTTTATGAGTACGACCAGTATTTTTTTTGAATGCGAGGAATATGTGATTATGGAAATAATATTGTTGATCTTAATAGCATCGCCGTTTCTTTTAACAATTTATAACTTTGTATGTGTTGTTCGAAATGATAAAAAAATAATTCGAAGAAACATTTTATGGATAGTAACAATGGTTTTCGGATATATTGATTCTATACTTTATTTAGAAGTGGGCGATGTTATGTTTGACAGTGAATGGTATGTACAACTGAAAAATAGCCAGAAGCATCAGCCTGTTTGGACAGGAGCTAAAGTAACAGTCTGTGTATTACTTCTTTTGGGGATAATTGGAGCAATTATATTACTTATACAAAATGTAAATATGCTCCCACCTCTTATAGCGGTTTTATGCATAACTTCAATGTACATAAATATTGCAATACAATGCGTGTGGGTTGTTCAGTGTTATAATTCATTTCTTTTGGCACTTGTTCCACTTAATTCATTTTTTATTATGATTACGATTATAAAAGAAAAGGTAAAAGAGTGGAGTGAAAATGAAAGGCATTCAGTTAGACACTATGGTAAAAATAAATTATTTAAGAAATTGAATTCATATTTAAATGATTCAAAAAACTGGCCGGTGATTGCGGCGCTTTTTTTCCTGCCATTGCTGGGAATCATTATTATGATATTAACTTTGTTTGGGCAGGAGCCAGATTCTATTATTAAAGCATGGACGGAGACGAGCGATTGGAGACTTTCCTTAAAGGAAGCACCACAAAATATTTATTATGACGAGCATTATTTATGTACGGCGGCAGCGGGCGGACATAGAAAAATCGTTAAGCCATTAAGAAAAGGCGTGCGCCATGGTCATCCTGTAATAGTAAACAGACAATTGCTTATTGCAAATGCATTTGAAAATGTTTTAGAAGAAAGGGCTCCTAGATTTCATAGAGCTGTAAGAAATTTTTATGATAAACATGGATTCCCAATAGCTGACATGATAAGAACAAATAAGATTGCTTGTGATATCACATATTTTGTAATGAAACCATTGGAGTGGATGTTTTTAATTGTGTTATACCTTGTAGATGCAAAGCCTGAAAATCGAATCGCCACCCAATACATCACAAAACCAAATGGGCCCAGGTGACGGGGGTAGTGGACCACCCCCAGACAGTGGGCCACCGCAAGACAGTGAATCCCCCAAGGTGTTGGACCATCACCCTTTTCTATAGGTCATATTTTCTCGCTTCAGCAACCCTTCAGAAATCATATCCCTACGAAGAGTGCAGAAATCATCGTGGAAATCAGCGATAATAATATTAACCTCGCGCTCGCTGTAATCCCTGCCTGCTTCAAAAGCCTTGGCGATTTCCACTAAAATAATAAGCTCCTTCTTACGTTGAGCCGGGATACTCTTTAACTTGCCGTACTCAAAGAAACTATCGATAACCTTCTTACGGTAAGCATTATCACGCTCCTGTTGGAGAGCGCTCTCCTCAGATTTTTCCTTCAAAATGTCAAGAATTGAAACCTTAAAAATGTCATCGTTAATGGAGTAAATGGTATAATACTGCTCCTTCCTGGAAGTGATAGCCCCCGCGTCCATCAATTTCTTTAAATGAAATGAAATGGTAGCTGGTGTGAGAGACAGACGCTGGGCCAGAAGCTCTACATACATATCCTTTTCCATAAGGGATTTTAAAATCTGTATTCTTGATTTATCGGCGAGACATTTAAACAGGGTGATTGCCTGATTTTCAGTCATAGGTGTACCTCTTTTCCTAATATAATCGTTATTCTAAAAAATCTCCTGAAACTTCTCAACAATTTCAGCAACCGCGGCCATTTTGCTTTCCTCAATCATAACCTTATGGCTGTCGTTATGGGCTTTGGCCGCCTCGAGGGACTTAGTCCACTGAGAAGTGATCTTTTCAAATGCAGGTAAAAATGCGACCGCAATACCTTCTTCTCCATTTGACTTTAAAGCTGCATTATACACGGCTTTGCAAATGCCGTAGATATTAGCCTTAGCCTTTAAAATGTTACTTTCGTCTTTTCTGCCATCATTTGCCAGTGAAATGATTCCGGCCTCGGTTTTTGCTTTCTGTGAATCTAAAAATTCAAAAAATAAAGTCGTTTTTTCCATAGTAGTAGTTTGCATTGTAGTATTTTCCATGTTTTTTAGGGCGGTTTATAGGACAGGTGTAAGGTGTATAATCTAATCAAAATACAGGTCCAGGAGATTTATATGATTTATTTAAGCAACTTCACATTTACATCAGGCTTTAGGGAAGATATGTACCTGGATGCCATAAAAGCAAACTTTTATGAGGATTATCTGAAGTACTGCGAGGCAGAATATCTCAATGCGGATGCGGAAATTAAGACATTTATTGCATCGGATGACGTGTTCGATCATATGCTGAGTCTAAGAAGGCTAAATCAAGGGATTGACGATAAGAGACAGGAAAGAATTAATGATTATCTGGATTACAGATATAAGAATTTTCGCTTTGAATCCATGGATCAGCTGGATGAGCTGAGAAAATCGAATATGGCGAAAAATAAAACCATGTCCCAATATGTGAGAAATACCATAGTCGATAATGTGAGGGAATATTCAAATGGAGAGTCCGCCTTTAGATATTTTGTAAATAAAATCGATAAAGGAGGCATTTACATTTTAGACGAGCCGGAGAACAGCCTTGCGCCGGAAATGCAGCTTAAGCTTATTGATTATATCCAGCAGTCTGCAAGGGGATATAACTGCCAGTTTATAATAGCTTCTCATTCGCCGTTTATACTTTCCATGAAGGGAGCGATGATCTATGACCTGGATCATTACCCGGTGGAATCACGGCCATGGCATGAACTGGAAAATGTAAGAGCCTATTATAGGCTCTTCATGGAACGGAAGAAGGAATTTGAATAGGTATATATCATCGCTGCACATTACTGGCGGGAATGCCATAGCCGTCCCCAGGGGTATGGGGCATTAAAAAACTAAGACCAATCTAGCGACGGGCCTTAGAGTTTTTATTTGAATTTTTTTTCTTAGAAGTATTTTTTGGGTTTGATGTTTTAGTGACAGTTTTTATGTTTGTTTCTTCCTTGCTTGTAATAGATGTAGAGGTAGATACTGTGTTATCAGTACAATCAGATAACGGTTCTTTAGTTTCACTGGAATTTTCAAACTCGTTATTATTGAAAATCTTCAATGCTCTTAGATCCTTGATTAGCTCGGCGTGGTAATTGTAATCTTGGTAAAATAAAGATTTAATTGGTGGACCAAATAAAAATAAAATGGAAAAAAATAGCATAACTATTATCAAAGCTATTATGGTAAGTTTTAACATGTACGCAGCAGAGACATTGTCCTTTAAAACATTAGCCCCAAATGCAAAAATTGAAATGAGGATAGCAAGAAAAGGCTTAAATAATTTTGATAAATAGTAAAAAGTATTATAGTCTTTTTGAGATTCTATAGCTTCAGCAATTAATAGGTCAATCTTTTCGTAATCATTAGGTTTAATGTTATATTCTGCAAGAAGAGTAATGCATTTATCCATTCGTTTTTTTGAATTTGGTTTGTAGATATTTTCTAAATCATATTTCATTGCAGAAGGGGTATTAGTATACCAATAAATAAATAGACAGATCAGTATCTCGATGCCAAGTGAAATTGAATAAACCAATGTACATCCTAGAAAGACACAAATTAAGCAAATAATAGCGGATATTATCAAAAAAAATAAAATAATAAATCTTTCTATTGGAAGATTGACCCTTTTGTTATTTTTATGTGTGTTGTTTGATTTGCTATTATTTGATGTTTTTTCCTTTGATAGAATTTTGTAACGAATATAAAAATCAATAAAACTCATCTTTTAACCTCACTTTTATATGTATTTATATTATGACATGGTAGATAGTGTAAAAGTCAATATAAAAATGTAGGAAAAATGGAATATAAAAATGTAGGTTTTTCCACTTATTCCTCCGCAGTTTGAACTTCCAACAAGGACCGGATA
>CADANF010000055.1 GCA_902789175.1 uncultured Lachnospiraceae bacterium
ACTTTGCGAATGTAAAATGCTTATGCCGTCTTTACCGGAACAAAGAAAAATCGCAGCGACTTTGGATGAAATTGACAACCTTATCACCCTTCATCAGCGCAAGTGTGATAACCTTAAAGAGTTAAAGAAATATATGCTACAGAATATGTTTCCACAGAAAGACTAATTGTAATGGATGTTATATTGAAGTGAATGAGTGTGGAGCCTTGTTAACAAAGTTAGATGTATTATAAATGTAAGGAGCAATTATGGCTGAATTAGAATCAGTGATAGAAAAAAGACTTATAGATCAATTATGCTGTGAAGAGTCGCAGTGGACATATCGTCCGGATCTTAAGACAGAAGAGGATTTATGGAAAAACTTCAAATATATTCTTGAGCAGAATAATAAGGACAAACTCGAAGGAAAACCATTAAGTGAATCTGAATTTAATAAAGTAAAAAATGACATAAGCCATGCAACATTTTATGATGCAGGAAAGTGGCTTGCTGGTGAAAATGGAAAGGTTTATGTACATGTTCAGAGAGGAAATGAAACATTACATTTGCTTGTTATGAATAATGAACATATCGCAGGCGGAACCAGTGTTTACGAAGTGATTAATCAGTATCAAGCTTTTAAAATGGATGATTATGAGCAGAGTAGAGATAGAAGGTTTGACGTATCATTATTGATCAATGGTATTCCACTCATACATATTGAGCTTAAAAATGAGGATCATGCGTATTTAGAAGGATTTAGACAGATTAGAAAATATATAGATGAAGGTAAATTTCATGGAATATTTTCTAATGTGCAGATGTTTGTTGTAAGTAACAAGGTAGATACAAAGTATTTTTCAGCAACGGGTAAACCTAATGAGAAATTCCTTACAGGATGGGTTGATAATAATAATATTCCAGTAACTGATTTTATTACATTTGCAGATAGTGTTTTAAGAATCCCACAGGCTCATGAAATTGTTACAAAATATACGGTTCTTGATAATGATAAGAAAAATCTTATTATTTTACGACCATATCAGATACATGCCATAGAGGCCATGAGAGCAGCTTCAAAACATGGACAATCAGGTTATATTTGGCATACAACAGGTTCAGGAAAAACTCTAACATCATATAAAGCAACAAGGAATCTGTTAATGGATATTCCTTCAATAGATAAAACCATTTTCTTGATAGATAGAAAAGACCTGGATCAACAGACCAAAGGTGCATTTCAGTCTTATGCAGATAATGATACTATCGATGTTGATGAAACAGAGAATGTTTCTAGTCTTATTAATAAGTTAACAGATGGTAATAGACAGATGATTGTTACTACACGTCAGAAGATGCAGGTAATGATTAATAGAAGGCTTCAAGAGGGAACAAAACAGTACGAAAAGATTAAAACTTTAAAAGTTGCTTTTGTTGTAGATGAATGTCATAGGGCAGTGACTCCTCAGACTAAGAGAGAATTGGAGAAGTTCTTTACCAATTCTTTATGGTATGGATTTACAGGAACACCAATATTTGAAGATAACAAATATGAACAAATGGGAGATTTGGCACAAACAACAGAAGAGTTGTATGGACCGCTTCTCCATTCATATACAATTAAAGAAGCAATCCATGATGGTGCTGTATTAGGCTTTAACATTGAAAATCTTGGGCCTAAAGACAAAGAAAAAGAAATGGATGCTTATTACCATTCTGAAAGTTATATGAGAGAGGTATTAAATGTTATATTAAATAAATCTCTTGCAAAATTTGGAATGCAGAATGGACGTGGAAAAACATATGAAGCAATGCTTACTGTTGAATCCATAGAAATTGCACAGAAGTACTATGATCTTCTTTTAAAGATAAAAAGAGGTGAGGACGAGTTAAAGATAAAGGAAGAGGTAAAACAGGTATTACCAGATTTTCCAAAGGTAGCGATTACATTTTCTGTTTCAGAAAATGAAGAGTCTTCAGTGAAGAATCAGGATGCTATGAAAAGGTATATAAGGTATTATAATGAGTTGTTTGGAACCAAGTACGATATTAGTGGTTTGAATGCATATAATAGTAACTTAAATGATAGATTAGCGCGTAAGGAGAAAAGATATTTAGAAAGAAGTCAGCAGTTAGATCTTGTTATAGTAGTAGACAGATTGCTTACAGGATTTGATGCACCTTGTCTTTCAACTCTATTTATTGATAGACCACCTATGAGTCCACAAGGCCTTGTTCAGGCTTTTTCAAGAACAAATAGATTATATGATAAGATAAAAGAATTTGGGCAGATTGTAACATTTAGATCACCAAAAGAATATAAAGAGAAGATTAATGAAGCTCTTTTATTATATTCAAAGGGTGGGATAGGTAATGCAATAGCAGAAGATTGGGATACTGTCTATGAAAATTTTAGAATTTCAATAAAAGCTTTGATGGGATTAACTCCTACTCCGGACGATGCCAAGTGCCTTTCAGAAAAACAAATGAAAACATTTGTACATCTATTTAGAAATGTAGATCATGATTATGCTCATTTAAAATCATTTTCTAAGTTTGAATCTGAGGTTGTTAAGACACTTGGTTTTTCGCAAGAATTGTATGAGGAATATGCAGCGGTATATCGTAATATAATTGAAATTTTAAAGAAACCTAAAGATGATCCAGATGCTATGGTGGATCCAATTTTTGAAGATTATGATCTTATAGCATATAATAAATTCAAAGTAGATTTTGAATATATCATAGAGCTTATGCAAGGATATGTTGATTCTAATAATCAAAAAGATGTTGATTTTGATGAAGTTAAGCTGGGGTATGATATTGCAAATCTAAGAGCTATAATTGATGACTATGCTAAAGATAACAAAAAAACAGGTGCAATACTTTTGAGTATTTTAGATGACATTGAGAAAGATGAAAAGAAGTATGTTGGTAAAAACATTTTTGTAATCTTTAATACTATGAAGGAAAAAGTTGTTGAAAAAGAAGTAAAAGCTTTTTCTGAAAAGTGGTTTGTGCCGGAAGAGGATATTAAGTACGAAGTTTATAACTTTAGATATGGACAGATGGCTAGTGAAAATAAGCTTAAGGAGAAGGCTGATTATGCTTTATATAAAGAATCAGTCGAAAATCCGCTTCCTAAATTCAAATTTAATGCTGAATTAATAAAGGCATTTAAAGAAGAATTGATGCCTGAAGTAATTGAATTTATTAATTAATACTAAGGGTGTGCTGATACGCTAAGTGTAACAGCACACCCTATTTAAATCATCGATGTGCGTTTATTATATTAAGAGTTTAGATTTGATAAAGATCTCATGATTATGTCGATATCTTTACTTTCTAATTCCTGAATAATATGTAAGTAGGTTTTTTGAGTTGTGGTAATATTTGAATGTCCCAGTCTTCTTGCAACGCTTGCTATTGATACGCCGGCAAATAGCAGAAGAGAAGCGTGAGTATGTCGTAATCCATGTATTGAAATAGTAGGAATATCGGCGTTGCGACAATGTCTTTCAAGTAGATCATTAACGGTTGAGTTATAAATCTTTTTAGTAACAAATATAGGCTTATCTTCCGGAATATTTTTTAGCAATTCTGCAAATTGAATCACTGTTTGCCAATCTAATGGAATCTTCCTTATAGAAGATTGATTTTTAGTTGGCAAAAATCCACCTGAACCTTTGTAATCCCACGTTTTTGAGACTGAAAGTGTTTGATGAGCAAGGTCAAAATCACTTGGAGTAAGTCCCAAGGCTTCAGAAAATCTCATCCCAGTTTTAGCAATAAGTAATATTAGCCAGTCCATATTGATTTCAGGGGTTAGATCTAAGTCATCAATAAGTTTATGTAATTCATATTGGTTTAAGTATTTAGGCTTTTTAGTTCGAGGGTGTTTACCTTTAATAATAGCTTTTCTAGTAGGATCTCTAGGTATTAATCCTTCATCTACTGCATCCAATATGGCGCACTTTAAATGATGATGAAAGTCCATAGTAGTTTGGCGTTCATGGACTGATGCATAATCATTTAGTATTTTTTGATATGAGATTCTATCTAAATCAGATATCTTTATTTCTGGTGCCAGTTTAAGCAACCATTGATATGCCATATTATATTTGTTCATTGTCACGGAGCGTATAGCCCCCTCTTTATAAACGGTAATCCACTGCTTATAGTATTCACAAAAAAGTAGGGTCTTACCGTTGGCTGTCGTTATCTCCATATGTAAGTCCTCCTGTACGATTGTTAATACGCACACCGATGAAGGGTGATAAGGTTGTCTTGAAGTAACTTTTATTCCCTGCATCAGAGGTTTTAACTGGTTGTGATATGCAGGAGAATTAATATAGTACCCTAGGAACATTGGACCATTTTTTTCTTTTGGTCGACATGCTATTGTATGAAGACCAGAAAGTAATTTCATCCCTTCTGAACCCTGTATTTCTGTACATTTTCCAACAGTGTCATCTTCTGCTGTATCAGCAATAACAATATCTCCATTTTGAAGAAATGAGTTTTTAAACTTCTCTGTTTTTGCATCATCAGATATATACGGTAATTCTATTTTGGACGCATCAATATAGTCTCCAAACTTTATCAAAACATCACCATAATGAACATTCTTAACAGTACCATTTTCATAGTTCAATTCTGCTCTGGAAAGAGTATTATTCTGTAATCCCTCAAAGACAGAGGCAAACTTACGCTGTTCCCAAGCAAATAATAATAACGAGAATTTCGCTGATGAAGGGTGATAAGGTTGTCAATTTCATCCAAAGTCGCTGCGATTTTTCTTTCGGCATAAGCATTTTACATTCGCAAAGTTTATCGTAATAGAAGTATAACCGCACGCTCCCCTCTTGAAGTCGCTCAATCCACTTTGGAAAAATATCAGACTTAAACCAATGCCAGAGGAATCTATCATCTACATAATCTGCTGTCTGAAACACCTCATAAAGCGAGCTAACAATAACGTTTTCAGTACCTTCATAGTATCCGATGGAACCTACATTTATTCTTGCCGGATTATATGCAAACGAGTTGGGCATAACGATATTGTAGGCTTTTCTATCAACATCTTTCATATATCCAAACTCATCATGTGCCTCATTTTGGCGAATAAAACCTCTGTCATTAGTAACGGCATATGGTTCCAAATCAAGGTTCTGAGAGTTTCTTTTTCCGGCATTCCAAGTGAAGTCAGAGAACTTACGCTGTTCCCAACAGTGTATATATTTCGTTGATGAAGGGTGATAAGGTTGTCGAGAGACTCAAAATATCCACCTATTTTGTCCTGTTCAGTCTTGGAAGGAAACATGAATTCAAGGTTTCCAAGCATCTTTCCGGATATCTCGGCAAAGGTGGATCCCGAAGCAACTCTTTCAGCTTTTGCCTTTATCATATCGGTCATGGAATATACAAAATAGGTATTGATATCATCATGTAAAACCATAGACTGAAATCCTTGGTTTGTGGCCGCTGGTTCTTGTAAAATAGCGGTATTTCCGATCCCAGCTCTACTTGTAAAAAGCACTGTTTTGTGTGCCGGAAGTATCTTTGCGGAACTCTTTTCAAGACCAAGTTTTGTTATTTTTCGTTCGCTACTTTCAACATAAATCTGCTCTCCAATTTCGGCAGGAGCATACCAGTTTATATCGCCATCCCAGTATTCAGGATTGCTTGTACTCGGAGTGCCACCTCCAATAACTTCAGCTACTTCTGAAACCTTACGCTGTTCCCATGAATAATCATATTTATATTTTTAGACTTTAATTTTTTACTTATTTTGATATCATATAATTGAAAAAAGTGTTTATAGCAATGGATAGTTGATTAATAATTATTAAGAAAATCATAATGATGCTATATTGTTGATATATTTACCGATCTTTCACTGTGGATGTCGATAAAGAAGGTTATTGACGATATAAATGCCAATGCGGTGGCGTAGGGAGAAGTAATAAAGAGGTTAAAAGTTTAAGATGTTTAAAGAATATGATCAATTACTGTTTCAAAAATTAAATGGTCCTCTGTCAAGATTTAGTACAAATTAAAATGGGAGATTTCTCAAGTTAACTTGCTTTTTTCTGTATCCCATCATTTGCTACATACATATACAGTT
>CADANF010000056.1 GCA_902789175.1 uncultured Lachnospiraceae bacterium
CATGCTTGGTATCTGTGGTGAACATGGTGGCGACCCTAAGACAGTTGAATTCTGCCATAATGTCGGCTTAACTTATGTATCTTGCTCACCATTCCGTGTACCTCTTGCAAGATTAGCCGCTGCTCAGGCTGCTGTTAAAGAAGACCGTAAGAAATAATAAAGCTAAGGGTTAATCCTGTCTATCGGGATTAACCTTTTTTATTGACAACTACAACTTGCAAGATTAGCTGCTGCTCAGGCAGCTATCGCCGAGTCACGTCAGTAAGCGAGACCAGTTGTTTTTTGGGAACTTTTGAAATCTCGAAAGATTTTATGAGACAATCTTCAAAGATTTATCATAAGAAAAACGGGTTCAGATTTCCCGAAAAGCTTGTAATTAAGCTATTCCTAGTATAGGGTGTCTACGGTGTCTACTTTAGGCACCCTATATTTTTTTACACAAAGATAAAATTCAATTAAGCTGCCGGAGTACTTCATACTTTTTTTGCTGACTACATTCGACCAAAAATTCGAGGTGTTTGTTTCGAATTTCGTAACAAGAAAAAAGGTCCATTTTGAAAAAGTTACGAATATCGTAACTTGGAAGGAGGTTTAAAATGTCCGAATTTACAGCTAAAAAGCTAAAAGAAGCACGTATGAAGGCAGGATTTACTCAAGATGAAGCCGCAGATCTTATGAAAACTACAAAGAGGGCTATAAGTCAGATTGAGGCTGACAAGAGAGCGCTTTCTGCAGACGAGTTGGCTCAGTTTTCTCGTATTTATAATGTAGATGTGCGAGAATTGCTTTTTGTTGAATTTACAGAAGCTGGTGATGAGCAGAGATTAACTGCTAAGTATAGTTCTTTTCTTAAGCTGCTCGAAAAACTATCTGATCGAGAAGTTGAGGATGTTTATTGGGTAATAAAGCGTAAGGTTGAAGGATTGCTTTAGAACAAGAAAATAAAGATTAGAAAGGAGCAGATGTCTATATGGCATCTGTTCTTTTTATTTTCACCAAAGGTTAAATATAATGATTTGAGGAAAATATAAATATATTCAGTCTAAATATTTGACTGATAGAAATATTTTTGTTATATTATACCTACGGAGGTATATGTCTATGACTACAGAAGAACGAGAAATAGCTGAATTACAAAGTAATCTTGAAATGCTAAGAAAACTATTTGGATGGACTGCTGAACAATTAGGAAATAGACTTGGAGTAACAAAGCAGACAATTTTAAATCTTGAGCATGGCAAGCCAGTGATGTCAAAGATTCAATATATCGCAATTCGATCTGTGATGGAGGCTGAAGCTATGAGCCGGGAGGGGGAAGAAAGAGAAAATCTTCTTAAGGTTTTGAGTTTGGTTTTTAACGAAGATAAAACAGTGACAAAGGAACAGCGAGAAAAAGCTTTAGATGCAGCAAAAGTTATTTCAACAGCAACAGCTGCAGGAGCTGGAACTGCAGCTACTATGAGTGTTCTAGCAGGTTCCCTTGGGGCACTTGGAATTGGTGCTATAGCTATTAATCCTGCATTAGTTGCAGCTGTAGGTGTAGGTGGATGGGTTGCAGGTATGCTGAGTAAAACAAAGCAAGCTGAAAAAAAGAAGCAGAGTAAGAAAGGGGATAAAAAATATGATTAATTATGGTCAGATAGCTAGAGCGGCAACACCGGTTTTAAAACAAGCCGGAAAATTTATTAAGGCGAATCCTCATTATCTTATTGAAGGGCTGCTTGGTGGCGGACTTTTGGCTTCTATTGGATATAATGTAAAGTCAGAAAAAGAACATGAAAAACGGGATGAACTAGTTAAGAATCAGCTGAAAAAGAATCAAGCAATAATAAAAGATCTCAGTTCTAAGGCTGAGAAGGTTGACAAACTTGAAAAATGCAATGAGCTTCTGATGGATGCACTTACAAAAGAGTGCACAAGCACAGTTGGCGCTTAGGAGGTATTTAATATGGGCGAATACGTAACAAAGAAAAAGGACATGGTCTTTAAAAATGTTGAGTCACTTCAACAAGTAATTAATGTTATTAATGAGGCAGCTGCAGCTTCGAATGACAAGAAAAGAACTATTAGTGAGAGTTCTATTCCTGAAGTTCTTACAGGCGCACTTGGTGCGGGAATAGGTGGAGTTGGTTCATTTGTAGCATTATATGGTCTTGGAACAGTTGGATTATCTGCAGCTGGGATTACATCAGGACTTGCAGCTGCAGGTTCTATAGTTGGCGGTGGTATGGCTGCTGGTGTGTTTGTTTTGGCTGCTCCGGTTGCAATTCTAGCCGCTGGAGGAGTGGGAGTAGCTTCTCATCTAAAAAACAAGCAGCTTAGACAGGAAAAAGAGAGAATTTATAAAGAAGCTCTTGCAAAGCATCAGGCAATAATTAAACTTCTTGAAGAAGAAAAAGACGCAACACAGGAACGACTTGATTATCTTCAGAGCCTTAATATCATGTTAAAACAGGCAATCAAAGATCTTAGTAAGGATTTGGGTAAAACTGTATGAGTAAAGAATCAGAACAGAAAATAGATAACGTATTTGTCTATGAAGATCAAGAACTTAAAAAACTTCAGAAACAGTACGCTGAGATTGATAAGTCCGGAATTGATATGCATATTGCTGAGTCTGAAGCGCTTTTGCGTTCTTTAGGATATGAAGTACCTTCTGTTCATGAGAAAAAAGAGCTTTCAGAGAGAAGAGTATTAGTTGTCCCTTCGTTTGACGATTTATCTAAAGAAGCTGAAAAAGCCGTTGGGAACAACAATAGTATTGAGGACCTTTTCTCAGAAGAAGAACTGAAGGAAAATGCTGCTGCGATCAAAGCATTGAACCAGGATTATAATATGATTCATCATTTGGATAAGTATGATGTAGCTATATCTGCAGCTGCAGCTATTCTTGGTTCTGTGGTAGATATTGTTTTGGTTGGCATTCCGAAAAAAGGACCGGACGGACTTGAAGCGGGCAAGCTTGCCGATTATGTAAGGAAAAAATTTGACGAGAAGTTTTCACCTGAGGAGATGGAAAAACTCGCTAATTCGAAATCAAGTAAAGTGCCTTATGATGCACAAGATAATCGTAATACCGGAACTTATGTGGAAGGGCTCTCTGCATATTATCATAGAATGTTGTCATTAGGACATGATCCTATTCTTGGATTTGTGTTTGGAGTATATGACATAATGCATGGAACAATGACCACTATAGATAAGAAAGGTCGCATTGTCTGCCAGATTATGGAAGTATATAGTGATCGTAAGGAAACGGATATTGTAAGTGGTCTTCTTAAACAGATAATTCATTTCAAGTCTGATATTACGACATCTATGGGACTGCCTGCCCCTCTTATGGGGTTGTTTAACCTATGCCAGTTTGGAAGTATAGGTGAGGAAGAACAAACTGTGGCTGAAATAGTGCAAGGAATGTACTATGAAGGTTTTGATTTTATTCATTTTTGCGCACAGTCTATTCCTACTATTCTTATTGAACTTGTGACGCGTATAGGCTATGCCGTTAAGAGAATTAAAGAGGGCAATAAAGTTAAAGACTCGATTCCTATTTCGCTGAATAGAGAAAAGCATCCCAAACTTGCAACAATGCTTTTTATAGCGCATTCTGGAGCGACTGCAGTAAATGCGGGAAAGGTTTATTTTACAAAGAATCCTATGGCAATTAATTACCCTCAGTGGATTGCATTTGCTAAGTATTCATATAAACAGCTTAGATGGTGTCTTATTGAAAAGCCGGAGGCGAGACAGAAATTTGTTCAGGGCATTCTCGATGAAGAACTTAATAATGTCCTTTATGAGGATGATTTATTGTTCGATGAATATACGAGTAATTACCTAGTTGTATTTGAATGATTTCACACAATGGTAACCATAATACCCAGTAACTTTTAAAGGCTATCGGGTATTTTTATACGTTGACATATACGGAGACCGTATATATAATAAAGATAGAAAGATATACGGAGACCGTACATAGGGGGTGCATTATGGCAGATTTAGATTTGAAACTTGATGGTATCGCCAATGGATTATTAGTTGAACAAACTGATAAGAAAAAAGCTGATGCGGACAAGAAAAAAAGAATGTATGCAAGCGCCTTTGCTTATATTAGAAATCAGACAGGAATGAATAAGAAGGAGTTTGCAGAATACCTTGGAATTCCATACAGAACGTTACAGGACTGGGAACTTGGTAATACTCAGGCTCCAGAATATGTGCTCCGATTAATTGCTTATAAAGTAATGTGGGAGAAGGAAAGGGGGAACCTATGATGATAGTTATAAGATTTATTCTTAGAATCGTTTTGTTGCCAGTTCAGGCTATACTTACACTTTTAATGCTTGCAATTGACTTTTGTAATTGGAGGCATCTGCTCGTTTATTAATGGATCTGCATCACTTGGATGGCAAGGACTTATTGTAGGTATTATTGTTGCAGTGGTTCCTCAGGCCTTAACTATTTGGGGAGCAGAAGGGATTGTTTGCTTAAAGGAATTATTAGCAAGAATATAAAGTTATAGTGTGTTTAAGATAAGAAGCAGCACGAAAAAGTGCTTATTTTGATAAATCGGAGTTTATTGAATAGATTACATTACTGTTGTATCAAGTATATGTTGATATAGATGTTATGTTGTGTTATATTTTCATATCATAAGGGAATGAAGTTCTCCCTAAGTATTTATACTTGAACCGCTTATTATAGCTGATGACTTCTGCGATTAAATTTACGCAGAAGCTGTCAGCTTTTTTGCGTATTAAGGAGGAAAAATGTTACTTAGTATTTCATTGATGTTTTTGATAGGTATATTTTTAAGCTTTGTTTGTAAAAAGCTAAAGCTTCCAGGACTTATAGGATTTTTGATTACGGGAATACTTTTGGGACCGTATGTATTTAATCTTATCGATGATAGTATTCTTGGAATATCAGCGGAGCTGCGCAAGATTGCGTTGATAATAATTCTTACGAGAGCAGGATTAGGACTAGATATATCTGGGCTAAAAAAGATAGGAAGACCGGCAGTACTCATGTGTTTTGTTCCAGCGACTTGTGAATTATTGGGAATGTTGGTATTAGGTCCAAGATTACTGGGACTATCACTATTAGAAGCAGCAATTCTGGGGGCTGTTCTTGCAGCTGTTTCACCAGCAGTAGTGGTACCTAGAATGGTTAAGCTCATGGATGAGGGCTATGGTATAAGAGAGGGCATTCCCCAACTGATTTTGGCTGGAGCATCAGTTGATGATGTCTATGTAATAGTGCTCTTTACAACATTTATTGGAATGATGCAAGGGCAGGGAATATCTATAGTGAGTTTTGTAAATATTCCAGTTTCAATTGTCCTCGGAAGCGGGATTGGTTTGGTGGTAGGAGTTATTCTTTCTTTTTTCTTCCAAAAGATTCATATGAGGGATACAACCAAAGTGTTAATAATTCTATCGATTTCTCTTATTTTGGTGGTTGTTGAAGATAGATTAAAAACACCGATAACATTCTCTTCGCTAATATCAATTATGTTTGTTGGTATCGGTTTACAGAAAAAGCGTGAAGTCGTTGCCAAAAGACTTTCGAAGAAATATGAAAAACTCTGGGTTGCCGCAGAGGTACTACTGTTTGTATTAGTTGGTGCGGCGATTAATATTAGTTATATTGGAAAAGTTGGAATGATGGCCATCGTTCTTATTATAGGCACTCTTGTCTTTAGAATGTTTGGTGTGTTTCTTTGTCTTTTAGGAACAAAGCTTAATAAAAAAGAACGATTATTTACTATGATGGCTTATACGCCTAAAGCAACTGTTCAGGCTGCAATTGGTGGTATTCCTTTAGCTCTTGGTTTTGCATGTGGAGACACAGTTCTTACTGTTGCTGTATTGGCGATAGTACTAACAGCGCCAGTTGGTGCACTTGCAATAGATAGGTCATATAAGATTTTGTTAACAAATTCCTGTTTGTTGAGTTCTTGACCGACATTGTCTCGTTTTGACTCGTTTTGTCTCGTCTCGACCGACATTAGCACTTTTCTTATAGATTTAACGGTGCTATTATTA
>CADANF010000057.1 GCA_902789175.1 uncultured Lachnospiraceae bacterium
CAGCCGTACTACATTTGATGCAAGGCTCAGCGTATATCCATTTGGTGACAGAAATGCATTCTTCATAGCCGGAGGCCTGTCTTTTGGAGGAAAAAAGTTGGCTGGACTGTCTGGTTATTGTAGCGAGGTGGCAAGGCTCTATTCAGAACACCCCGAATACTCTGAACAGATTACCGCTGAGATTGACAAGTACAAGATTGTGATTGACAGGAAGGGAAATGTGGAAGGAGATGCCCGCGTGAAATCTGTTCGGCCATACGTAGGATTAGGTTACGGACGCTTGGTTCCCAAGAACCGTGTTGGTTTTCGGATTGAGGCAGGTTGTCAGTTCATGGGTAAGATTAAGGTCTATCAGAACGGTCAAGAGCTGAATGCAGTCTTAAATGAGGCTGGAGATGATGACCTATCTAAGATCATCGACAAGTGGAGTGTGTATCCAGTGCTCAGACTAACACTTACAGGACGGATACTATAGTATTTTTAGCTATCAACTTTAGCATCCCTATAATAATACATACGCTCAGACGGGTATTTCATCATACTCAGATGGAATTATCCGTCTGATTTCTTGCAGGTTCAATCTAATTGGTTATAATATTTGCTGTGAGGGCATTTCGTGAAACGGAAAGTCAGCAGGCACCAGATGATAATGATAAGGCTGGAATTATTATCGATGAGTCTGAGACTGGTTTCAAAAGAGCAGATAATGTTGAAAAAGCAGATAAGAATGAAGAAACTGAAAGCAAGTAGTATTTCTGTATTTACCATCTTAGGGGTGTTTGGTGCAGTCACATTAGCCTTAAAAGTGATGGCTAAAGCCCTGCACATGACCTACAATGAGATAAACATTATTGTTTACTATCTCATTATCCCTCTCTCTTGGTGTGTCATGATAGACTATATCATCGGACTTCCTATAACTACTCTGATATGGATCCTGCTTTGGATATACATTATTTGGAGCAAGTGGAAGTTCTTTAGGAAATGGTGTGATGTAGCATTTCAGCTATCAGTTGATTTCCTATTGAAATTCCAAAGAATCGGCTGGAACTATTGGAAAGCCTCAGTAATTATCTGCGTGGTCATACCTATTATTATATATGCAGCGTTGATTTGGCTGATGATGAACTCAAACTAAAATAATCAAAGGGAATAGGCTCTTAGGCTCATTCTATTTTTATATGGTGCAACTCCAGATGAAAAATCAGACTTTAGAGGCACATTAAAATTTTTTCAAAAATTGTTGTGCTTACAAAATAATTGCCTTATCTTTACTTATAGAAGCTTGGGGATCTGGAGTACTTTTCACAACTCGTTTCTTCTTTGTAAGTCATGGCATATAAATTTGTTTAATTTCAACTCCAGATCCTTCGAGCTTTGCAAAACAGGACTAGAAGAGCATCCCAATTCGATTTTACAAAAAAGTGGAAATTGATTTGGAAGAAATATTTAAGATGCATATATTTGATACTGTTATAGGTTAAGTCCGAACAAGATATAAACAAATAATTGGGCATAGTGTATATGCCTTTTTATTTTGATCATGGTGAAAGCTTTTTTTTCAGGGGCTTACTATTAAAAAAGGAAAAAAGTATCACATCTTTCCAGATAAACTTAGAAACCAGATTCGTCAATATGAATTAAATGCTAATGAATATGGAGACAAAAATGTCCTCAAATGATTTTGGAAGTAGAGCAGACAACAGTTACAAAAAGAATTTTGATTATCAGATAGATAAAATGATTGAAAGTTACTTAGACAGATGGGATCCGTATGATTACGGTCGATGAAATATAGATATAAAATTGTCTTATCAATAAAAACTATAATTTAAAATGGATGAACTCAATTATCTACGCAGGAAATGTGATGCAATAGAAGCATTAAAGTCTAGAATCTGTAAAGATTTAAGTAAAGTAGAAGAGATAGTCAGCGACCTCAAAAACTTTTTTGAAGCGAACCATGATAGTTGTTGGAAGGCTAGCACAATTTATCGATTATATGAAATTTTGAAGGAGATAAGAGATTATTATCTATCAATAGAATACATAATGCCCTGATTATGATTATTATTGATGGTGGGAATGCTCGTTATCTCAGCGAGCTTCCCGAATTTTAGGATGGACTACCACATGGGATAGTCAACAAAACAAAGACAGATGTTGGTGGTACTTATGCTGCCATTAATTGCAAGAGCAACTATATAGTAGTATGCCCATTCATAGATTTAGTCGAAAGCATTGCAGCAGATAAGAATAACAGATACTAGGTGTTCAAATGCTATGGGAAGGTAACTGAATCGGCATTCAAAAAGTACATCAGAGAGCACCAGATATACAAGATTGCCGTTACTTATGACAGCCTACCTAAGCTCTTAAAGTGGATGGATGGTAAGACTGAGGGGTGGAAACTATTAATAGATGAATACCACTTAATTATTGAAGATATGGATTTCCGAGAAGCTGCCATAACAGAAATGATAAGTATGGTAACAATGTTCAGTCATTACACGTTTCTTTCTGCCACCCCTATTGATGAAGATTATGAAGTCGAATTCTTCAAGAATCTGCCACATTACAAAGTCGTATGGTAGAAAGGGCTGTCAATTACTGTTAAAAAGATAAAAGCAACATGCCTGAGCAAAGGATTGTGCAACTTGATTAAGATATTTCTTGAAAACGGGATCAGAATACCAGATATTGATGGTGTGTTGAGAGAAGTTGAACAGTTATTCATCTTTTTAAACTCAGTGACTACCGCAAGACAAATAGCAGATACGCTTGAACTTGACGAAGATGAAGTAAAAATATGCTGTGCTGAGAGGCAAAGGAATAGGCATATACTTGGCAGATATAAAATAGAATCAGTATGCAGTCCCAATAAAAGGATCAACTTCTTCACCAAGAAATGTTTCCAAGGCTGCAACCTCTTTTCCAATAATGGACTAGTTATAGTGGCGAGTGATGCCTATAGGACACAGACATTAGTGGATATATCTACTACGATGGAACAAATTAGTGGAAGGCTTAGAGATAATGACTATTACAAAAATGCCTTCCGTAATACGATGGTACATATCTACTCCACGAACAAGAACATTCTGACAGATGAAGAATTTGAGCAGAAGATGAAAAAGAAAGAGGAAGATGCAGCACGTCTGTTATCATTACAGGCTAAAGCTGACGAAAAGGAACTTGCTACTTTAATAAGAAAAGTGAATATTGAAACGGACTTGTTATCTATTATTGATGGGCGACTGAAATATAACGACCTGAAAAAACAATCATTCTACCTCAAACAAGAAATAAGAAAGACATATAAGGATGGTATCTACCTACGTGAAAAGTATGATAAATCAGAGAAATTTATCCAGACCTATCAAGAACTATGGAAGGATTTTGATATAGAACTGGCAAGAGCCGTTACCATTTCCTACGGTCAATTGCTAAAAGATTATCTGGATCATCCAACTGAATCATATGAGCAAGAATATCCTGAGTTCAAGGATTTTAGACGATACCTAAAAGAAACTGAAATGAACAGCCTTAGATGGAATAAGGATAAGATGATGAAGATGGTAGAAGATTACAAAAAGATGAATGCCGTATATAAGGCCATATATAGGAAAGGTTTTATCAGTAGCAAGGAGTTGAAGGCTCTTTTTACTAAGGAGTTCCAAAAGAGAGGTATTACTATAAGTCCCAAAGCGACACAGATAATGAATTGCAACCTGTTTGAGGTAAGAAAATGTAAAGTACGTATAGATGGAAAGCTGACAGA
>CADANF010000058.1 GCA_902789175.1 uncultured Lachnospiraceae bacterium
ACACTTATCAAAGTGGATGATCTGGCAAATGCTCTGCAGGTATGCCTGGATTCTGGAGCAAAAAAAGTATTGTTACCAATCACATCAGCAGCGGATCTTGGTTCCGTTCCACCGGAACTTATGGGAAGCTTTCAAATCATTTTCTATAACAGCGCGGAAGATGCGGTATTTAAAGCACTGGGAGTTGAATGATAGATGTTTATTACATCAATAAAAGCAATTGATAACTATCGAAATTTAAATGGTGTAACGCTTTCTTTTGATCCACATATGAATTTCTTTGTTGGTGAGAACAATGTGGGTAAAACGAATATATTGGAGCTGATAAATATTCTGCTTTCTAATGGAAAGTTTAAAGATAGTGACTTTTATGATATTACTCGCCCCATTTCGGTTATCTTTGTAATCTCATATTCTATGTCCGAGATTGGTTTTTTTGAGGACTACTTTGATGTAGATGACACTTATAAAATCACTGTAAAAGCGATTCAAGAAACAGTTGATGATCGGATTATTTATTACCATGATGAGGCAGGAGATGTAGAAATTCCTAGTCATATAATACGGAGGATTAATTGCCTTTATTATTACGCACAAAGAATGCCGTCTAATGAAATTGACTTTCGTAAAACCAACGGGTCCGGACGTGCACTGAATTATATGATTCAAAAAAGTCTTGAAGGCTTAGGGGTAAAAGAAAAAGATATTCTCAAAAAAACGAAGCTGAAAAGAATAGTAAAAGAAGTTAATGGTCATATCAATAATCTTAATTCGATTACTGGGGATTCATTACAAGCCTATTATGATGAAGATAGCGATGACCTTATCTGTAGATTACTTGGCTTAGGGGACGGATCAGGCCATAGCTTAGATTCTCTAGGAGAGGGAATTCAATTTGCTTTTAATATTATTTTGCAAATAATAGAACTAATTTGCAAAGTTAAATTAAATTATACTAATGACATTTTCAAAGAAAGATTGCTCTGGATTGACCAAAAGAAGTACTTCCCAATAGTGTTGATTCTTGATGAACCGGAAGTTCATCAGCATCCATATCGTCAGCGAAATCTTATTAAAAAGATAAATGATGTGATTGAGAATAAAAATAGATATTTCAATCAACTTTTGAAAGAATTATTTGAAATTGATGGTTTATGTGGGCAGTTGTTCGTCGCTACGCATTCTCCAAACATTCTTTTGAATGATTATCATGAGTTTATTCGGATATATAAATCGAAATCTAATCAGGTAATTGCTATTTCAGGGTCGAACATTACACTTGATGCACCATTATATAAACACATGTTGCACAATTTTATTTATCTAAAGGAAGCTATGTTTAGCCGAGGCATTATCTTTGTTGAAGGTGATACTGAAAATGGAGCAATACCGGTATTTGCAAGAAGAATGGACATTGATTTAGATGCCAACGGTATTGGTGTTGTTAAACTAGACGGAGCCGATAGTGTATTAAAATGTATGGAACTTTACAAATGCTTTGGAATAGCCTGTATTGCCTTGATCGACAATGATAAAAAAAGCGAATATGGCAATAAAAAAGACATCTTTTTTACAAAGCAAATGGACTTTGAAGCAGATGTATATTGCAATTTTAAATTGAAAGATTATCTATCATGTTGTAAAGAGCTGGAAATGCTTAATTCTTGGATTAATCCATTAAAAACGCAGGGACTTATATCGGATGTTCCGGCCTTTCTTAAAAATCCCGAAAACATTATCGTTGATGATAAAACGTCCAAAGAACTACTTGATAGCAATAAAGAGGAACAACTGCAAAAACTAAAATCCTCAAAAAATGCATATAAAGGAACAATTTTAGCGGAATATGTTACAACAATCCCCACTGCATTTAAGAAAGCTATCACCACCATTAACGCTGAGGTGCATGCATGTCGATAAAGGAGAAAATACGAGCTAATTATTCTAATGACGAGGATCAAATACGTTTCATCTTCTGTCAGGATGCCAAAGTAGTTGTCACTGCCTCAGCCGGTTGCGGAAAAACAACTGCTATGATTGGAAAAATAGCGTATGAGCTGGCAGTAGGAAATATTCCCTCTCATAAGAAAATATTGACTTTAACTTTTAGTGTTAATGCTGCATTGCATATTAAGGAATCTATTAATTCCATATTGCCAGAATTAGTCGATAATGTTAACTATTATATTAAGCATGTCGATGTTGCAAATTATCATACATTTGCAATGCAGATTCTAAAAAAACATGGATATGTTATCCATGAAAATTTCAAAGATATCGATCAATTTCAAATTATAGATGATAGTGAAAAACATATAGGTAAGTATGTAAATCAGCCTTCACTTCAGGTTATCAATACGTTTTCTGACAAACTAAAGAAGGCCACTTTAGATACGCAAGATGTTGAAGCGTATTGGCATATCATAAGCGAACAATTAATTCCAAGAAAAGTAATTACATACAATGGAATGATTGTTGCAGCGATAGAATTATTTAAAAATGATGTTATTCGCACTTTTTATCAGAATTATTATTCTTTAATTTTTATCGATGAATATCAGGACATTAATCTTCTAGAATATATAATGGTTAGCCAGTTGTTCAACAACAGGACTGTCTTTCTCGGAGATGATATACAGAAGATATATGGTTTTTTAGGTGCTATCAGTGATGTTTTTGGACTTATTAAGACTGATGGAAAGACAACAGAGTTTATATTTAAGCATAATTATCGCTTTAGATTCAATAAAAATATGAACGACTTAGACTCTTTAATAAGAAGTTATGCAGATAATTATTCTTATAATGGAAACAGTGCAAAAGCCTACATTAAAGAGCTTAAAAGCGATGATGCAGAAAATCATTTTATTGCAAAAGGTATATCAACCATAATTGAAAAATCCAATTCAAATGTTGCAATTTTAGTTATGTCATCGTGGCAGGGAACAGCTATTGTAGAAGAATTGCAAAAACAGAATATTTCATTTTTTAATGCGTTATTCCATGATGATGATCCTGAAGTTGACAAGTTTTATGAAGTTGCGACAGATGAATTTTATAAGGAAGTGCACGGAAGAGCCACCAAGCATGACTTAAAAATATGTGCTGAGAAGATTCTTAAGAGGCAGAGCGATATAGTCGACTCTGGACAAAAACAATTTGTTTTTGATTCATTATACAAGCTCTTATTGGTATTATTTGATGAAGCTTCAAAATGGAGGTTAAACACCCAAGAGAGATTTATCGAAATAGAAAATGTACTTGAAAGCAAAGGCTTACGGCATATGATGGAGCATTTGCAAGAAAGGGCTATTCTAACTACTATCCATTCAGCAAAGGGATTAGAGTGGGATTATGTTATTCTTCCAGGTAACAATTCATATGTTTTCCCAAATTCGCATTGTTGTACTACTTGCCATAGTACATATAGTTGCAGTGAAGGCTTTGATTATTGTAAATTTAATTTTTCAGAAATTATGCAAAAAAAGTTTTGCGAACAGGTAAGTCTATTCTATGTAGCAATAACGAGAGCAAGGAAAAACGTTTTTTTTGTACTCAATACAGGTCCTAATAAGTGGAATCATAATAAAAGGAAAAGTTGTCTTATATCTTTAGACGGAATTGTTGCAAACGATTATAAATGGAATGACGTAATTCATAAATAAAGTGAAATGCCACAAGATAGTTTCTTTACAAAGGTGTAC
>CADANF010000059.1 GCA_902789175.1 uncultured Lachnospiraceae bacterium
TAATCTCTTTGAATCGATGGTCTGTTAAGGTTACCTTTTTTTAGGAAATCCATATCAAAATCTTTTTTAAACGGTTCTTGACATATCACCAGAATGCTTTAACTTCAAGTGCAAATATTCCCCGCCCCGGAACAAGTGCCAGAAAGTCAACTTCTCCTTCTATAACAGTCTCATGCTTTGCTATTCCTAATGAGTGAAGTACAATCCAGTCCTCTGTACCAGGAGCTTCTTTAAACCATCTATATATTTTCCTCTCAGCAGCACTTTTAGTATCTGGTGATATATATTCAGGAATCATTACAGCCATGCGTCTGCCTCTCTTTCTTCTGCAAAAAGGCGATTAGTATTCATATAACTAACAGTAATTGGTGCGCCAATATCAATAATCTTTAATAGTTTAACGACTCCAATATTGTCAATCTGAAACTCGATTGGATCCCAAGTGCTAAAAGTATCAAGATTGTTTTCTCCCGATAAGATATCAGCAATCTTACTTTTTAGCATATTGGACAGAGTTCTGCCTGCTTTAATATGAGCTCGATTCACTATATTCCCTGCTTCGATTACAGAATCCATCTTATTGGCAAGGTTCTTGTCTCCTGTAACCTTTGCAATAATCTCCAAGTCTTTTCTCGAACGGGGAATAATCATATTGTCATTTATCATCCAGTTTTTAATTGTCTGTTTGTCTTTAGTACATCCTGCTTGCTGAAGCATTTCAATAATAGTATCTCTATCATAAAAAATATTTTGCGTCAAAAGTGCTTTTTTCCACAGAGAAGAAAGGGTTCTATATTTTTCCATTTTACTTTCTTTTAAAATCGAGTCTGCGACATCACGTATTATGTCCTTCGACGATTCCCTGACAACAACCCAGTCCCCAATTTTCAGGTTTTTAACATCAACATTCTTTATTTTATCGCTTTTTCCTTCCAAGATTTCAGTAACAACAACTGGCTTATGGGATTCTGTATTAAAAGAGAAATAGCCCCCATTATATATAATGGGGTATGCATTAACATTCTCTTCTGTCCTACCACCCCTATTTCCGTTTTCAACGTATCGATTATACAAGTTCTGTTGAAGCACCAAATCAATATTCTCCTGTTCGTCCTGTATCTGCCCAGGATTCACATTCAACGAGTCCAAGTCAACCGTCTCAATTTTAATATTTCTATTCCGGCCTTTGTCAGAAGGTTCGAATGATTTTTCAATTGCCTTCCGATTACATTCGTCACTTAATTCTCTATTCCATTCTCTGATATGATAATTTTTCCATTTCTTTTCACTATCATATAAAAGGACAATATACATATCCGAATTATAGGAATAAAGAATGTTTCTCACAGTTTTTTTGCTAAACCACCCAGAAATGACAGTTATCGTTGAAGAACTTGGATTCTCACGGACAAACTCCTCTGGGTACAAGACGTCTATAACGGGCGAATAGCCGTACCTG
This sequence comes from uncultured Lachnospiraceae bacterium, assembly GCA_902789175.1. Lineage (GTDB taxonomy): Bacteria > Bacillota > Clostridia > Lachnospirales > Lachnospiraceae > Eubacterium_Q. The sequence continues at coordinate 1,460 of CADANF010000059.1, forward strand.
GATAATCTATAACCCCATTGATCCAACACATTCTGCCTATTACTATCCTTACTAATTACCATATTGACACTATATGGTTTATTAGATATCAGATACTGTTCCAAAAGCCTTATTTTGGGGAATTCTCTTGAAATGAGTATCTCTCGGAAAATATTTATAGCTTCAACAAAATCAGTATATAAAACACTAGGAAGGAATCGGCTTTCTGCATTTAGTGTCTCTTCACACTTTTCCAGATGTTCTAGAGCTGAGTTAGTGGGGCCTTCGTCCAATACCTCTATTGAACGAAGACACCTATATGCCAGCCGCATGAGCACCTGAAATAATTTGTCACATTTGGGTGGCAGACTCTCAATCTCTCCACGATGTGAAGACACAAGTCTAAATGCCCGATTTATATCTGTCGATTGCTTTGATTCAGCAGTAAGATATACAATATTTTCAAAATAACAATTAAAGGCTTTTCTGTTTGCATTAATAACCCTTGTACCAGTTAACTCAGCTGTAAGACTATTTTTGTTCCATCTCCAATAATTGAATTTTCTTTCTTCCAAGATACCGTTTTCAAAAGAATTCAAAGTGTCTGTCAAACATACAACAGGAATATTTCTTTGCATCAAATCATCCAATGCATCAGCTTGAGCTTCAATATTTATACTTGGTAGATCAATTATTACAGATTGTACTATTAGTCCTCTGTCAATAGCATCAAGAATAATATCTATAGAATATGTTAGTGTTAATGCAGGTATCCCCTTTAGTTTTCCAGGAGCAATACTAACGATTTTTCCGGAATAATTCACCGTTGCTATATAAAAAATATCTCTAATTGTTTTACCATTCAAAGTATAATTCTCAGCATTTTTCTTGGCGCGGTCCACAGAAGTTACATAAAAAATTGTTCCGTCATAGTGCGTTTTCAACCGTTGAAGTTTATCTACTATTCCAATATCTCCATTCTCGTTGAAACCAATTTTTTTCTTTGCTTTTGAAAAAGCTTTGTCTGTTGATAGAGATCTTGTAGCATCTACTAATTGGAAATAGGGTGCGCTATCCATCTTCATGTAATTGAACACCCGGTCCTTTGTGGTTACTAAAATAAATGGCTCTTCATCCCCAAAATGTCTAAATCTTCCTTGTATTTCTTTTCCCAAAACGATTTTTTCAAATCTGACAACACTATTTCCTAGCTTTAATTTCTGCCCCTCCACAAAAGAGTACGGATCATATGTTCCCGTTATTTTACCGGACTCGATATTAAAGATCAGTTTCGCTATAGCAAACATAAAAGCAGTTTCGATTATTTCAGGAAATACAAAAACATTATATATACCCTGGTGTTTTAGCATCTTCTCGAGAAGCAAGACACTTGTTCTAATCAGTTCTGGAAATTCCGTCGAATTGCCTTTGTATTCCAATGTTAATCCCTTGAGATAATCCTCTTTTTGGGAAACACTATTAACATACTCAGACCACTTCAAAACATACCTCCTCATACAATGCGATATAGTGTCTTTACCAATACAATCGGATTATTGTCGCAAATAATATTATAATCTTCGTCAGTTAACATATGAAATACAGAATGTCAGCATACGCTTGTAATCATCCGCATCCACGCATCCAGTGCCTCCAACTGTATATCATATTGTTCGGGATCAAGTTTAGCTAATTCAGTATTGATTCGGGTATTGACGATTTGTTCGTAGATTCCGGAAGATAACATTACAAGCTCCTATAAATAGTCAGTCCATGTAAATCTTGTTGAAGACAAAGAAATAGTTCTTATTTGTAATCAGATGTGCGTTTTATACAAAAAAGAAAGTGTGATATCTTATTTATTATACTCCCTATTGCCATAATATGGAAAGATCTCTTTACTTTTTGAAATCTTAAGATAAAGTCTTTCCAAGCAGTACCCATGACAATCTTTCCCAACCATCTTGAATACAGGCCTCCTCAATTCTGCACTATCACATATCTCTAAAAAAAGACAAAAGCCACACTCGTATGTTCGATTTCGACATGGTTAATTCTTGGGTCAAATCTTCTTGTAAAACTATACGTTCCTGTGACATATCTGTGACGAATCATTTGTTATACTGACGTCGTCAAATAAAAACAAA
>CADANF010000060.1 GCA_902789175.1 uncultured Lachnospiraceae bacterium
AGTTCTCGTATGTTGTATTTGCCAGTCTTTTTCTATGGCTATTGCCCGAAAGAAACTATTTGATCGACATTTTCAGTCACCTTGTTTCATCCAGGTAGTTAAAAAGCAAAAGGAGGATAAGTAATATGGTAATGGCAGTTAGAGATGCAGTTGATTTAGTTGTTGATTGGCTTGAGTTGAATTATTCTCCTTGTGATACAGACACTATTGAAGCCGAAGTGCAGTCTTGGTACGACCATAGCGATATCGTAGAACCTGAGATGCTCGCGGCCGCGGTTCTTGAATGGGGTTGGTGGAGGATGGTAGCATACCAGGACTGGATTGACGCTAAGAATAAATGGTTTGAAGAGCCACCTATTCAGTATAGCGGAACTCCTAGCATCTGTGAAATTGAAGCTGCACAGCATGATATGATTTGGCAGGGGTGATTTGGCACCATTATTTTGCTCATGATAACAATAGCAGCGTCAGTTTATTTGGCAAGTTCTTCATTTGGTATATTGCAACGCTGCTCGGCTTGATTGGAAGTGTGTGCGCGGCGATCTGTATGTAATACTTCCAAAGGAAGGTCAGAGATAATTCTGACCTTCCTTTATTTTTTATAAAATTTTTAATATAATTGTTTTATAAGAAAGAGAGAGGTGATACTCATGGAAGAAAAAATTTATCTTGCTAAAACCTATAGTAATGCTAAGATCATAGGCGAGCCTTATACTAATTCTAAGGGCAAACAGTATGTAAAAATTCATATGCCTTGTCCTCGTTGTGGCGGATCTGGATTGTATGGTCCCATTTCAGTTAATAATGGTATGTGTTTTTGGTGCGGTGGATCTGGGAATATTACTAAGGATGTCCGTGCTTATACTGCAAAAGAAAAAGCAGCTATGGATAATGAACAAGGATCAGCTCATGAAGGACTGGTTTGCAAAGCACGCCTTCAACGAGAATGGTATCACTTATATAGCCGCAGATAACGATACTTATTCTATTAAGGAAGATTTAAAGGCAGCTGGTTACAAATATGACTCAGTTCTGGGATGGCATGCAGCGGCTGCCGCAGGTTTTAAGACAATTGAAGTGGCTTTTGATACCATTTATGATTGGAATGTACTCGCGGCAGACGCTGAGTATAAAGTCGGAGCGGCTGATAAAATTGATGATCTCAAAAAATCTGCTTGGATTTCTGAGAGCCGCGGAGAATTTGTCGGGACTATAAAAGAGCGTCTCAAGAATTTAACACTAAAGCTGTCTAGTAAACGTGAAATTGATGGGATTTATACTTCAATTTTGTATGTTTTTCTGGATACTGCTACAGGCAATGCTTTTGAGTGGTTTAGTTCTTCTGATAAGGGATTAGAAGTTGGCGAGACTTATACAATAGATGGAACGGTTAAGGATTTCAAATCATATCGTGGAATCAATTACACTATTCTTACAAGATGCAAGGTGATTGTATAGGGTAAAGGTGCGGTGATGAATCGCACCTATTGATTTCTTGAATTATTTATGATATAATTTTTATATAAAGTAAGGAGAGAATAATTCTTATGCGATATAACAGAAATGAGATTTATGGTAGAATTCTGAAGAACATCGAGATTGATCGTGATGAATTCAATTGCGATTATGTAGATGGAAGAGATTTTTCTGGTTTTCTTCCAGATGATTGTGCCTACGCTTACGGGGCAAGCAAGTTTGTTATTATTCCAAAGCATCGTGATTATGTGATCAAGATTCCATTCAGTGTCCAGACTGATCGAGAAGATAATGGATATTGGGAAGGGGATGATTATATTGAGGATTATGGTCCTTTTATCCCCTTCTCAGGAGCTGTTTATCCTATTGAGGGCACTACTGGTTGGGATTATTGCAGAGCGGAGGCCGAGTATTACAAGTTAGCAAGTGCAGCTGGTCTTGGTCAGTTTTTTGCAAAGACTAAGTTTATAGGTAAGATGAGAGGTTTTCCTATTTATGTACAGGAAAAGTGTGAGATGTATAAGGATGTCTGCCTCCATCATACTATTGCAGAAAGGGAAGATACTCTGAAGCGAGCAAGTTCATTAACAAATTCGTATATGGCACTTAATCTCCGTCATGATTTCTTGATTGAATTGATGAAGAACGTAGATTTGCATAAGATTGATGAGTTGTTTAACTTTATCGAAAAGTACAACATTACTGATCTAAGATTTTATAATTATGGATTTAGAATTAAGGATCACAGTCCAGTATTTACAGATTATTCATCATATGATGATTAAAAGAAAGGAGACCGAATGTTTTTTAAGTACAAGGTAGATTATTTCAATGATACAACAGACACAGAGGAAGTCACTTTCGGTTTTGTTTATGGTAATGATTATAGTGACGCCGCAGATAAGGTGTATCACGCATACTTTGACTGTATCATTGATATGACTTTATATGAAATGGACAGCATTGATGACGGCGTTCTTGAGTATGATGATGATCTTCACTGTGATAAGGCTCTTTTCACTGTGACTATAGAGGAATCTAGTCCAGTAAAAAGCAAGAGTTGAAAACCTAGAAAATTTTTTATATAATATCTTATGTAAGGTAAAAAGATAAAGAACCTTCACACACAAAACATACAAACGAGATATAAGGAGAGAAAACTTATGACAAAGAGAGAAGCATTTGAGAAGATTAAGGCTGATTACGCTAACGATCAGGAGATGGTCGATTTTGCAGAGAGCGAGCTGGCGGCGTTGGATAAGAGAGCTGCGCAGGCGAAGGCTTATAAGGCAAAGAAGGCTGCTGCTTCTGATGAGCTGAAGGCGAAGATCGCAGCAACTCTGACTGGAGAGTTCCAGGATGCAGAGACTATTACTGAAGCTATTGCCAATGGTGATGAGTCTATCACTAAGGCAAAGGTTACTGCAAGACTGGGCCAGTTGGTTAAGGCTGAGGAGGCTGTTAAAAAGACTATTAAGGTTGATGGTCGCAGAGTCATGGGATATGCCGTTGCAGGTACTCCCGTTGATGACGTTGAGTAATATAAACTGATCTGTTCCATACCAAGAGGGGCTGATGAAGCTCCTCTATTTTTAATTATAAGGAGAGATATTATGGCAAAATTTGCTGTACGATACAGGACTGATAATTAGTATCTTTCTGAAGTCGATGAAATTATCATTAAATATCATCCCTCTAAGACACTGATTGATTTCTTAAAAGAGCATAGCAATCAGCGAATCATTATCTCAGTGGAAGACGGACAAGCTTTTTCAAAAGAAATGGGTGTGGGTATATTAACACTTATTAAGCAAAACTTAGAAGATCCTAAGAACTGGGTAGTGCGTTTACCAAGTTTGTTCGATCAAGAGAAGGTGATACCGGAAAAGACTTTCAAGCAATTACAAGAAATGAAGATTCCATATTTCTTCAATGATTATGTTGATAGATGGGATATCCTTTATGGCTTATTTGATCTTGGTGTAACCGATGTCTATGTTTGTAACGAGCTTGGTTTTGAGTTAGATAAAGTTGCGGCGGCCGCGCACAAGAGACACATCGGAATTAGAGTTTTTCCAAATATAGCTCAATCCGCATGGTATAAAACTTCAGATCTAAAAAAATTCTTCATCCGCCCCGAGGATATTGAAGACTATGAGCCTTTTGTTGATACCTTTGAAATCTTTGTAAATGAAGACGTTCCAACTAATGTAGATCAGACTCTATATAAAATTTATGCAAAAGATCAAAAATGGTTTGGCAAGTTAAATGAAATTATCAGCAATTTTGATAATGAATTAGATGGCAGATTTACTCATCCACTTTGGGTGTCAAATAGAATAAGTTGTGGTAAGAGATGTCTAAAGGGTGGCCACTGCCGCATGTGTGATACCATTGCCAATCTTGGTGATACACTGAAAAAAGTTGGTGTTACTGTCGAAAAGCCTGATCCAGTAGAGCTGCCGACAGAAGAAGAACTTGATAATCTTGTTGATAAATATTATAAGGGTAAACAGGAACCGTTCAAATGGCCTTCTAAATAGAAACAAGAAGAATTGACTTCAAAGAAAAAATAACATATAATATTTTTATGATAAAGAAAAGAGGTATTATATGGCGGCAAAAGGAACAGCAAGTAAGCAGATTATTTTCAACAAATTAAAGGAAGTATTTCCAAAGGCATTTATGGAATCTGATAAGATTATGAGGATTCCTTTGGAAGAGGATGGAACATCAATTGAAATTAAGGTATCATTAACCGCAGCTAAGGATTTATTAGGCAATGTCGATGATAGTCCTAAGGCGGCTGCCGCAGATTTTAATTTTACAGGTATGAATATAGAGCAACTGAATTTCAGTCTTCCACAGGAAGGTGGCACGCAGGAGATTATAATCATGTAGGAGCTAACAGTAGTGCATGGTATTATGTTCCTAGAATGTTGAATATGGAATTAACTGATTATATACGACTTCTAGTTGATACATACCATGCTACTTTAGACGGATACTATGAATATACTGATGGGCGGCCGCCGCTTCTTTTATATTCTTGGAAAAATTATAATGATTGTCACAAATGGACATTAATGGTTAATCGAGAAGCTAAAAAAAGGAATTTCAAAATCTGAAAATATACTTGAAAGAAAAATGAGATACACTAGAAGATGGTATGACTTTCTTGCTATTGCCGTGTCATTTTCTAAGAGTGGGGATACTCCTCACTTATGGTGATGTCTTTCAATGGTAGGAAGAGCGTCTGATACGCGCTTAATGAAAGTTCGATTCTTTCCATCACTACTCCTCGAGGTCCTGACAACGAGGTTAAATAAAGTTCAGGCCCGTTTTGTAGGTGTCCGGGATAACCACCCGTTAGGAGCCAAAGTGTTTGATGGTCATAGCTTATTTTGATAAGCAACTGGTAAGGACAAGAGCCGTAAGGAAAAAGACCTGCGGCCGCCGCTGGCGCTTGAAAATTGGCAGAGTAGTGAGAAACCATCATTTTTATAGAAAGGAGACAATATCATGTGACTACTTTAACTAAAAGGAGGCTACATTTTATGTCTAGAAGCTATAAAAAAAATCCATATGTGACTGATAACTCAAAAGGCAGAAAAGGTCATGGTAGACCCATGAAAGCTTATGCTGCGAAGAAAGTCCGTCATTATAAGGATATGCCCACGACAGGCAGCAGAAGTTTTTACAAAAAAGTATTCTGTTCTTATGATATCTGTGATTATAAATGGAGATTGACAAAAGAACAGGCAATCTTGGATTGGCACGAAGAAGAAAAAGAATATCCTTGCTGGCATAGCTATTATATTCATAAGCCCAGCAAAGGTGAATCTTACGTAGACGAATATGGAGTGTTACATGTCTCATCTTATGAAAGAGTTCTTGAGGAAGAATACATCGAGGTGGGACCGTTGCATAAGAAATACGGAACTTTAGAAAACTACTTAAATAAATACTGGAAAAAAAGGTATTATAGGAAATGATTTAATAGGGAGAAATCGTTTTCTATTTTTCTCATCTAATAGAGTTCCAAGAACAACAGTAAGGAGAAGAAACAGAAACGATGAAAAATAAAATAATAGAAGGTATAATATGCGCGGCGGTTGGTATGGTAGCAGCAACGATGCCAGTTCAAGCAAGCGAAGCACCGGCCGCCGCAGATGTGGTATATACTACTACATATGTTAATGCAAGGACTGATTCAAAAGTAAGCAAAGATACATATGCTTTTACTCTTGAGCCGAATGAAGAATTAGTAAGACTTGATGATGGTGAAGTTTGGGATCTTGTCCAAATCAATGGAGAAACTTATTTTATTTATGATAAGTATCTTTCTTCTCAACCTGTTACTATTAAATCAAATTGTTATTATTCAGCAAAAGATTTCAAGCGAATGGGTGTATTTAATTGGGACGGATGGAAATGGACTTGGTATAGCCAACGAATCTTGCCTGGGAGCGCATTAAATATTCCAGGTCGTCATGTAGATGTTTCTGGATATATCTGTGATGAGAATGAGCGCATTGTCTTAGCTTGTGAATCATTAACAAAAGGAACAATAGTATAGACGCCATTGGGGAAAGAAGGGGTTGTACTTGATTCTTGTCCTACCTCTGGAGTAATTGATGTATATGTTTCGTGGTGAATGATATAAAAAGATTTTGTGCAATAGTCATATTAAACATATTTATCTTACTATGTTTAATCCCGTTCTTGATTTAAGGGCATTTCTGATGAAGGGACTTCACGAGAACTTCAAGATTCAGAGTATACAATTATATATAACAATGAAATTCCTTTAGGAATTGTTTGTGAATTTGGCTATTGAAAAATATAGCCAATAGGCAGCGATCGTTCAATGGTAGGATGGGGGTCTCCAAAACCTTTAATCTAGGTTCGAATCCTAGTCGCTGTGCTTTTGATTTTCATAAAAATTTTTATTATAATTATTATGAAAGTTGAGGAAAGAAATATGATTTATTTCTTATGGATAGGTAAAAAGGCTGAAATGCCCAAAGTACCATATCTATATTGTTATAGGGCAAAGTCTTTTAATCAAGCAAAGTCTTTCGTTAAAGATTGTGTCAAACCTGGAGACTACTTGATTGTTAGTTCATCCAAAGAAAAGAAAGCTCAAAAATTCGTCAAACGACTCCAGAAGTATCACCAAGGTATAACTTCTTTTTTTA
>CADANF010000061.1 GCA_902789175.1 uncultured Lachnospiraceae bacterium
TTCATATATCTGGCTCTTAAGTAGTAAAGGCCTGTTTCTGCATCATAGTATTCGCCTGTGTATCTAAAGGCGTTGGATATTTTTTCATCGCATATAAGGTCTGTACCGTAAGCATTGTAACTATATGTGTTTACTATAGAACCGGATTCATCCGTTATAAATGCTACATCTCCATGCCCATTATTTACATAGCAGTAAGTAGAATCCTCATACTCAAAAGAATTAAGTTCATCTGCTATAGTGTAATGCTTGTAGTTTGTAACTTTCCCCCCTTCGATTTTGCGGAAAATTTTTCAAATTAAAAGAAGGTACAGTATAAATTATTCTGATGCATATTTCGTCAGATTGTTTTATCCTGTACCTTCTGTTATTATGTCAAAGTCACTCTTTAACAAAAGAAGCAGGAACCTCCCCGACCAAAGTTTGGTTTCCTGCCTCAACACAACAACTATGGGAAATCCCACAGCTTACTTATGCAAGACTATGATAACCTTATTTGTCAGAGAAAACAATCCTATTTCGCAAAGTTTTTATAACAATCTTATCAGCAACCTTCAGTTCCATCAGCTAACTTGTACCTGTGGACATTCTGGTTGTCTGTCAGTTCACGGCTATTATTACCGTGCTGTTAAGCTTCCTACCGGTAAAGTTCCATTCAGAATCTGTCGTGTCATATGTGAATGCTGCGGACGCACTCACGCTTTACTTCTTTCTTCCATGGTTCCATATTCTCAGGTGCCACTGTCAGAACACATCTCTATTATCTGTAATTATGAAGATGGCTCTTCTCAAGAAGAAGTTATGAATTCAAACCCTTCCATTGATGAAAGCTGTTATCGCTTCATTATCAGAAGCTACCTGAATCACTGGAAGCAGAAACTTCTGTCCGAACATATTGGTCTTTCATCTGTCCCTGATTTAATTAAATCCTGCTTTTTATGTTATTCCCAGCAGTTTATGCAGATTAAAAATACTTCAAACATACTTTTCCCTAATACCACATAACCTTACACGACCTTAGTATTACTCTTCCTTATACTAAAGAAAAAACTAAGGAGGACCCGCTATGGATCAGGAAAAGAAACATACAATCGCACTTATGCGCTATTCTGTGATTGCTCCACTCATTACTGGGCTGTCTGATAACTATTCATCTCTCACAGCCTTCTTTTATGACGCTTCTGCCAAAGGCGTTTTACATCCCGATGGCACTTTAAAGCATTATGCTCCCGGTACGATTGAAAAATGGTACCGAAACTACAAGGACAGAGGCTTTGATGCCCTTGTTCCTACCGGTCGTATCGATCTTGGTAAACCTCGTAAGCTTGATGAAGAGCTCCAGGAACAGATCCGATATCTTAAGACTAATTATCCTCGAATGTCTGCATCTGCTATATACAGGCAGTTGCATGATAATGGAAGTCTCAAACACGGCGATGTATCCGAATCAACTGTTAACAGATATGTAAATTTGCTTGCCCTGCAAAACAAAACTACTAACAATCAGGATATGAGACGTTATGAAAGACCTCATATAAACGAAGTATGGTGTGGCGATACCAGCGTCGGTCCATACCTCACAACACCTGATGGCAAGAAACATAAGGTATTTATCATTGCTCTTATCGATGACGCTAGTCGTTTTATTGTCGGTATCGATGTTTTTTTCAATGACAACTTTATCAATCTTATGTCAGTTATGAAATCAGCCGTTTCTAAGTATGGACGTCCTTAGATGTTTAACTTTGATAACGGTAGTTCCTTTAAAAACAAACAGATGGAACTTCTAGCAGCACGTATCGGTTCTATCATTCATTATGACCAGCCTTATACTCCAACTCAGAAAGCCAAGATTGAAAGATGGTTCAGAACAATGAAGGACCAGTGGATGTCAGCTCTTGATATCAGAGACTTTCATTCACTTGATGAACTGCGTGGCAATCTTTTAGCCTATGTTCAGAAATACAATCAGACGGTTCATTCTTCTTTAAAGGGAATGTCTCCCCAAGAACGTTTCTTTTCTGAACCTGGTCGGATTCACAGACTCCCTGATGAAACAATCGAATCTTCTTTCCTTCTTGAAATTGATCGTCGTGTGTCTTCTGACAGCGTTATCGTTATAGATCAGATTGAATATGAAGTTGACTGCCGCTTTGCCCGCCAGCGTATAAAGCTTCGTTATTCTCCTAATTTTAAAGATATATTTATAGTTGAGGCCGATGGAACCCTTACTCCTATAAGACTTCTCAACAAAACAGAAAACGCTTTTGTCAAAAGAGAAAAAATACATTTATGCCGAGGTGACGAATAATGGACTACTTTACAAGATATGGTCTGGAATTCAATCCATTTATAAAGAATTCCAAAGAGATACTCGTAGATACATCTGAATACAAAGAGACTTTGTTCCGACTTGATTATCTATCCAAAACCAAAGGATTTGGAATACTTACTGGTTCCGCAGGAAGAGGTAAAACAACCGCCCTCAGAAACTGGGCAAAATCTCTTAACCCATCACTGTATAAAGTTATTTATTCTTCTTTGTCAACTCTCACTCCAAATGACTTTTACAGAAATCTCGTAAAAGAACTCGGATGCGAACCCGCTTTCGAAAAACCTGATAACTTCAGAATCATTCAGGAAGAAATAACAAGGCTATCAGTTGAAAAGAGAAAAACTCCTGTCATTATTATTGATGAAGCTAATTACATCAATAATGCCATCTTAAATGATCTGAAGATTCTTTTTAACTTTGAAATGGATTCCAGAGACCGTGCTGCCATTCTGCTTGCCGGTCTCCCTAAACTCAACGCAACACTCGGCCTAGGAATACACGAACCCCTAAAACAGCGTGTTGTAATGAACTATAATCTCGAAGGTCTCTCAAAAGAGGAAGGTAAACTATACATATCTGAAAAGCTCAAGGGAGCAGGCTGTAATCAAACAATCTTCGAAGACGCTGCTGTTGAAGCAATCCTTAACGCTTCTGACGGAACTCCCAGACTTATCAATAAGTTTTGCAATGCCAGCATGTTCATCGGCGACAGCAACAAGATAAATATCATAAATACTGACATAGTCATGCAGGCTATCAACGATTGTGAGCTCGGATAAGCCTTTGGTACCTCATTCACTTTATTTGGATGAGGTGCTTTTAATCTGCAAAAACAATATCAAACAATGTGCATTGATATTGATGTTTCAAGCACAAATAGTTCCTTTTAATGTGAATAAAGAAGCATCATTTAATGTGCTAAACAACAAATGCTTTATCACCTTATCATCTGCGTCCAATTCTAAAAGCACATAACCCAGATCATTGAAATCAGTGATAATCTACAACTCTTACAATCCTATCAAGTTTATCATATTCATATCTACCAAAAAATGAAAGGTACGATTGCACTAAACATGTGCTTTCGTGCCTTTCATTTTTTGATGTTATGGCCATGAAACAGTACTTTTACCTTTCAATCTACTGATTTACCACTCATGTCAAATTCATCATATTCTTACCTAAATGTTTTTTTTTAGAAAAATGCCAAGGTATCTGTTTTATATCAGATACCTTGGCATTGGGAAATATTATTTGATTTGTATTAAAAGAACATGATTAAATAATCAAATTAGGAAAAGCAAATAAAAAGGCTGCACCATATATTGGTAATGAGATAATCAACACAATGATATATTTTAAATTATCTATTTTACCTACAGCTCTTAATGACTCTTCTTTTCTATTTGGATTATAATAAACAGAAACTTTTTCCCCCTCCTTAAATGCCGTAGAATCTAAAGTTCTGACTATTACTTCTCCTTTGTAGTCCATTTTAACCATTGGAATTCTTCCATTTGAAGTGAAAGAAGAAACTCTTACACCTTCAACAATTATATAATCACTATCATGTGTAACTCTATAATTTTTCCTTAAGCCATGTATTGCTGCAACAAAAAACATACTTCCACATGCTAAACACCATAACGCATAAAAAATATTCATTTGAAATTTATTACCTCATTAAGAATTAAATAATACTATCCATATATCATCCCAGTTACCAAGCATTTCAGCTCCTTTTAATAAAAGGCCAGCAAATTCATCATCAATACAGCCATGATTTTTAAAATCTTTTGTCAGGAAAATCAAAGCCTCTTGAGGTCCTGTTCTTACCAGACTTCTCTTAAAATCAGCCATTGCTTTTTCATCAAATTTTATCTTTAAAATACCACAAATTAAAGCAACTATATCAACACCTAGACTTACAAAATCCTGAATAATGTTTGTTCGTTTTTTTTCTTTAATATCATCAATTAAGTGAACTAAATCCATTAAAATTGAAAAACCATCCGAAAGGTATGAGATAAAATTACTAACATCTAATTCTAACACCCCGATAATGGTTATAATCAATCCCGAAAAGCTTTCAATCCAATCAGCAGGTTTATCCGCTAATAATAAATCTTTTATTTGAGTGGTTAAACTTACGATTTGCGCTATAAAAATAGCCTTCGCAAATTTACAATATGTTTTTAGCTTCCATAATTCCTTTGCAAAATCTACTACCCACTGACCAGCAGCTATAAGATGCTCGACTAACGATATTGCATTTCCTGTCGGGTCTTTATAGATTACTGGGTTATCCTGAGCGTATAGGTATTTATGTAAGGAAAGGGCGTCGTAGATATTTCCCTGATAGGTATCTTCCTGGGTGAAGGTTCCTGTTTCAGGATTCATATATCTTGCTCTTAAGTAGTAAAGGCCTGACTCTGAATCATAACATTCGCCTGTATATCTAAAGGCGTTGGATACTTTTTCATCGCATATAAGTGCTGTTCCGTATGCAGTATAGCTATATGTGTTTACTATAGCTCCTGTTCCATCCGTAACAAATGCAACATCTCCATGCCCATTATTTACATAGCAATAGTCGGCAGAATCATATTCAAAACCTATCAGCTCATCTGCAATAGTATAATGCTTCAATACATTATCATTGGCATCTAATTCCAAAAGCACATAGCCTAACGAATTAAATTCAGAAATTACATACTTTGTAAGACAGCCATCTACTGATTTACAATCTTATTAAGTTTATCATATTCATATACAGTTGTTCCATATGGTGTGATAAGTTTTGAAAGCTTACAGTATTAGATAATGCGAACAGTGTCAGATGTAATGTGACCGGAGGGGACATCTGCCCCAAAAAAGAAAAGGTCCGAGCGCACTAAACATGTGCTTTCGGGCCTTTCCTTTTTTGATGTTATGGCCAAGGTACCTGTTTAATATCAGATTTCTTAGCTTGATTGATATTATTTATTTTTTATAAAAAAATAAGCAAGCACTACAAATATAAAACTAATCATCAAGAATATTATAGGTACTATTATTTTACAATCCTCAACCACCAACACTGTCATCTTTTTTTCTATATTATCGGGATTAATAACAGCAGTAACTATATCACCTTCTTTATGTCTTTTAAGAAATGGTTCAACCGCTCTATCATAAGTTTTGTTATGATAATCAAAACTCACATGATAATGTATTTTTCCACGAGGACCAATGCCACTAGATTCTACTTTAGTAATAACACCTTTAATTCTTTTACATCGTTTATTTTTTGAGGAAATATATAAAATTAAATATCTTATCCCATCTATTAATATATAAATTGCGAACAAACAGAATAATAAAATGACTTCATCATATGACATAACTATCTCCTTACCATAAATCGAATAATTTCCCAAAATAATCCAAAACGCATTTATACTCTCCTGCCCAACTATATAAAATGCTTTTTATATCAGAGTCAATCTTTCCCTTACTTCTTTCTTCAGAGATTAATTCTAATAAAGCACTTTGATCTCCAGTCTTGTTATTACGTCCAGCACGTGCAAGTAAAATATCCTTTATAAACAATAATATATCCATTATGCCTTTTGCAATATTTCCTTTTTTAAAATCACTAATAATTGACCAAAGACCATCATAAGCATAAACATAAACGTCATTTATTTTTTTTACTATTCCTGTAAGATCTTTTCCTTTAATAATTAAATATATATCTAAAAATGCATAGATTATTTTCCCAATTCCTCCAATAGCCTCCAACAGATTATCAGCTGTTATAATATCCACAGCGCCTAGACCTATATCCACAACATCCACTATAACACTGACTTTATTTAGTATCTTTAGTGCCTTATATGCTGCCCAAACTTCTCCTATTTTTTGCATCGGCACTGCGCCAGCAGCTACCACACATTCTACCAATGAACACATATTTCCTGTCGGGTCTTTGTAGATTACTGGATTATCCTGAGCGTATAGGTATTTATGTAAGGAAAGGGCATCGTAGATATTTCCCTGATAGGTATCTTCCTGGGTGAAGGTTCCTGTTGCAGGATTC
>CADANF010000062.1 GCA_902789175.1 uncultured Lachnospiraceae bacterium
GGCTGGAACAACTTCTACAATAAGCGGTCCTAAGATTGGTGATGCCAATATAGATATGCCAGAAACTTTCAAGGTTAAAGAGCCGGAAGTTCATTCAGAAAGCCCAATGTTTGGTGAAGACTGGAATGGTTTTTTTAGAGAAAAGTATGGCGAAGGGAATGTAACTTGGGAGAGTGCGCCGGAAGGACATATAGATAATCCTAATACAATAACATATAAGACATTTGAAAAAAAACATTTTCATCTGGATTTGATTATGAATCAATGTATGAACAGCAGTATCTGGATGATTTCTCTTATAAGGAACACTTTGCTGGTGGGGACATTGAGAAAAACAACACTGCTGAAATTTTGGGAATAACTGATAGTAAGGGGCAAGATTATCAGCCTTCAATTAGATATAAAGAAATATGTGAAGATTCACCAATAGTCTACAGTGATTGGAACACGATGAAAAATGATTATAAAGGTTATATAACAAAGTATTTAAAAGAGAATAAACCAAAAGGGTCTCCAACACCTAAAAAATGGTTTGAAAAGGGTGGAAAAATTGAAATAATTGAAGGAAAAGAAGCATTAATATGGAAGTATACAAATGCGGAAGGTGAGACAGTTAATTATGTTAACGGAAAAATTTCTTTTTCAGAAAAACAATTATTTGAAGATAAAAATATATCTGAAATAGATATTAAGGAATTTAATGGAAGAGCAAATGATAGAAAAGCAGTGTTAGATTATATAAGAAGGTATGGATACGATGACATGCCTGAAGGTTATATTTTACATCATGATTATAAGAATGGAAGGATACAATTAGTTAAAGATAATATACATATGGAATTTACACATTATGGTGGAGTACATGAAACAAGTAAAAATAAGGAGTAAACTAAATGTTAATATCAAAGTTTTCAAATTATAATAATCAATTAAATAAAATAGCTGAAAAGGATGGATTGGTATTTGAAGCAGATTATATTAATTTTATGAAAAAATATAATGGTGGGGATACACCAAAGACGACGGTAAAAGTTGGACGTAAAAAAGAAATTATAAGAGCATTTTATGGATTTAGCGTAAAAAAAGAGTTTTATTCTATAGAGAAAATGCTTGATTTAGAAATTGTGGAAACACTTTTGAAGAAAAAAATGTTTCCTATAGCAACCAATGAATATGGAGATTTTTTTACTATAGATTGTTCTTCAGAAATGAGTGGTGTTTATTTGATAAGACATGATAACATTGGATGTCAAATAAAAATTGCAGATAGTTTTAAAAAGTTTATTATGTTTTGTAAAAGTGAAAAAATAGGACATATACGTACAATTGAAGAAAGAAAAAGAGACATGATAAGTTTAGGGTTGGAAGACAAGATTTCTGAGATTTCAATTCGAAATTGGCAAAAGGAAATAGATAGATACGCGGGATACAATCAGGAGGAAGTCATTCTATAAGTTACTAAAACTTCCCATACCCCAAATGGGACTTGTTCCTTGAAAAATCAATACTCACAGGCAATCAAATAGTAAAGTTACGCAGCCATGGCGCATTTTACCAGTGAATTTCTGAGATATTCCGGCAGACGACCAACGAAGATTTCGATGAATACGTCCATTTGTTCCTCTGTCGGACGAAATACAGCATATATGCTGTCGAGCATCGCATTCAAGATGATCTGGAAGGATTCACCAAATGTGATATCTGCAAGTTCATCCGACAGGAAGAAGAATATTTCACCAAGTGTACGGTTATATTCGTTGCTGCGTTGCTCATAGGCCATCATCAGATATCTGGTGAAGACGATAGCTACATGTGCTGTCAGCGCATCATAGGAAAGGCTATGACATTCGCCAACAAGGTTGAGATATGATTTGCATGTTTTGAAGAACACCTCAATCTGCCACCTCTTTCCATAGATCCGGATAATCTCTTCTTCCGAGAGATCCGGATTTGTGCAGATAAATGCGATCCAGTCCTTCTTTTTCTTCTTGTTGCGAACGCAGACGATCCTGGCAGGAATCTTCTGATCATTCTTGCCAATCATCACATTTACAGAAAGAAGATACTTGCTGCGTCCTCTGCGTTTCTTGCTAATACCGTATATTTTGTTCAATGAGAGCATTTCGCCTTCGTATTCATAAAAGATGCGAGAACTCTTTTTGATCATGGCTATGGAATCAAGGCCAAGTTCCTTTACTGCCACCAACTGAGCGGGACTTGAAAACCAAGTATCAAACAGAACGTAGTCAGCGTGATGGCCGACGGATTGAGCATTCTTCAGAAGTTCGATCATCACATCAGTTCCTTTGCTTTGGGCAAGCATTCTTCTCTTTGAAGCAAGGGATCGTCCGTCAAACTGCAGCTTAGGACCGATAAGATTCCTTTCTCTCGACGACGCAAGAAGACAACTATTGACTGGAAGAAATGTGTTCCCGTCTGTCCAACCAAGTGTCATAAGCCGAAAGCCTTTTCGATAGCGCATAGTTGTATGATTGAATACTCTGGAACCAAGTTCCGTCTTCTTACAACTTGTCCGCTCAAAAAGACTATCGTCTACAACGAAAGCATTTACACGATCCTCATTCGTAAGAGGCTCGATTGCATCGGCAACTTTCTTGGAAAGTAAGGATGTAAATCTCATCCAGTTGGCTTTTGCATTGTTCAGAAAGCGATAGAAGGTATTCTTTGAAAAGCTTTCCCTGTAAGAACCGGTTCTTTGCTGCATATACATGCTCCGACCGGAAAAGATGTTGCAGAGTTTATACTTGAAGATATCAAGAACCGGAACACCTTTTTCTTTCTGCACATTGCACTTGTGGAGAAGCTTTCCAATCATGAATACTTGAAAAAATGCAGAAATCCCGTTAAAAATGTTCTTTCCATCCTAATCCTGTGGTACAATTGAATTTGGCATAGAAACTTCCCTTTGGCGTATTTGTTTCTCGACAATTCAATTATACCATAGGCGCGGGGACTATGCCTTTTATATTGCCTGAAAATATTGATTTTTCAAGGAGCGCCACACCTTTCAGGTGTGGGAAGTTTTAATAAATTAGTTGATATGTATGAAGTAAAAGTTGAAAAGGTATAATTAAACTTTTGAGAATAAGGTAGACTAAGCTGCTGGTATAAGGTTAAGGAGCTTATAAGAAAGTAAAAATAAAATAAATGTAAAATAATTATAAGGCAAAAGGAATTATAAAAGGTGTGAATATGGGAAAGTATTATTTGTATAATGTGAACTATAAAAAAGAAGATGCTTTGAAGGCGTTTTCAGTTACAGATGCGGGAAAGATTTATTTTTATAAC
>CADANF010000063.1 GCA_902789175.1 uncultured Lachnospiraceae bacterium
GCAACCAAGCCATCTATTCCACGGCGAAGATCAGTATATCCCGGCGCAATATAAATGTGACTATAAGTAGCATCATTAAGCATTGACCACCACCTCCAGAACCATGGAAAGCAGTTCCTTTGGAGTGTCAGAATTAACATTTATTGTAGCACCATTAACAGTAATAGAAAGATTGGGAGAAATTGCTTCTTGCTTTCTGTCAGTTGCTTGTATAGGTGCATTTCTCAACATAGGTGGCTTCAACTCAACTAAGGCCGGTTGCTGTTTTACTGTAGCCAACGCTTCCTGTCTGACAAGGTTTTGCCAGTAATAGTAAGCATCTTTGGAAATGTTGTGGATTGCGCAGAATTCTTTAGCGGTAAGATCAGATTCTGCTTTCTGTTGAAAAATCTTACGCCACTGTGCTAATCGAATTTGACGAGTTTCGGTTCGTGTTGCCATAAGTATTACCTCCAATCGGATAAAGTGTGAAAACTGTAAAAAGTTTGTAAAGTGTGAAATAACACCTCACAACATTATCCTAAATATGGAAGATGAATACTATCCACGAGCTATTTACCACTTACGATTTTAATTCCAGATCAAGATACATGTTTTTTCCCATAAATATAAAAAATCTCCCCACCGAAGTGAGGAGATTATTTTATGCTACTCTATGACATTTAGGCTCTTTACCTTTTTTAATAGAAATATAATTATATAAAAGAGCCGCGAAAGCTACTATAAAGCAGGCGAGCCCCACCAGCTGACTGATCTTAAAAGGTCCTATCATAAGAGAATCCGTTCTAAGTGCTTCAACTAAAAATCTTCCAATACCATATCCTGCAACGTAGAAAAGTGCCAGTTCTCCATCGAACTTTTTCTTTTTTCTATAGCAGAAAATAAATATAAGAAGCATAAGATTCCATAAACCTTCAAAAAGAAAAGTTGGTGTAACAGTAATACATGCCATACCATTAACAACTTCCGGATTCTGTATCATTTTCTCAGAAATGATACCTGAATTAACCAAATACTGGTAATATCCATGCTGCTCATAATAACTGACAGGTATTGCCATTCTGTAAAATGCCTTTGTATATGCACCAAACGCCTCTCTATTAAAAAAGTTTCCCCATCTTCCAAGGATTTGTCCTACAAACACCCCCATTGCAATAGTATCTGCAAACAGTGGAAGATATATTTTCTTCTTTTTTGTATAGATGACAGCCACCAGTACACCAGCTATAAGACCTCCATAAATGGCAAGACCTCCATTCCTTATATTTATCATATCAAGAAGTGTCTGTCCTAAACTTTTTCCTGGCGCCACATATTCTTTCAGGTTAAATAATACATAATAAATTCTTGCGCCAAGTATTACCGGAACGATCATTACCAAGAGATAATCAATGTAATCATCCGGATTCTGTCCGCTTTTTTTAGCATCCCTGCAGGCGATCATCAACGCAAGTAAAAAACCAACTGTTATGATCAATCCGTAAAACTTTATCTCATAACCAAATATAGTAAAGCCCGAAGGAACATTTGAAAATCCTATCCCCATACCTGGGAAATATATTCCATCCATTTATATACCCAACCTCATTTTTTTACCCAAAATATGTTTTATATATCCAAACTCATTTTGAATTTCAAACCATTCTGAATATCCAAACTTATTTTGAATTCTAAATTGTTTTAAATATCAAATTCTATTTTAGACATTAAACTTGAAAAGAACTACGTCACCGTCTTTCATGACATACTCTTTTCCTTCCTGTCTAACAAGTCCCTTTTCCTTGGCAGCTGTCATGCTTCCGCAGTTGATAAGATCATCATAACTTACGATTTCAGCCTTGATGAATCCTCTCTCAAAATCAGAGTGAATCTTACCAGCAGCCTGAGGAGCCTTTGTTCCTTCTGTAATAGTCCATGCTCTTGTCTCTGACTCACCTGCTGTAAGATAGGAAATGAGACCAAGGAGCTTATAACTTGCTTTAATAAGTTTATCAAGTCCAGATTCTGCAAGTCCCATATCCTGAAGGAATTCTGCCTTCTCATCATCATCAAGTTCAGAGATTTCTTCTTCCATTCTTGCTGAAACAACAAAAACCTCAGATCCATTTTCAGCTGCATACTTTCTAACCGCTGCAACATGAGGATTATTTGCACCATCATCAGCCATATCGTCCTCGCCAACATTTGCGGCGTAGATAACAGGCTTAGCTGTAAGAAGGTTGTACTCCTTCATAAATGCCTCTTCATCCTCATCTTCTGTTTCAAAGCTCTTAGCAAGTTTTCCTTCTTCAAGGTGCTTCTTAAGTCTTTCGATCATCTCTACTTCCTTAGCAGCAGCCTTATCATTTCTTGCAAGCTTAACCTGCTTTGCATATCTTCTATCAAGGACTTCAATATCAGCAAAAATAAGCTCGATATTGATAGTCTCAATATCTCTGATAGGATCAACAGATCCTTCAACATGGATAACATCTGTATCTTCAAAGCATCTTACAACATGTACGATGGCATCAGTTTCTCTTATATTTGCAAGGAACTGGTTGCCAAGTCCTTCACCCTTTGAAGCACCCTTTACAAGACCGGCAATATCTACAAATTCAATAACCGCAGGTGTTGTCTTAACTGAATTATACATTTCTGTAAGAACATCAAGTCTCTTATCTGGAACTGCTACAACACCTACATTAGGGTCAATTGTGCAGAAAGGATAGTTAGCTGATTCAGCTCCTGCCTTTGTGATTGAATTAAAAAGTGTACTCTTACCTACGTTTGGTAAACCAACTATACCGAGTTTCATTTTCTATATATCTCCTTCTAAAAGTATTGATTTTACTGTGTTTTCAATATTTATGACACTTTGGGTCACAACCTTTTGTATATTACCACATTTCTATTTATTTCTCTACCCTATATATCATTGTACTGGTCTATATAAGGCTCTAACAAAAATGATTTACTAAAATCCTTTTTAACCTATCATTATCTTTATTTGAAAAGTCGTTTGTTCTTACAGAGATTGCTATACTATTTCTAATTTTAGAATGTTTTTTGCAAGCCCTTTTTGTAGGAAATTGCAAAACGTTTTTGTATAAAGTTGCAAAGTAAAAATGTAGGTTGTTGCAGACTACATTTTGTAGGTTA
>CADANF010000064.1 GCA_902789175.1 uncultured Lachnospiraceae bacterium
TATTTATGAAAAAGGTGATTTTGAAATCCACTCTTGCAGTGGTCGCCGTGACATTATCTTGCCTCGGTGCTTGGAAAGCGTATGAAGCATATGGAAGTGTCAACAACTCTTTGCTGATGCAAAATATTGAGGCATTAACGCAAGATGGTGGTGATAATGGTGGGGGAAATTATAAAAGACCTTGCAATGTCGATTTGAAAAAAGGTGGAGGTGTATGGCGATGTGGTAATCCGTGTGTATACGAAAGCCGCAAGATTAGAAGAAATAGTTTAGAACAAAACCAAAGTTATTGTTATTTTTACGCAAAATGAAAAAGTATATATTATTATGTAATGTGGTTGTATGGAGCATAATAGGGGTGCTCCATATTGGACGCAAGTCTGCTGACAAGCATTATGCAAATATATTAGATGGTAATGTAGAAGCTTTAAGTCAGCAAGAAATAGGGTGTAGTGATTCATGGACGTGTTATGTGAGTTTAAAAAAAGGAGCAGGATGCTATCAATGTGCCACTCCATGTATTTGGAAAAAAAATAAAAATCCATCCACTACAAAACCGCATAACACAGGCAAATGTGAGTGATAGGAGGATTATCTTTACATGTTATTCTTTTACATATGGCATTTTTATTCGCTCTACCATGAATATCCGATTTGACTTGCATAGAGGAAATGTTTAGTGAATAAAGGATAAAAGAATTCGGTTGAAATAATCGCTTCAACTGACAAATTCATTGTTCTCGAAACTTTTGCCACATAAGAGAAACATCTAAGGACTTTATGATAATATAAATATTACTGATGCGATTAATTGGAGATTCATTCAAAAATTGCAAAGAATAGAACCCTTTCAATGGCCAAACAAGGTTTAAGCCTTCGGAATAGAGAGACCATTTCAAATCAAAAGTGGTTAAGTCTTAGCCATTGCTCTTGCACAAAGAATTAAATAGAATAATTTCCTTTTTATCAATCGCATCAGTATTTATTTTTAAATAGGGGAAATAATGATAGCAACTAAAAAATTATACCTCATCAGCACAATATTGTTGATCGGTTGTTCGGGATATAAGACAAATTCATATTGTAATAAAGGGCTCGTGTTAGAGGATATTTCACCAGCCAAACACATTAAGGGGGTTGAAGTAGCCAAAGGGTCTGAGCTGAATGGATCAGACGGGTTACAATTGACAGATGACTATATAATTGTATCTTTTTCTGATAGGGAAAACATCTATTCCGCATTTGATTTGAATGGGAAATTTTTGTTGGAATTTGGTCAAATGGGACACGCAGAGAATGAATTTTTGACCTGCCAATTAAATAAACAACATTGGGGGAATTCATTTGTTGTCAACGATGTAAATGCAGGTCAATTAAGAGTTGTTGATTTGGAAAAAACTCTTGCAGATCGTGTCACAAGTGTAAATAAACACATCAAAACAGGGGCTTATTCCACTAATGCACAGGTATTACCTGACGAATCAATTCTTTTTTTGCAGCAAGTCGAAGATAATTTCAAATTAATAATAAAAAGACAAGGAAATGTAAAATTGGAAAAAGACATGTATGAGCCCACACCTTTCCCTTTTCCTGCATATCATTGTTCTTCATGTGTTAATTCCGATGGAAAGATTATGGCATTTCCAATGGTTTATATAAACCAAGTTAATTTTTATGATTTATCTACAAATAATAAATATTCAGTTAGTTTATATGATGCACCTGCAACTTATGACAACGACAACTGCCATATTTATTATTGTTCCGTATGCTCAGACGGTAAATACATATATGCCTTATTTATGAATCAGTCATTGGAAGATTCTTTTGATAAATTTCAAAAGTCGGAAATTCATCAATTTGATTTTAGAGGAAATCTTATTCAGACCTACTTATGTAATGAGTATTTAATAGATATAGATGTAAGCAATAGCGGCACCATATATGGACTTGGTTGTAATGAAATTCTTTATAAATATGAAATGTGAGATATATTCCTTCCTTATTCTGTCTATCTTGACATGTTGTACATCTAACGATATACAGATAAGGAGAAAAATTGAGGAGCTTAAAGAGAAACCTGTTGTCATAAACATGGACTCCATGGATTTGTTAAAAGGTGAAGTAACCAATTATAAAAAAGATGGATACAAAATGGTTTCATATTGGAGTTCTGAGGAATGCACGAAATGCGCAATTTCCCATCTTTATCTATGGAATTATATAATAAATAAAAGTAGAAATGTTTCTTTTATTTTTATTTTCGAAACAAAGAGCTCTCAGAAAAAAGACTTTGAATACTCAGTTGATAATATTGGGGAAAATAACAATGTTACCATATGTATAGACACTTTAGGTATTTTCAAAAAAGACAATCCTGTGCTTCCTCAAGAATCATATTTTCATACTTTTTTGTTAGACAGTACTAATAATATTATTCTAGTAGGAAATCCTTTAAACAATCTCAAAATTAAAAATTTATATTTTGAGTGTATAAAAGACGATAAAGTATCCAAAGATGGAGAATCTTCATTTGAAAGTGATAGATAAAGGAGAAACAAAGAAGAGCAAATGAAGACATTTATCGGATACTCCATTCTTATGTCCTGCATGTTGCTGTGCATGGCATGCAACAGGAATCTTGACCGTGCCCTTCAGCAGGCAGGGGACAATCGTGCAGAAATGGAAAAGGTTCTGGTGCATTTCAAGGACGACCCCGATCCCCTGAAGTACCGTGCCGCCAAGTTCCTCATTGAGAACATGCCCTACCACTACACCTACGAAGGGAAAGCCATCGAGGCATACGATAGCATATATCTTCAAATGGCGGACGAACCTCTTCCTGAACGTAATCACTTCTTCAAGGAACGCACCGACAACATCCGCTTCTCCGACCAGCGGTTTGCCACCGACATCCAGACCGTCAAGGCGGATTATCTGATCCGTGCCATCGACGAGGCTTGTGACACATGGCGACGCTCCTCATGGCAGGATGACTATGATGAAGAACTTTTCTTCAATTATGTGTTGCCTTACCGCATCCTCAATGAACCCCTCAGCGAC
>CADANF010000065.1 GCA_902789175.1 uncultured Lachnospiraceae bacterium
TATTAATATATATTATTATAGTGAGCAAAATGACGGAGTTCCAAATCCATTTTGACTAAAATGACTTTGACTAAAATGACTGAATAACACGTGGTATTTCTTGACTCCCATCCTTTGTATAGGCATCGACAATGAAAGAAGGCTTATTTCTATAGTCAAAGTTCTCCTTTATCATTTCATTATACCTTCATCTTTACAACCATATCCAATGATAATGAGCTTGTCTGCATCCTGAAGATTCTTTCGAAATTTCTTAAATAACTTTCTGAAAAGCAATGGCTCATTGTACCGTTTTATCTTTGAGGTTGTGCCAGTCCCCAAGTCAGCATGGTATTCAAACGGTGAAATATCATATCCGATTTTTGATTTACGACTCTTCATGATGTCGCCAGCACCAATGCCCCATTTTATCTTGACATAATTCTCAGGAATCACCCAACCATATTCATCTCTTCGGTAGAATGGTACGTAATCAAGACTACCATGAAACTTGTATAGTCGTATTGGAGTATTCTACACATGCTATAAAAACTTCGTGGCTAGATGTCGAATTACTCAAAGATTTCCAATTGTATTAGTCTCTAAATCTCTTTGAATTTTAAATAAAGTCTCTAAAATGCGAGAAGAAGAGGACTTCATTGAATATGAATTCATGAATCGGTCTGTTTGAAGATATGTTATGTTATGCTTCAGGCTATTTTCTAAATTCAGGGTAAATGCTTCATAAGCCATCTGATAACCAAATTCTTGAGGAACCAATGCTCTCCTGTCACCATAATGATATGCTCCCCAAGCAAAAAACAAGGGGAATTTCAAAGATTCTATCTCTCTAATCCGTTTTTTGTCTATACCAAAAGGCATAGATAAAGACAACAAAGCAACAGATTGTTTTATATTATCAATCACTTTAATAAGAGATTTTATCTCGTCTCTTGTTGGTTTATCGCTAACTACCTTATCTGGAGATGGCCCGAGCTTCAAATTTTCCAAGAAATACTCCATCATAGCAATATGATCTTTTTCCTTTTCTTCGTCATGACTTATAAATTGGCCATTTAGCGGGTCTGCCTTGAAAACATCCAAAGAATTAAAAGCTCTTGGCAAATTGTCAAGAACATTTTTAATATAAGCATTTTTGTCATTTTCAAGTTTAAGCGTTTCTTTGTCGAAAAAACCATTTGATATTTCTTCGTCATTTTGGTAGTATTCCGGTTCCTCCCATCCCATTACAGTGCAAATATAATATGCGTAAACAAAATGGCATTGATTGAGAATTCGTCCACCCCACCTTGTTTCTTCTGTATGATATTTTTCATCATACTTAAACAAGACTTCCCATGTCATAAAACCAATATGACTAATAAGTTTTTTTATATAGGTCTTTTCTAATTTTTGTTGAATATCCATGATAATGTACTTTATAGCCACTAAAAATTCTAAAAGTATTTCTTGTGAGTATCAATAATTGCAGTTAAAAGAGAGGCAGCAAACGAAATACCTTACTTAAAATTTATACACCCAAACCTTTTTTTCTTCCTTGGCTGGAGCATATATCTGGGATAAATCCACATACGAATCCGCATCTTTAAGAACAAAATCATTTGGATCAGGTCTGAATGTCATGTGATTATTGCTAATTCTACACATAGTATTCCAACAGATTTCATGATCCAATATGAAATACTCTTTTTTACCATTAGGATTGGTTGCTTCCCACAAATTAGTAAGTCTTCCATTAATATGAAAAGCGAAACCTGCAGAATGAACATCTGTGTAGTATGAAGCAAGAGTTCTACTATTGCTGCAATTATTCTTCAAGAAATCAATAAGACTCATGTCTATTATTTTTTAATTAAATGACGTCCAACATTTTATCACATAAATTGTAATAGGCTTTTTCTGAATAATAAAACGTAGACCGCCACCAGAGAACAGGGAGAGAATAGAGGGACGGGATTCCTGTTTCATATAACAGAATTATTCTTATTTCATCATCTATAAGCCCTTAAAATAGTATTGATGTAAATAATTATAGAGCAAGTATTGAGCATGTCCTCCTTCTTGAACCGAATTACTATTTTCACACCAAGCATCAAAGAAGTGCATACTATTAAGATAATCTAAATGTGATTTTATTTTATTTATTTTTGGATCCTTCAAAACTTTAGGATATTTCGTTATGTCATAATACATTATCATGAGATTTGCCGCATTTGCATACTCTCTATACTCAACTCCGCCAAACTTGTTCGTAGGATTTTTTTCATCAAGCATGTTAATAATTAGATTTTGAATCAATTGTTTAACATAGTCGCAAAGATAGATTCTTAATAAAACTCCATACAAAGAAACTTTTTTTTGTTGATGAATTGTTCTAGTAGCAAAGTAAAAGGCGAGAGCAGTGGCATTAATATCCTCATTCCTGTTATCTCTACAATTAAAACATAACAAATTATACATTGTCTGAGCTATTATGAAAAAGTCTTTGATGTTATTTACTTGTGATGGGTCTTCGAGCCAAGACCGATAACATAATTTGCAAAAACGTAAGCGTTCTGGGCCTTCGTCGTATTTTGCTGCTTCATATCCAAACTTTTCCATGTTTGTCACTTTGTTTTTCGACAAACCAAATAATTTTAATAATCCCATATTATATTTCTTTTACTCTTCGACATTTAGGAAGTATTCCCAACATCCTAACTAAATGGCGCAAACCGCCACCATAATCCTGCCAGGCTTACCACAGCCTCCAATCATCTACGGGGAAGTCTGCGCCTATGGCGCGACTTCACGATGATTGGTGTTTGCTCTTCAAAGATGGCGCTATGCACCAAATTGCTTTGCAAATATACACATAATTCTTCAATAAACCTAAAATTTTCCATTATAAGATTGCATTTTTAGACAATATTTGCTTAAATAACGCGCTAAATGATGGGTTCAGACCTCATTCTCGATAAAAATTTGTATCTTTGCAACCCAAATGTAAGTTTAGCTACCAAATGGATTTGAATAATCTGATAGCGGAATGTGCTTTTCAACAATTCAAAATGATAGTAATTGGGAATACCTTCACTGCTAAGAAAGGCTCTATTATCTCAACCTATGATAGAAATGGTAAGAAGATAAACGTGCGGTAAAATTATTGTTTAATATGTCAATCCAAATTGCCAGAGAGGGATGATGTTGCCATAGCCTGTTTCAATGTCATATCTGACAACATACTTACGCTTGAAACAAAAATATATCGAATTTTATTTTGTAATTTGCTCACTTAATCGTACCTTTGCAGAGATTTTGCAAAAAGGGACTGTCCCCGATGTGAAAATAGAACGAGATATCTATGAAACCAGAAACCAAAAGCGCCCTTGGTGATTGTTGTTGGGCAGCATACT
>CADANF010000066.1 GCA_902789175.1 uncultured Lachnospiraceae bacterium
AGCGTAGCGATAAGCAAAAAGCAGGAACAAAAGCGTAGCGACAGTAACCCACTACCAACCATTATTTTTTAATTCCAATCATAGAACTTTGGAGGTGATAACATGATTACCATGATAATCAAGCTGAATAGAAAACGCATCGCAGAACAGCCGATGAAACCCGATTATGAAAATTACAAAAAAACGATGGAATTATTCCTCAATGACTATGGATTCACACCGAAGGGAAAAGGAGTGTACGTCAGCCACAAAGAGGTCAGAAGTACAATAAAAGACGTGATATTCCCATTGATGAATGCATTCGTATGGACATTCGAAGACATGATGGACGACATAGCCGAATGGTCATTTGTCGATGACAGAATGATTGAATGCGACGTGCTGTACATGTACAACAAATATGGAAGAGAACATTTTGAAAAAGAGGTAATCCCTGAAATCAGAGCATATAAACGAACGAGAGGAGTAGAGCTACGAGCCAGACTCATAAAAGAAAGAAAAGAACGGGAAAAAGCAAATCCGCCAAAACCAACAGAAGAATCCGACGATGACGACGAAGAAGTTTTTTAAAAATAAGAAAAGCCCATGGAACCAACCATGGGCTTATTTTATTTTTCTTTTGATTTTTTTCTATATATATCAACTAACTGTCCCTTGTCATTTTTCCAATATAGCCAGCCATTGACAGCCTGATTCATAAGAACCACACCAACAAACGAAGGGGAACATTCACCCAATTCCACATCTTCCAGTAATTTACCGTTGCTATCCAACGGTAATGATGCACGAACAGCCTTCGCCTTTTGTCCAACCCCAGGCTGCTCTTTAATACCAAAAATACTATCTTTCAATAGTATCCATCTACCGTTATCAATAACAGCAGATGCTTTTATAACTTTGTTCTCAGAGAGCTTTTCACGTTCAAAGAAATATGTACCATTCGGAATCAACTTGCTTTTGCTGCTATCCGCAGCATCAACAAAAATTTCCTCTTTTGCTTCAGTCTTCGGAAAAACAACAGTACCATCAAAGGAAGACAAAAGCTGGACAGCATCATTCACATCAATCGCAAATAACTCAGTATCGGAGACACGGCTTTTCTCAAAAATCTTATGAAGCAAAGCTTCTTTGTCATCATACTTATCAACTTCAATAGCAAACCGGCGTTTTAATCCAGTCACATTCCGGTAACCATCATGTTCCAAATTATACATACGCTGCTCATAATTAGAAGACATTGTTTTCCCAATCTTTATTAGACCGGGAACTACTGAAGTCATAATATAAATAACACCTTTAGACATATTGTCGACTCCTAAAATCAATATATTTTATCTATTACCTTTTGCCCTGTTATGAGTAATACAAAGCATCTGGCAGTTAGATTCATCCGTAGAACCACCTTTAGTCCATGCAGTTACATGGTCTGCTTCCATTTCTTTTAATTGATAGATACGTTTAGCATTTTTTTCATGACCAATACGGCAAAGAGGACAATTAGAATAGTCATGCTCTTTTGCATCTTTAGTCTGCTTATTATAAACAGCTTTCTTTACTTTATCATCAAATACACGGACATCCAACAGAGAAGTATCAGTTTCACCACCAAGAATAAATTCAAAAATTCCCTTTTTATTCTTAACTTGTGTATCTTCCAGTAATTCATCAACTCTTTGCGTAACCTTATCCTTTTGATACGGATTTCCATGGTATTGTTTATAAAGCCTTCCCCAATCCAATCCACAAACATAGGAACCTGTATAATCAAAGATTCCATCAATCCAATCAAGAACAGTTTCAAAATGATTTTTTAATTCATCAATATTATCATCCTGTCTATGTTCAGACATATAAGCATCAATTTTACCATCACTTACCCAATCAAGAGCAGCTTCTAAAATTGCCTGCCGCTTAACGTCACCACTGATATAAGTTTTCCAACGACTAATGTTACCGTTATTAGAATTAGAAAATTCTTTTCTTGCGAGAGTAACAAACTTGCCATGATAAGCAGCATTCAATAATTCTTGCTTCACCAAAGGCACATTCCGCATATTAATGATTTCAAACCATTCTTTAATCTCAGATGGTTCCCCTTCACACACATAAATAGTCAACGGCGAATTTAATATCTTCTGTTGTTCATCTTTATCAAGAGAACTAAATTTATATTCCTTCCCGTTCCGAGCAATGCTAAACTTCCATGTTTCGTTTACATATCTTCCAAATGAAGTAATACGCTGCTGGCCATCCAACACTTCATACATACCGTCTTTATTCAAAACAAAATAAATCAGACCTAACGGATAACCCCTCAATAAAGAATCAATAACCGCAACGTCCTTCTTACCATCACCATAAATATAATTACGCTGGTACTCAGGCTGTTAGTTTACCATTAAGCCCAAACAAACCTTTATCTTCATTTTTATCATAGATAAAACCTTTACAAATATCCCCAACGGTCCAATCGATATGAAGCGTCGTCTTCATAACTTACAATACTCCTTTCACCAATTTGTAAAATATTTTTAATATATCAATTAAAAATGAGTAGATAATCTTTTACGAATAAATAATCGTCTATAAGAATAATTGTAACTATCATTAGTATGTAAAATAGGCATCCATGCATTTCCACCCACTAACTGTTTTTGAATATCATCTGATACTCGATGAAAAAATGGTAATGTTTCACATCCAATATGACTACTTAATCCTAAAATTTCAAATTGTTCTGGATTATATTTATCTAAAAAAGTAATAGGCACACCCATTACTCCATCATAATCAGAAGGAATACATTCCGTAAATGGTACTTCAATAGCATCATAATTATCATAATGTGGATATTCTATAATACCAAAATCTTTTTCAAGTTTTCTACGAAGTTTTTTATTAAATTTAAAGTTATGAGTTGCTGTATCCAACTGTAAGAATTCATGACGCATACCAAAATCTATATTGGTAAACCAACGGCAATTTCTAAAGTGTAGTTTGCGTGTTTCGGGGTCATAGACACCTTTTGCATATATTGAAGTATCGGCATCTTTAGGTATGTCAAAATAAGCATTTCCACTAGGAAACGGAGCACCAAGCCAAACCTTATTTTCTTTTAGTAATGGAAATACTTCCTTATATGATATTGCGTTTTGGCTACCAATAATTACAAATTGTTTTTTTGCTTCAAAAATCCAAGCTAAAAATTCACGAAACAAAGAAAACGGCGGATTAGTAATAATAACATCTGCTTCATCACGAAGTTTACACACTTCTTCAGAACGAAAGTCACCGTCTCCTTCCAAATAACCACTAAACTCAATATCATCCACATCAATATTACCTGAACCATCCGTATCATGCGTAAGTACGAACAATTTTCCATGCGTATCATGTTTTTGAGCATCATATAACGGTGACTGTTCTTCAAATAAAGTAAGTTGCTTATTCCCAGCACCCTTAGCATAAGAAGTAGAAATAAGTTTCTTCAATCCCAAATGTTCAAAATTATTAGCAAAATATTTTGTGAAATTAGACCACTCAGGGTCATCACAAGGAAGCAAAATCGTTTTACCTCTAAAAACATCCGGATTGTATTCAATATAAGCATTCATCTCTGCTTCTATATCAGAATACTGCGTATAAAACTCATCATTCTTTGCGTTCCTCGCATCACTTAAACTGGTAGCCATATGGAAAGCCTTCCTTTTGATAGATATTTTACTAATTATATCATATCATATTACAAACTGGCGGATTTTCTTTTACGAATCAAAATCCTTCTATAAAGAGATTTCCCATTAATAAGAGCATCATTGTTTGTGCCTTGATGCCAATATCCACCATCCATATTGTATTCATTATGTCTACTCCACCCAACAATTTCAAACTGTTCTGGATTATATTTATTTAAAAATGTTATCGGTACGCCCATTACACCATCATAATCCGATGGAATACATTCTGTAAAAGGTACTTCAATCGCATCATAGTTATCATATTTAGGATAATTATCAACACCCAATTTTGCAAACTTCTTTAATAACTGTTTATTATATTTAAGATTATGAGCCATAGTATCAAGCGATAATATCTCATAACGTTTTTCATGTTCAATATTAGTAAACCACATAACACCAGACACCCTTATAAAGCCTTCTTTATGTTGACCAGCTACTGCATAATCAACATAATCAGGAGCATAAAAATATCCTACATTACTTTTAAAACCATGTCCAATCCACATTTGATTATCTTTCAAATAAGGAAAAATTTCTTTATATGTTATAGCATTTTGATGACCAATTATAATAAATTTCTTCTTTCCACGAAAAACCCAAGATACAAATTCTCTAAACAATGAAAAAGGCGGATTAGTAATAATAACATCCGCTTCATCACGAAGCTTACAAACTTCATCAGAACGAAAATCGCCATCACCTTCAAGATAACCTGAAAATTCTATGTCATCTATATCAATATTACCTGAAGCATTCGTATCATGCGTTAAGATAAATAATTTACCCCGAACCGCATGCAAATCAGCATCATATAAAGGCGATTGTTCTTCAAATAGAGTAAGCAACTTATTACCAGCAGACCTAGCATAAGAAGTAGAAATAAGCTTTTTTAATCCTAACTGTTCAAAATTATTAGCAAAGTATTTTGTAAAATTTGACCATTCAGGGTCATCACAAGGAAGCAAAACAGTTTTACCTTTAAAAACATCCGGATTAAATTCAATATAAGCATTCATTTCATTTTCTATATCACTGTATTGCGTATAGAATTCATCGTTCTTATTTTTCCCAGCATTTATTAATCCACTATTGTTATTCATAAATCATCACCATCCAAATAAAAAAAGACATACTGCAAGATTTTTTAAAATCTCACAGTATGCCTTAACATGTACACCACATACTGAATTAAGCTATTCGCTGTATTCTCTTTTTAAAATATTGACTAATAGTTTTGTATTAGCCAGCCTTCAAAACGCTCTCAGAAACGATTTTACGAAGCCGTTTTTTTGAGGTTTAAAGATTTTTACACAATAACCGTCGATGGAAC
>CADANF010000067.1 GCA_902789175.1 uncultured Lachnospiraceae bacterium
AAGAGGAAAAGGATTTTGCCACAAAAGAAATAAAAGTAATAAAGAATATGGAATATATTAATGAAAAGGATATAATATCAGCCGTTTCAGATTATCCATTTTTTAATGCCAGTATCGATAAAGCATCTTATTTAAATGGCGATGATGTCCTTGTAACAACAGATATTAAGGATGAATATTATACTACCATTTATTATGATGATGAAATATTAGACATGCCTCTTGTGGATAAGTGTTTTAAGATCACTAATGTAAAGACTGGCAAACATACAATAAAGATAGTAGTAAGAAAAAAGGTCGGAAATACCTTCCAGAGAGTGATAAATTTTGGAGTTTACGATGCTGCATCTAAGGTAAATATTTCTCTTGATAAAGAAAATTATGATCCGGGAGATGATGTAAAACTTATTATTGAAGAAGGATATAAGATTACATCCTGCACAGTCGACGGAAAAAAGAAAGAAGAAATTGAAGATAGTGGTAGAGATGTTATCATAAAAAAACTATCAGAAGGAACACATACTTTAGATGTTGATTATCAGGCTTTTTCAGAAGATGAAATACATACTGAAAGAATTTATGTTTATATTAATCAAAAGCCTATTGATATTAATAATGACCGTATCGTACCAACGGTAGATATCATAACTCCAAAAGAAGGGGATAAAGGTAAAGGAAAGATTGATATTATAGGTACAGTTAAAGACAATGTAGAATTAGAGTCTTATGAACTGTCTTATAAAAAATATGGTGCAGAGACAGATGATTATACCCTTATATCATCTGGAAAAAATGAAATAATAAACAGCCTTATAGGTACTCTTGATTCAAATCTCTTAGAGGAAGGTAATTATGTTCTGAAACTTGAAGCCAGAGATAAAGCAGGAAATAGCAGCTATAAGATGGTAGGCATCATAATAGAAAAGTCATCAAAAGAGAATATAAATGACGATGAATATGATGAAATACAGTATAATCTTTTAGCTGAAATAAAATCTGCAGTTATTGATAATGATAAATCAGATATTGAAATCTATGGTGTTGTAAAAGCAGATGGATATTTAAAGAAATATAGACTTTCTTATCAAAAAGAGAAAGAAGAAAAGAGTAAGCTTTCCATCAATAATGAAGATGAAAGTGATAATGAGAATACAGAAGTAATCCTTGTTGAGGGAACAATGGAAACTGAGACTCAGTATGAAAAAAATGGTGAATTACTGGGAAGGATATATTTAAACAATATCACTCCGGGAAAATATATGATAACTCTTTATGTTGAGGATGTAAATAACAATAACACCAGTGCTGTTGCGGCATTTCAGTACACTAAAACTGAAGAAATAAAGGTTGATACAAGTACCAGTGTAACACAGCAGACTTTTGAAACAGCAGTAGAGAAAAATAATAATGAATCAGGAGAAAATGTAGAAAATCAGACATCTACTGATGCACCTGTTAATCATGAAGAAGTACAGCCTGAAATAAAACCTGATTATTCAGGATTTAAATTAACTCTTACATATCTTAGAACTGCTATTGGAAGAGATGTAAAAGCTGTTGTTAACCTTGGCAGTGGAATGGATATAAATAAAGTCAAGGTTTATAAAGATGGTGAATTATTATCTGAGAAAGAGGCAATAACTCACTTTACATCTGAAAAAGCAGGTAAAGTTAAGATAAAAGCCGTATATACAATTGATGAAACAGAGGACAAGAATATCGCATCGGATACAGATGCGGAAGTTAAAGAAGATGGATCAGCTAATAATAATGAGATTGTTTTAGTTGAAGAATGTGTTTTCTTTAATGATAAGGATACAGTGTGTCCGGTTGGGGATATCATTAAACCTGAATTATACGATATAATCACAGGACCTGTGGATATAATAGGAACTGTTTATGATGAGACAAAACTTGATTTCTGGCGTCTTGAGTATAGAATGGTTCCGTATAATGAGTATCGTCCGATTGCTGAGGGTCATGATAATATTGATAAGGGTATTCTCGGAAAACTGGATCCTTCGATGATGATCAATGGAGAATATGAATTAAGGCTTACAATACAGGATGAAGGCGGTAATTACAGGACAATACAGAGTTTTATTATCATTGAATCAAAGATAAAGGTTGGATATTTTAATATCGGATTTAATGATGTATCAGCTCCTATAGCTGGAACTACTGTAAATATCAATAGAAGATATGATTCAAGAAATAAGAATATAGGTGATTTTGGATATGGCTGGTCTATGGATCTTGATGGATTTAAGATTGTAGTAACAAACGGAATAGACAAAGGATACTATACCGTAACAGAAGGTTTTAAATATGTAAGTTTATCTTCGGTGAATGAATCTATAGATCATTCGGTTTATGTTTATTATGGTGATGGAACAAGTGACAGATTTAAGCTGAATGTAGATGGAAAGATTGAATCGGTATTTTCTGATCGTAATGTAACTGGATACGTAGATCTAAATTATACATGTATGACCAGCAAAGATGTAAAGCTTGAACTGATTGGAAATAAAGCTTTTTATTATGATGGTGAGTTATTGTTGGATTCTTATTTGTCCTGTGAATTCGGTTATAACTATAAGCTTACAACCAAGGATAAAAACGAGATTTATTTTAATACTATACTGGGTGTTACTAAGCTTGTAGATAAAGATGGCCATACTATAAAGGTTAACCAGAATAGTTATAAATCGGATAATGGTGAAGTAATAAAAATCGAT
>CADANF010000068.1 GCA_902789175.1 uncultured Lachnospiraceae bacterium
CACATCGAGAGTTTCGTCAAGGAGCATCCCGAAGCCCTCCACCTCACCAGCGGCGCCAATCAGGTCATATACAAAGTTTGACGGAACTCGGCAATTGCATATGGTGAGGACAACTGCCTTAATTATTAATCTCTTTGTCAAGAATAGTGGTTAGCGATGTACATACCAATTATGCCCATAAGAGTCATAACGATTGAGCCTACACAAAATGCAATTGTAATCCATTTCCATTTTCTGTGCCAGAGTGTACCCTTTGTTGCAAAGTCTCTAAAATATGTCAAATAACGATCC
Source organism: uncultured Lachnospiraceae bacterium (assembly GCA_902789175.1). Taxonomy (GTDB): domain Bacteria; phylum Bacillota; class Clostridia; order Lachnospirales; family Lachnospiraceae; genus Eubacterium_Q. The sequence goes on from CADANF010000068.1 coordinate 292, forward strand.
TTAGTGAAAACTGCACGATAGGCTGGGATATAACTCAGCCCTATTGGAATGCCAAACAACAAAAAAAAGACGAATGTGCTTAAATCGCCAAACTTTTTGTCTGCAAGGCCGACTAAAACGAATGACAGAAAACACGGATACCCCGAATAGAAATAGCCGAACCAGTGATTGGCCCACCCTATATGGTATCCAGTCTCTTTGTCATAAAAAAAACTGTCAGTGCTCTTTCGCTCTCTTATCAATCGTTCTTCATACTTTTTCTTGTATTCCTTTGTAAAAAGATACTTGGGTATGGGGGAGAGCAACTTGTTGACTATGGCTCCGACAAAGTCGCCAAATTTCATATCACCGAGCCAGAGACAATAATGGATGGCGTTCAAAAAATACTCAAAACTATGTTTCATATCCTTTATTCCTTTTATCTGTATTTAAGCGCCTGTAGTTCCTTGCTTTTTCTGTCAAAATCGGACTTTCTCATGGGACCAAGCACTTCTATTATCTTATATTCGCCCTAAACTTGCCATTTCTATCTCTTGTGACCACCCACTTGCGATAGATTTTTTTATCACGAATCTCATCCCATGTGTTTCGTGTAGCATCACTAAATCTTATCAAGAAGAAATAGCATGTATCAGTGTTATGAAATAAATAGTCCCCATCTATTACACATATCGAGTCTGGATAAACAAAGCAGTCGCTATGAAAGTTTTTCTTCCATAAAGTAACATTCGAAGAATCTACACCACTGTGTGCGGCAATACTATAATGTGGCCACACCTGTTCGTCTATACTATCAATATTGTCATAATGGGACGCACCTATATATAAAGTATCCGGCGTGCAATTTTTGAATGCCGCAGCTGTTCTTGAATCCACTATGGGAATGCAAGAAGATAATGAGCATGCTGCCAAACACACACACCAAGACAATTTCCCTTCACTTATATTCATATATATAACTATCTTGAAATTAAACTTATAGAAAGCCAAGAGGATTCCTTATTGTCATTACGATTTGAGCAACTTTAATCCTAATAAGATTAAGAATCCTAATAATAAACATTTTGGCAATTTAGGGAATAAAAGGATTAATATTTAGATTATTTAGTCAGAGATGTTCAATAGCTACCATCAATAAGAATCCCAACACAGCAGCAATGATACTTGCAGTACAAAATATAATGCTCCTAATTTTCCATTTTCTATACCATTTTTTGTCATTTCTTTCAAATTGCTTAAAAAAAATCAAATAGCGATCATGGCTGAATACAGCCTTATAAGCAGGTATGTAACCCAAAGTAAGTGGTACTCCCAATATGATGAGTGCTACAATACCGCGAACGTGCATGGGTGAATAGATTTTGTTTATTACACCTATAAGCAGCCAAGACCAAAACATAGAATATCCTGAATAGAAAGTACCGAAGAGATGGTGGGCGACACTAATAGACAATCCTGATTTTTTCCATAATAAAATTTGTTCAATTCTTTTAGCTCTTGCTCGTTATTCTCTTTCTTATATTTTCCGATGAAAGGGATTTTGATAATAATTGAAATCAGGTAATTTACTGTCTTCTGTATTTTCTTACTCGACCAAACCTCTTCCTTATATATCATATAATGCACAGCATTAAGAAAAAACTCAAAATTTTCTTTCATACCATTTTTATCTTATACCATACATTTTATCAACGGCAAACTCACCTAATGCGCTGCCACCAAAGGCACCTCCAACGCCTCCGATGATTCCGCCAATAACGGCACCTAAGGCCCCCCTATAAGAGATCCCAGCCCACCAACTGCTTGCAATCCAGCCCATCCACAAGCCCAACTTCCAGCTGCATTGGTTACAGTGCGAATCGTGTTGTATTCGACTCATAAACTTTGACATTTTAGCTATAACTGAAAATGAAAAGATTAAATTGGGCTTTATATAGCGTTTACTTTGTCAGTATCAAACTATAGTTGGGTAGACTACCATGGAAAGGCGATCCTCGCTTAGGGTGTTCCCCCACACAGTCTGATAGCAGGGATTCAGTAGACTTGTTGGTCGCAAATATAAGAAAATTTTTCTTTGTCACAAAGGTTTCGTTTTATTTTTTCTTCACAAGCTTATGGGAATCTCTGTGGCGGTTGCCATACAACAACGTGGCGGTTGCCATACAACAACGTGGCGGTCGCCACACAACAACGTGGCGGTCGCCATACAATAACGTGACAACCGCCACGAAAGATCAATAGGCCAAAGTCGATAACCCGCTAAACGTCAATCATTGTTTTGCCTCAGCACCTCCAAGGTCTTCATATCCGGAAAGTCGGGAACATGCAGGCGATAATAAGCCAATATGACATCCACG
>CADANF010000069.1 GCA_902789175.1 uncultured Lachnospiraceae bacterium
ACAGAATGGTGCAGTAAAAACACTTCCAGTAGCAGTACAGGCATTCGTTGGATCATACGTAAAAGAGTGGAACATGATCCTTGCGGCAGCACTTCTTGCCATCGTTCCTATGATAATCTTATTTATCATAGCTCAGAAGCAGATCATGGATGGTATGATCGAGGGAGCTGTAAAAGGATAAGACGAACGAACGCCAAAATTTGATCAACGGACGCCAAAATTTGACGAACGGACGCCAAAATATAAAGACATTCAAGCAATCCCATCAGCGGGCTAAAACATGCCCTTTGATGGGATTATTTCATGTCTTTTTATATTTTGGCTGGGGTTGGCGGACTTTATAGATTATTATTTTGTTTTTTAATTATATTTTGGCTGGGGTTGGCAGACTTTATAGATTATTATTTTGTTTTTTAATTATATTTTTGCCAGGAATTGCATGCTTTTAGACAGTGTCATTTTAGACTTACTTGTTATATTTTTTGTTGGAAACTGGGAACCTGGATGTTTTATTTTGGGTGATTAGTGGAAATATGAAACATGAATGATTATTATATGAAAATAATGTGAAAATGATTTCATTTTTTTAGCTGAAAAATGTGTGAAAATTGTGAAAGGGTAACAGAGAAAACGGTTGTTCATGTGCGATAATTGTTATATATGCATAATAGAAAGCGGAAAAATTTGTGTAAAGTCAATAAATGTGTGAAAATGACTAAAAAAACCTTGAAAACGATTATAAATGTAGTATCATATACATAACAGCTTGTTTACTTTAACGCAAAAGTTGATATGAAAACGATAACAAAAATGATTTTCAATAGCAATGTTGCATAAAGAAGTAAAAGGGGAGCGTAAGTACACATTTATAAGTATACATTAAATAAGGAGGGTTTGTTACCTATGAAGAAAAGAAAACTTTTAGCACTTGCTCTTGCTGGTGCGATGTCACTTTCGTTAGTTGCCTGTGGCGGATCATCAGGTGGAGATAATAATGGAGGAACAACTACAGAGAAGAGTGGTGAAGGAACCTCTTCAACAAGTTCTCTTGGTGATCTTCGTATCCTTAATGGTAAGCCTGAAATTGATAATGAGTTACAGGAGCTTGCAATCGCGTATAAACAGGAAACAGGTAATACTGTTAACGTAGAAACAATCGGTGGTGATACAAATGCTGCTGATGTATTAAAGGGTTATTATCAGGCTGATAACATGCCAGATATCTTCGTTATTGAAGCAAATCAGGCTTCAACATGGACAGGAATGTTAGAAGATCTTTCTGGTGAAGATTGGACAAAGAAGACAGATTATGCATTAGTTGATAAGGAAATGGGAACAATTGGTTTCCCATATACGGTTGAAGCAACTGCTCTTGGATATAATGCAGATATTCTTGAAAAGGCAGGAATCGATCCAGCAACACTTACAAGCCCAAGTGCTTATAAGAAAGCTTTTGAAACACTTGATTCAAAGAAAGCTGAGCTTGGACTTACAGCTGTAGTTGGTTACTGTGCTGAGCCTGCTAACCTTGGATGGTCATCAGGTACACACGTATTTGCTCAGTATCTTGATGCAGGCCTTGCACAGAATGATACAAAGTACATCGACCTTCTTAATGATGGTGGTAAGTATGATGATGCTCGTCTTAAGAGCTTTGCATCATTCATTGGTCTCCTTAATCAGTATTCAGATCCAAATCTCCTTGTAGACGGAACATATGATAATCAGGTTGCTGGTTTTGCTTCTGGTAAATATGCATTCATTACACAGGGATCATGGATTGATCTTTCAAATGCAGATTTCAAGGTTGGATTTGCTCCATACGCTTTTGAAGATGGAATCGATACAATCATCGCTGGTGCTCCTTCATATTGGACAGTATATAAGGATGGCCGTGTAGATGCTGCTAAGGCATTCCTTAACTGGTGCTACACAGATACAGCTGAACAGATCCTTGTTGAGAAAGCTGGTCTTATCAGCCCAGATAAGGATTGTAAGTACACAGCTGATAATAAGTATGCTGATTCAATCAAGTCTTATATGGATGCTGGAAAGACATCTGGATGGCATACAATGTTAAAGAAGGATGGCCTTCAGAATCAGACATGTCAGGTATTTGCAGATTTTGCAAAGGGATCACTTGATGAAGATGGCTTCTGCAAGACAATGAAGCAGGTTACTGAAGCTTATTACGCTCAGTAAAAAAATGGTTTTATAAATTCTAACGGACACTACATGAGGGCAGGATCCTTTAAAATCCTGCCCTTTTATTACACAAAACGAAAGGGGAAGTAACAATGGCTAAAAAGAATGTGATTTCACCACAGAGAAAGATTGGATCCATGGTTGCTCTTTTTGGTGGATTAGCCCTTATTATTTTCGCGTTGATCCTTGATTTTCAGCAAAATAAAGTATCATATCGCGGACCGCTTCTTATTATCGGTGCTATAGCTTTACTTTGCGGAGTATATTTCTTCCCAACATTAAAGCATCACCGTGCGGTTGTATATATAATCTTC
>CADANF010000070.1 GCA_902789175.1 uncultured Lachnospiraceae bacterium
ACAAGTAATGTCAAGCGTTTCTAAGCCCAGAGTCAGACAGAATCGTCACAAGCAAGGGCTAAATCAGACACTCGAAAAAATATCTGCGGATTTTAGGAAAATAGAATGACATCATAATAGAGAAACACAATGGTTGATATGGATAATTACAAAAAGCATGGTCTATCATTCGTAAAATTGGACATAGTTCCTAAAAACGATAGTAATGACGTTGCCAAAGACTTGGTTGAAAATCTATTCGTCTATATGGCAAAATTTTATAGTATGAACTAATACAAGGGAAACACTTGTGATAAAGTGTTTTGTGATTACAATGCTCTGATGGAAGATGGAATATATCCCAATTTCTTATTTGCATATTCCATGGCTTGCTGGGGAGTCATATTTTGTAGGCGTACTTTCTCTGTTAAAAAATCAACGACCATTTTCTCTTTGGCTGGATATTTATTCCTTCCAAACCATTCATCACATAGTACCGCTCTTAACTTATAGTCAGAAAACTCTTTGGCATTTTTGCCAAGATTGATTCTGCTGGAAAATAAAACATCGCAAGAAATGCTATTAGGAAGTATTTCTATAGGAGAACTCTCTAATTCGTTTGTTGTGAGCCCACTTTTATCAATTATAGCTTCCAACACTTTGTGAGGTCCTACATGAATGTCATTATCAACAACAGCACTTCTTATGAGATAGGAATAATAAATACCTTTTTCATTACTGAGCACAAAGTCTATCCCTGGATAGTTGCCACCTTTGTATGAATCTTCCTTTTTTATACCCCATCGATGTATATAAAAATGATTCCTATTGTTCTGTTGTAAAATGTTTCTATGAACAGAACTATCTTCAAAATCACCATCTATATAATAGTATATCTCTATCTCCTTAGGTAGAATGACTAATCCTTTCACTATTAACTTTGATTCGGCGAGAAAATGCGCCGCCTCATTTTGAAGTTTTTTAATAATATCTTTCTTATCCATAACGTTATAGTGTTTATCTTTCAAATACAAAGGTATATAAAAAATGAATATAAACAACCCGTTAGTAGAATTAAATTGTTTCTGGTAATTCTTTACTTTCCTCTTCTTTAGGCAAATCCACGAGAATATTCCATGTGGAGCAGTTCAGCGCACCACCATCATCGACGAGGCTTTCACACCCCCATATACGGTGGCATTCACATTCTGGAAAAGCATCGGCTATTTGTTGAAAGGCTTTTGTGCCCAACTTATCTTCCGCCATAGGAATAAAGATGTGTTGGCCTACATGTAGAAAATTGAGATAAGCCCAACTCCTATCGGTATAGGTGCCATAGTGGAGTTCTGTGATGTCGAAATGAGGCTGCAAAGCAGACAACAATCTCTTGCGTAACGCTTTGTCAACGTCACAATAGTTGTTGAGCAACACATGACCATTACCCATATATCTTACCATTCCATCAGAATGACCGTACTCCTCATACGAGTCTTGAGGAATCAGCACAATTTCTGCTTCCAATAGCGAACTGATGGTGTCGATCAGTGTGTTTCTGTCGTAATGCGGGTTTTCCTTGATGATTTTGTCTGTCATGATGACCTTATCGCCACAACTGATGATGTTGCCACCATCAAGTATAATGTCAGAGTGCATCACCTGTATGCCAAGTTCAGAAAGAATGGCAGAAGTGTCAGGCTTATACTCGGGATAGTCTTTCAGATAGTCGGGATCATAGCGAAAGAGCACAAATTTGTCTTTGCTGACTTGCACAGGCATATAATCCCGTGCCCAGATATGAAGGGGCGAAGCGCTTTGTGGTAAGAATCCCCATGCCATTCTATTGTGATGAAGATGTTCCACAACTCTGCTCATCATATCTACATATTTTACATGTTTCAATCCTTCTGCAAAATATACAATATTAGTATCATAATTTGTAATCATAATAATTAAATTTTTAATATTCAATTGCTTACGTTTTACCGCAAAGGTATATTCTTTTTCTTCTGCTGACAAAACTTTTCGGTTAAATCTTGTTAAGGTTTCCGAAAGAGTTATTTAAAACTAAATATATAAGTAGGTGAACAAAAATAGTTGATATCATGCGGCAAGCCGCATTGTTTTCTTGGACAATAATTTCCGATAATTCCCAATAATTGGTTCCGATAATAATTATCGGATAAAATTATCGTCAATTATTGGAAATTATCGTCCAAGAAAAAACAAGCCGCTTGCGGCAACACCTAAAAGAGAATCGCCCTCGGCGATGGATTATAAGAAACAAATTAGCATAATTAGAATAATTTTATTCACAAATTATAATTATAGAAATTAGTGAACTGAATTATTCCAATTATTCTAATTAGTTTCAAGAAAAAACAAGCCGCTTGCGGCGAAAAGAAGAGACAT
>CADANF010000071.1 GCA_902789175.1 uncultured Lachnospiraceae bacterium
TTAGAACTATATCCTTTTTCATACATTTCCCAAAGACAAGCTCTTTGACCAGGTTTTAATCCATCTCTTGCATCTGCAAAAGCTCTCTGGGAGTTAGCTTCGTAGCTAAAATCAATAAAATTTTGAGAAATTTCTTCAGTAATGTCAATAGAATCATTAGCCATTTATATCTTCCGCCTCCTCGCTATGTGCCAATAAATATTCTCTTCTAGGTGGAACGGCTGTTCCCATAAGAGTATCAAAAAGATGTTGAGCCTTCTTTATATCTTCGACAGTAATCTGTACAATGTTTCTTGTTTCTTTATTTAAAATACTTTCTTCGAGTTCCTGTGAATCTTGTTCGCCTACGTTTTATCTAATATTTCTATTAGTACTGACTATTTCTTCAATCTTTTAGATTGTCTACCTTTTCCATCTACGTATCAATAATAGATGTACTCCGCGACAAAGCGGATAGTCGATACAGGTTAGGATAATTCAATCCAATGAGCAGGTTCTTGTGTTCCGTGGACTTTTCCTGCGGTCTTATCTGTGGTTAAATGCCTAGAAAGAGTGGTGGCTCCACATCCAGCCCATTTAGCAGCTGAACTGATTGAAGTAAAAATTTGCTCTGTTTCTATATTTTTTACCTTTCGACCTCGATATTTAACTTCAGATATCGCCTCTGGATGATTAATGTATCTTTCTATTGTTCCATTATCTCTATGATATTTTTTTGCGATAGCATTAATCGTAAGTCCATTATTATAATCTTGCAACCAGATATTTATTTCATTTTGAGATATTGCTCTATTTAGTGAGCTTTTTCCAATTTGGTCTTCAGAATGACCAGTTTGGATTTTGTGTTTCTTTTTATTCTCTTCAGTATATACATCATTATGAATGTTAACCCAGGTCTAATCATTCCATACTTTTAATAGACACTTCTCAGTTATTCCTTTTTTCAAGTATGGCTAAAACACTTTTTTTCTTTGAATTCCTTGATCATATTGTTCTCGGATATCCCAGACTTGCTATTTTGTTAAAATGGCTCTTGGGTGGTCTTCTCCTCGAAGACTTTTTCCACCTTTCGTTTTATTATATCCGTGATAGTAGGAATCATAATAAGCAATCCAATAAATTTCTCTTTCATCTAATTTTTCTTCTTCACATAACTAAATAATTGAAAAAGAAAAATTTTCTATTCCATACTTTCTAATTGGGTCTTCGATTCCTGTATTTAGCCGTTCTGGGTGTTTTGCATCATAAAGATGTTGTTTATATCTTCTTTCTATATCAGTACTTTGCCCAATATAGATATTGCCATTAATTTGATTCTAAAATTTATAAATACCTGTACTCATTGTAGAATTCTCCTTTTCCCACGAGATTATCATATTTATTTTGTTCTATTATAAATAAAAATAGTAAAGTTTCGGTTAACCGAAATTGTCCAAAATAAACTTAGACTACCTCGTTAGCTAGAAAGAAAATTCTAACCCCGTTGATGAAACGGAAAAGTAGATAAGGGCCAGACTATCTCTTACCCTTTATTTCGATTTATTAAATATTTTTCTCCTCTATGCTTCTTATTATATTCATCTAATTCTTCTTGCCCCTTTAAAAAAATGTACTCATTCTTAGAAGTAGTAATTCTAAAAAGAGGGGGAACAGCAGCATAAACGTGCCCATTCGTAATTAGTTCTGGACAAAGATACCATAAATCGGTGAAAAGAAGATTTTTAATAGCTTTTCCATCTGGGTCTGCATCTGCAGCCGCAACGATTTTGCCATATCTTAAATCATTCTTATTATATATTAATTTTTTGGTTTTTTCATCCATTTTTAGCCCAAGAGCTTTTATTAGATTATTGATCTCTGCATTTGCAAAAATTTTATCATCTGTTGCTTTTAGACAATTTAGCATTTTTCCTCTAACAGGGAAGACTGCTATAAATTCACTATCTCTGCCATCAACAAGACCAGATGCAGCACTATCGCCCTCAACTACATAAATTTCACAATCGAGTCTTTTCTTACTCCAACAATCTACAAGTTTAGTGGGCAAATCAAGAAATTGCTTTTTTGGTTTCTTGTTAAACTCTCTAACTTTATCTCTTGCTTTCTTAGCGGCTTCTTTTGCTTTACGAGCTGCGATAGCTTTGTCAAAGATTGTTTTAATGTCTTTCTCATTGTTCTCAAACCAGTTGTCTAGACTTTCTGTGATCACATTTGAGAATGGAGCCATATCAATTTTAACAATACGGCTTTTAGTTTG
>CADANF010000072.1 GCA_902789175.1 uncultured Lachnospiraceae bacterium
ATATTTATTTTTCATTTGTGATGGAGATTTATCTTTAATAGCTTCTCTTACTTTTTGCATAAAGTCTTCTATAACTATTCCATTATCCTTTGTTAAAAGACTATATGCTTCCATAAAACATGATCTTATTACATCTTCATGCATTAATTTACTATTAGGGCATAATTCTCTACCATCTTTTATGACCGATAGGCAGTCCCAGGCCGGCCTTTTCTTATATAAAGATTTACGACCATATACTTTTCCGCAGAAACCACACCTTAACATTCCAGAAAAAGTAAATCTTGTATAAACCTTTCTTCCAGTTTGATGATTCTTATTTCTACTTTTAAGAATATCGGCTACTTTCTGAAAATCTTCTCTTGATATAATTGGTTCATGATGATCTTTCATGTAGTATTTATCTTCTTCCCCTCTATTAGGTAATCTTCTATGAGTAACTGCATCAACGGTAAAACTTTTACCTTGGCAAACATCTCCGATGTATTTCTCATTAGTGAGGATATTAGAAACTGTTGTTTCGCCCCAATGATCTAAACCGCTTGGAGATGTTATTCCCATTTCCGTTAACATCTTTGCAATAGTACTACTTCCATAGCCGTCTAAATACCACGCATATATTTTTCTTACAATCTTTGCCTCATCTTCTTTTATAAGCATATCTTTCTTATTCTCACTAAATTCATAACCATAGCAGGAATTGAAACCTATAAGTTCTCCTCTTTCTCTTTTCATTTTAAATCCTAGTCGTATATGAGAGGAAATTGTTTCAGATTCTTGTTGTGCTACTGAAGATAATACTGTTAATAATAATTCTCCAGCCATGTCCATTGTGTTAATATTCTCTTCTTCGAAGATAATTCCTATATTCTTGTTTCTAAGCAATCTAACGTATTTAAGAGTATCCAATGTATTTCTAGCAAATCTTGATATCGATTTTGTTAGTATTAAATCTAATTTTCCTTCTTCTGCATCTCTTATCATTCTCATAAAATTTTCCCTTTTATAGGCTTGAGTTCCGCTTATGCCCTCGTCGGCGTAGACCTCGACGAATGACCATTTAGGATTTGTTGTTATTTTATCTAAGTAATATTTTTGTTGTGACTCAAAACTAGATTGTTGTTCATCGTGATCAGTCGAAACTCTCGCATATGCCGCTACTCTAACTTTACCTTGTCTTATATTTCCTTTTGAGTCTAATATTCCTTCTTTTTTCTTTATTACTTCAACTTCCATATTTTCACTACCTTTCTATTTCAAATTGTATTAATGAGCTATTTATTACTGATGACTTATTCTTTTGCATTTTTGGATAATCATGTTTTATTCTAAATTTTAATATTGTAATAGTTCTATTACTATTATCCATGTATTCTTTCCCTTGCATTCTTACACCATCTTGAAATATTTTTTCTTTGTCGCTATAAATGAATCTAATTAAATGAGGTAGCCTAGTCCCTTTTTCACTAACACCTCCTATTATTACTATCTGAATTATTTTATTGAAAAACTTTATATCAAAGTTTTCTTTATCAAATTCATTTTCAATCATTGAATACAATCTATTAAGTGATTTAACTATTTCATTATATTTTTCAATTTCTAATTCAATAACGTCTTTATCTTTACTTAATTTATTTAGTTTTTCTTTTAAAATATTTAATTCGTATTTATACTTGCCTATATTTATTTTTTTGCTCATATAGCTATCTGCTAAAGATGCTTGTTTTTTTAAAACTATATTAATTTTGTTTTCAAGAGATTGCTTGTTTTGCATTGCCTTCTTATAATCTATAAAAATTTTTTCTCGATTTTTTGCATTGAGTAGTTTAATCATAGATTTTTGAAAAGCCTCGATTAATATATCTTCTCTGGTCATCTTTGATTTACATTTTTTTCGTTTCTTATTACAACATTTATAATATTTTGAATGTTCTCTTGATTGAGAAACTGTCATGGCACATCCGCAGAAACCACAGTTTAGTTTATTTGGAAACAAGTTTTCTGATTTTGTTTTTTGTGTATTACGTTGATCTAGTATTCTTCTTGCTTCTTCAAATATTTCTCTAGAAATAATTGGCTCATGATGGTTCTTT
>CADANF010000073.1 GCA_902789175.1 uncultured Lachnospiraceae bacterium
TTTGCTGCAGGAATGTCTCCTGAGGATGCTGAAAGATATATAAAGTATTGTGATGAATGCGAAAAGGGTATACACAATAATCATCCGGGCCTTGACGAACAGCAGTATCTGGATGATTTCTCTTATGAGAAACACTTTGCTGGTGGGGACATTGATGGAATAGCAAATGACAAAATTCAGGGTAGTAAGAAGGCGATAAAAGGTGATTGTTGGCTGTTAGATAATTCGGGAAAGTTTATTGATGATACTTTAGAAAACAACTATCAAACATATATAAAACGTAAGATAAGTAAAGGAAAAATACCGAAGGATAGATTGGAGTGGAAACAGGCAAGTGAATATTGGACAAAGGAGTCGCCTGTTGCACGAGGTAATAAATTTAATAAAACTGTTAGAGAAGCAGATATTTACGATTACCATGAAATATATTTAGAAAACGGAAAAAGATTAGATTCATACGATCCATATAATGGCGAAATAATATCAAGAAAGGCTACGGATTTAGATAAAATTTCAGAAGAAACATATAGAAAGTATTTATCTGAATTTTCGTCAAAATATTCAGAAGGAACAAAAATAAGATCAAATGCTTATCCTGAACTTGATGGACAAGAACTTAAGGGGCACTATATTTTAGAAATTCCAGCAAGTAATGCTAATATAGTTAATATTGCACAATTTAAGAAGATTGCCGCAGAATATGGAGTAATACTAAGATTTACGGAGGAACAATGATGGAAATTAATAAAAAAATAACAGAAGCGTTAATGAAGATGCAATTTATTAAAAGATATGAAGAGCTATCTAAAAACTTTAACGCAGAAAGAACACCATCAAACAAGCGATTAATATATATTGATGGAGAAGAAGTTATGGAAATGATTCAGGAAATGGGATATGATGCAATATTTGACAGTAAAGAAAAATTTTATAAAATAAAAGAGGAAAAAATAAATGAATATGTATTTGGTGTTCATATAATATTGCAAGATGGAATGGTTGATATTGTTTGGGTGGTAAAAGATAATGATGAATTAATCTTAGGTTCACCTTGGGGGACCTATTCAAGAAGACTAATAAATAGTTCGTACAGGATAAAAAAACCTATTTTTGGAACGTATGATGATTTGGAAGAGATTTTAAAAATTACTTTTTTTATGTATGAAGATTTCAAAAGAGCTTTAATTGCAAATTAATAATTAAGTTTTTTATGTTAGAAAAATATGATTTAAGATAAATTAATGAAGAAATTATGCGTGAAGGTAACAATTTTGACTATAAAAAATATTTTGGTTTGTAAATATGGAAACAGAACAGGATTTTATTACTAAACAGCTGGAGCTGATAAAAAAAATAGATTTAAAGAATGTGCTTTCTATTTCTGATGTTCACACTATTGCAGGTGTGGATTTAGCATACTGGAAAGAAGATGAAGAAGAATATGCGGATTGCTGTATTGTTGTATTAGACTTTCCTTCATTAAAGGTTATAGAAGAAAAATATATCATTAGAAAAGTTGAGGTCCCATATATTCCAGGATGTTTAGCTTTCAGAGAACTTCCTTTATTTAAAGAGGTTTATAGTATTTTGGAACATTCGGTAGACGTATTTTTCTTTGATGGTAATGGATATCTTCATCCAAGACATATGGGTATAGCGACTCATGCGGGAATATTAATTAATAAACCAACAATAGGAATAGCAAAAAGCTATTATAAGATTGGAAATGTTGATTTTGTTATGCCAAATGAGGGAGCAAACTCATATACGGATATATCTATAAATGGGGAAGTATATGGAAGAGTTTTACGAACTCATGACAAGGTAAAGCCAATATTTGTTTCAGTTGGTAATAGGATTGATTTAACTACAGCCATGGAATTGACTAAGATGCTTATAACAGCTGATAGCCATATTCCAGTTCCAACCAGGTTGGCAGATCTTATGACACATAGAATAAGAAAAGAATATCAAACTGCAAGATGTAAGGTATAGACAATGAGATGCAAAAAATGTGGTGCTGAGATTGGAGAGGAAAGGGTTTGTCCTTTCTGCGATACTCCGATTAAAAATGTATTGGTGGCATGGTGGCAGACAGAACAGAAAATGGAATAGGTATAAATAAGGATTCTGAGGCAGCTCTGCTGCCTCAGGATTCTTCTGATATATTTAATTCAGATGAAACAACGGTTCTTGATCTGGATAGAATAGATGATTTAAAAGAGAAAGATAAAGACTCTTTTAAAACAGTAGAAGATAAAGAAAGTAGTAATACGTCGGAGGCGATAGAAGAGGTTCCTTATGATTTAGAAAAAGAGCCTTCAAAGATAAGAACATCCGTTATTCCTGATTATAAGATCAATGAAAGAAAAAGATGGAGCAAGAAAAGGAAGATATTAACTCTTGTTTCAGCTTTTTTTATTGTGCTCTTAATCATAACATTAGCAGCTGGCGTTTATATTTTTATGAAATATAAAAATTATATCAAAGGTTTAAAAGGGGCGAATATATGCTTTGTTGATAATTATGCTACTTCTCTTGATGCCTATTACTATATAGATAAGAAAGATGAGTTAGTATATTTTTTTAGTTCCGGAAGAACGTATGAGGCTTATCAGGTCAATGGTTCTTATACATATACAGAAGTGGGCTATAAACCATCTGAAAATAAGATAATAACGATACATACCTTCGATCTTTACCTTAAGAAAGAAGATCAGGAAATAATTAAGATATATCATGAAGAAAAAACAGATGGAGCTATTGAGATTATAGGAGTAACC
>CADANF010000074.1 GCA_902789175.1 uncultured Lachnospiraceae bacterium
TTTTCTAACTTTTATCGCTTTACAGTCTTCAGTCGACCTCTTATTCTCATTGCATTATGGTGTGATCATCTCTTTCTTGTATTTAAACGTAAGTAGTAAAAAGTCTGGCAATACATTGTCAGACTTTTATTGAACCTAATTTCCAATTACATTTAACAATAAGGTACTTTTCCTTATTTCCAATTTCTATTTGCAATCTGGTATAATTTTTTATTCCAAATCTTTTATGTATATTCTGCACTCATTTTGGAGTCACTGTAAGTACATATTGAATACAAACCATTTCATTCTAAAAATACATACAATTAAAATATTGTTTCACTCAATTTATAGCATTTTACTCATTAATTGTTTTATTATTTCTAAATTTGTAGAAAACTCAATATGACTAGCATATTTATATTTGCGACAATAATTTTTCCATAAATTCTGCAATGTTGAATCTTCACTTATTGAGCATAATATTTCTTCATAATGCTCCAATAAAGAAAGTGTCTCTCTTTTTCTACATGTTTTATCAAATGCCAATGATAAATCATTATAGTTTATCGAATCCTTATAACGATTAAATAAAGTCGTTATGTCATAAAAATCACGCATACGTGTATTCAACAATCCTCTAGAAAGAATTGTCTGAATTTTTTCTGCAAGTATTGTTTCTAAATTATATGACCAGAGTTGTATTGATTTGTCTTCTAACAACAACGGATATTCATATCTTACTTCTCTAGGTGTAATCACATCACCTGTTGATATATCTATTTTGATTGGCACTATTAAATTTTCTAATTTTGAATTCATATGAATTCTTATTCCTGGATACTCCATATTGTCCATGATTTCAGATACATCATTTAAGATAAATTCAATGTGATCATCAAGAGAAATATCTTTAATTTCATTTATAATTCTTGTAGTTTCTTCTTTTGTTAAATCAAAATTACGTATTGTTGTATCAATGTCCATAGTCGATCGCATCGATATACCAATCATAGAAGTAACCAAGATTCCACCCTTAACAATGAAATCGTCTTTATATTTAGAATACGTTATTCTTTCAAGAAAACGCTCCATCATATAAATACGTAACAAAGTTATAGGATCCGATTCATTTTGTTTGGCGACATTTTTAATTCTACCTTTTATTTGTGCTGGAGTTAAATACATTACAATAAAACCTCCATATATTGTCTAATTATCTTTTCAATTCGAAATGCTTTTGCATACACCATTAAACGATTAAGATCCTTATCATTTCTTTGTAAATAAGTTTTAATCGCCATATTAAAATCCTGAATTTCGAAATTACGTCTACTTCTCACTAAATCACAAATTGTTCTTTCCAAATCATACATTGGGATTTCATGACCAAATTGATTTGTGATTTTAGTCTTTCCTAAATCTAAAAGTCCCTTTTTCACGGTATAAACCTTATAACCAGAGTTTGTTAGAGCAGAAGGATTATATCCACTATAAATTGTAATACAATGCACAAAAGGTTCTCGATCAACCAGACCATAATAATATAAGGCATCATCATGAGAAATAACTCCTTTTGGGCAACGCTGTGATAAAACATAAGCTTCATCTTCCAACACATCTTTTGAAATATAAATACCTGGGCCAACTTTTTCCATACAATTCTTTTTTATAAAATTATAAATAGACTGTCTCGATACATTCACATTCTTTAATTTTTTAACATTCAAAACCTCAATTTTTTTAGAATCCATTACTCCTTTCATTCTCTCACCGCCTTTTACATTCTTGCTAATATTATAATTTATATTAGCAAGAATGTAAATTGAATTCAATTTATTTAATTATTCATATCCAATAATTTATATATTCATTTTGTACTCACGGCCAAAATTGGTATTGATGATTTGTCAAATTAAGTGCAACACGATGTATGTGAGTCTATTTCGTTCATAACTTCATTTGGTGTCTTATAGCCAAGGCACTTTCGTGGCCGATTATTCATCAGTTCAAGATTATGCTTTAGCTCATCTTCATCGACAA
>CADANF010000075.1 GCA_902789175.1 uncultured Lachnospiraceae bacterium
AGCCGAGGATAAAGACATGGACAGGCTGCTGAAAGACGGCATAAAACTAATACGTCCCGATGCTGACCTGCATGATAATGGAACCAACACTGGAAACGACTATGAAAAGACAATCAACGAAGACAAAATGGTGAAGCTGCTGATGAACAGCAAGAAAAAAACGAATCTGGACGAAGATTTCGTAAGAGAATTCATCCAAAGCATGAAACATCCGAACACACAAGAAGACGACGATTCCACCACCTAACAAAAGCGTAGCGATAAATAAAAAGCTGGAACAAAAGCGTAGCGGTCATCCACTACGTACCATGCCCCAGCGTAGCGGTCAGGAGTAGGGAAGACCAACGTAGTGGTTCGCTACCATATCCAAAAAACAAACGAATACTACCCAACAAGAGCGTAGCGATAAATAGAAAGCAGAAACAAGAGCGTAGCGATAGTTACCACTGACAACCATTACTTTTTAATTCCAATCATAGAACTTTGGAGGTGATAGCGTGATTACCATGATAATCAAGCTGAACAAGAAACGCATCGCAGAACAGCCGACGAAACCCGATTATAAAAATTACAAAAAGATGATGGAATTATTCCTAAATTCCCATGGATTCACACCAAAGGGTAGAGGAGTTTACATCAGCGACAAACAAGTCAGAAGTACGATAAAAGACGTAATATTCCCATTGATGAATGCATTCGTATGGACATTCGAAGACATGATGGACGACATAGCCGAATGGTCATTCGTCGATGAAAGAATGGTTGAATGCGATGTGCTGTACATGTACAACAAGTATGGAAGAGAACATTTTGAAAAAGAGGTAATCCCGGAAATCAGAGCATATAAACGGACGAGAGGAGTAGAGCTGAGAGCCAGACTCATAAAAGAAAGAAAAGAACGGGAAAAGGCAAATCCGCCAAAACCAACAGAAGAATCCAACGATGACGACGAAGAAGTTTTTTAAAAATAAGAAAAGCCCATGGAACCAACCACAATGTCATTAAGATAAGAAGTTTAAAACAAAAAAGTCCTCTGCTTTTTGATGAGCAGAGGACTTTCAATTTAGACATTTACCCATATAAATTGAGATTTACTTCGGAAAAGTGACCCAGTACAACAGCAGCGACAGCCCAAAATTCATAATGGATGAAAGCGATAAGCTGAACTTCCAAGGAAGCGGTTACCGGTTCCTGTACAAACGGGAAATCGAAACCAATGAATTCGTAAAACTGTATGAACTGGGAATCAATTCAATCCTAAAGCTCCACAATGGAAAGACAGTATTCGCACTTGCGATGCATCAGCTACTGAAGAAGTGCCTCCGGCCACCTGTTGTAAGGCCGTATCGTCCAGCTCCACATCATCCTTTTCAGCCAGATACGCTTCTGCTTCTTCTTTTGTCATGTCAATGCCTTCTGCTTTGACCAACGCAATCAGGTCCTCTGCAGTTTCGCACTTCATAGCCTTCGCAAGTATTTCTTTTGTTAATTCGTTTTCGTTAATCGGCATAATAAAATCCCCCTTATAAATAAAATTTAAATGCCTTTTATTATATATACAAAACAGGTTCAACATATTTTTTTAATTATATCATACTCATCTTTACTGAGCAAAACTGAAATTTAGCTTAACTTAATGACATTGGAACCAACCATGGGCTTATTTTTATGGTCAAAGCATTTTCAATTAACGTCTGCTAATCTGATTGAACAAATCGCTTGCCAACATTTTTAATGATGTACGAGCAACGTCCAGCATCACCGCAATCATATCATCATCATTCCAGTGACCGCCTTCACCTTTAGTATAAATGGATGCCGCCTGCAGCATAATAGTAGAGCCATTGCATTTGTATTAATAGGCATACCATAATTAGCAGCAGTCAATCTATCCAACCGATTAAGCATACCGTCATTATAAACCAAGGTTACAACCCGACCATCAGGTCTGGTAACAACAACATTCTCCGTTAAAAAATTAGAACCCTCTAAAAATAAGATATAAGGAAAATACCGTTCCGAAAGCATAAAATTGGCAATCTCATTGACGTTCTTATACGCCCGTTCTATGGCATTGCCGGCAGCCATTAAATCCTGATTATTATTCTTACCAACAAGCTTGCCAGCCTTAATATTCTCTATATCCTTGCCCTGATGCTTAGCTTCAGAAACTAATACAACCCGCCAGTGACCATTATCATCTTTAACTTCAATCAATCCGCCATCAGGTTTGATACGAGCACTGTCAACAAACAAAGTCTGACCAAGATATTCATCAACTTTTTTTAACGCTGCATTAATCTCTTTCTTCGACAAATCTTTCCTATAACGAAAAGTCAGCATAGGATATTCGGATTGTAATTGAGTGATAACAGTAAGCGAAGTATTTCCTACTTCCTTATCATGAATCTGTGCATCTTCATGAAAAATAGTAACAGGTCCCTGACCTTCCTTCTGCTGAAGCGTTAAACGATTCGACTGCCCTTTAGCCATTATTGTTCACCATCCCCCAAAGTATTAAAAAAGTCTGCTACATTATCAACATTTAAATAATCTGTTTGTATTGCTAAATCATTCTGCATATATTGGAGATGCTTTTGAAAATAATCAATCGAAACAGGGTCACTGTCACACATCAAACAATGTCTGCCTTCTTGGATGCAAGCACATCCGACAGTTCCGCTACCAGCAAAGAAATCAAGAACAACAGAACCTGGATAAGATAAAGCCTTAACAAAACGGTCTATAATCTCAATCGGTTTCTGTGTTGGATGCCCGACACGTTCTTTACTATTACCATTCAACCTATTGATTTCCCAAACATTAGTAGGATTCTTTCCCTTCATCGTATTCTCAGGATTCAGACGTTTATCCTTCAATGCAAGAGCAAGTTCTTTCTCCGAATACGGCTCACGGACAGAATCCAAATCAAAATAATAATCATTAGATTTTACAAGCCAAATAACTTCCTCATGGCGATTGGCAAAATACCGATGAGCTGACATACCATTCTTGTACCGCCAAATGATGGTATTAATCAATTTAAACTTCGTATAATGTCTAACATGATGGATTATATCAATGAGGTCACCTGATTTAACATCTCTAAACTGAATACCGCCAAATATAACAAGACTGCCGTTTTTAGAAAGAACACGGTAAGATTCATCGAGCCATTTTGATGCCCACTCAATATAATTATCATAAATGTCCCAACCAGCAAGTTCGAGATTATAAGGTGGGTCAATACAGATTAGCTGCACAGATTCATCAGGAATCGATTTAAGAAAATCGCAACAATCCATAATGTTTAAACATATCATGCTTTTATCCGGAACAGAAAAATCAGAAGCTGTTTTATGCTTCAAAGTATTATCCTTCCGCATTTTATTCAAAGCCATTAAACCATGATTGTAATGAGATTTATTGTGTATAGCCATAGCTTTACCTCACAGAATATAAATAACAAAATAAAATGAAAAATGATTATACAGTTATTTTACCAAATTATAATCTGCTTGTAAAAGAAGTTATTATACAATGACTTTTGTAATAGTCTTTAAGCTTTGTCCGAAGCGTATCTAAATCACCATTCAACACGGGATAATCATACACGTTCTTCTTATTCTTGCCTGTACCTACAACCTTAAAAGTATTCAATTCTTTTGAAATCTGATAGACACCATAAGTCCATTCAGGATTATAATTTACGGTCTGCTTGGCTTCTGCCAGTATCTTAAACCATAAATCCATCAAAGCCCGTTCCTCGTTGTCTAAACACATTCTGGCAAGGTCTTTGGAAGCCACTGTATTGTCATCAAAACAAAGTTCATTCTGGTAATGCCGACGGTCCGAACCCTTAAAGGTAAGACATTTGTTCTGATTAGACAGGCATGTATAAATCAGGCATGATTTTAAGAAATCAGCATCTTTCGTGTAAGCATCACCACCATCTGCGGTTGTGTAATAAACATTCTTTTTAAACCAAACATCTTGAGGATATGCTTTAGCTGCAAACAAAGGCAATTTCTTCAGATAATTATCTTTGCGTAGAGAAAAACCATTTTTTCTAACATTTAAAGTACATCTTGTCAAATTTAATGTTTGTAATCCAAATGTAAAACCAATAATATGCAAATATCCAATAATATTATCATTATAAATATTTACAGTACTAGTACTGTTTAATTTATTTCCTTCATAACCATCCGACTTACAATAAATACCAGTTTGTTCATCATTGACATCAATTCTTTTATCAAAGAAAAATTGATTAAACTGTTTATGAACTTTATTTAAGACCATCGAACCAAGATTAATAATATTATTTTCTATAATATCATAAATCTCAACTTTCAAAGATTCACAGAACAAATCTTCTTCGCAAGACCATAAAATACAGGAAATAGCACTAGAACTAGCATGAAAATATTCTCTATTAAAGATAAATCCATCAATAAATTTATTATTATTTATATGATTGGATTTCCAGTATTTTATAGGGCAGAATACTATATAACTATCTGTATTATGCCTTAAATACAAATTAAAACCTGACCAAATAAATAAATTTGAAATATCTTTTGACGGTATTTGACCTCTAATATCAGAAACAAAATTTTCCTTGAATATTTTAGATACATAGCTATCCTTGCGAATATCTCTTTTATCATCAGAAGAAATTTCTCCAAATGTATCACTAAACGGCGGATTTTCAAATAAAATAATCGTACACTTCGGATTATCCACATACTGACGAATAATCGGGTTCTTAATATATTCTTCACTCATTGCATCAGCATTGGCAACCTTGCCATTGGCATATATAACATTCGCTTCCGTCGGAGGAATAATGTCCCTAACCTTATCGCCAATCCGTTCCTGCAAGACCTTATATTCGTAATACTCGTATGTGGAAACAACACAATGAGAAATTAGTTCATCTCCGTTCTTATCATATATACCAATCAATGCTGATTCCAAATTCCCCGTCCCAGCACAACGGTCCAATATAATATAGTCATTCCCATCAGGAACACGTTCTACCGCCATCTGCACCAATTCAGCAGCTTTCCGTGCATACGGCATTGGTGTATAAAAAGCCCCCAGGTCTTTCTTAGATAATCTGTCATTCAAACAATCCATCAGATACTTAAACTTCTCATTA
>CADANF010000076.1 GCA_902789175.1 uncultured Lachnospiraceae bacterium
TTCAACTCATTAAAACAAAGAGAAATGATTGTCCCACCAATAGAATTACAGCAGCAATATGATGTATTTTTAAGTCAAGTCGACAAATCAAGGTTTGTAGTTCAAAAAGCATTAGATGAAGCACAATTATTATTTGATTCATTAATGCAAGAATACTTTGGATAAGGAGATGGAAGATGAATAAAATAGACAAACTTAAAACAATAATAGGTGAAATAGATCAACTGATCTTGAAAAGTGTAACAAGTAGTTCTCCAAATTTTCTTGCATGGAAATCAAAAGCTGAAAGGTTTTTAATCAATGAATATGGTGCTGAGAGCTACGAAATAGAGGAATTTAAAAAACTAAACTACAATTTGAGTGTGTTCACGTTAAATACTCCTAAAAGTGATTTTATTGATGCTTGTATGAATGGATTAAAATGCGCCAAAGCGATTTTATCTACATATTTAGAGGAGCTTGAGGAAAGTAAAAATGATTTGAACATTAATGCATACGATAAGTTGAAATATGAATTTGGAGGTATTAAAACAGTAATCGAGAATTATACAAAGGGTGGTTTTGTCACAAATGATTTGTATTCCCTAGAACAGGCCATACGTACTAATGATAAAGACAAGATTAAGTATTTTTTGTTAAGATTGTTAGAATGGTATACAGAAAATTGGATGGATATTTGTGACAATAAATTTGTCATTAATTATGATGAACATGAAAAAAATAGGGAATTGATAAAAGAAATTTATGAGGGAATAGATGAAGTTGATTTTTCTCAATTCATAGATAGGAATGATTGTAATCGAAAATCAGAACCTGTCATTTTCCTAAGCCATAGTTCTACGGATACAAAATATGGAAATGCTTTAGAAAAACTTCTTAGTGGTATAGGCATAAAAAAAGATCAACTAATATATACATCTCATCCACTACACAAAATTCCATTAGATCAGAATATTTATGAGTATTTGAGAAATTCTTTTAGTAGAAAAATATTCGTTATTGTTCTATGGTCTGATGAGTATTTAAATAGACCGGCATGCTTAAATGAAATGGGCGCTGTGTGGGTAACTCAATCAGATTATACAAATATTTATGTACCTTCATTTGATTTTAAAAATCCCAAATATGCCCAATGTGCTGTGGATACAAATAGAATGGGAGCTATTCTAGATGGAAGCGAGAATTGCAAAGCAAGCATCATTGAGTTAAAAGATAAGCTGATTAAAATATTTGATTTAAGTGTTGATGAACGTCAATGGATTTATATATTGGATCAGTTTATGACGGATATTTCGAATTAATAAGAATCATCGAATGAAACGTGGTTGATTAAAACTACCTATGAAAATTTACATGATTTGTTTTATAAGCTGAACTAAAACTAATTTTTGATAGTTCAAAGTTTATTACATGGAACTTCTTTCAGTTATATTGTTATTTCGTTTCGGGGAAGCAACGCTTTAGTAAATGAAACATCAATCTAGAAATACGAGCTATTCAATATTCCTGAGAGTTGCTTTTTATCAGATAGTGCTTTTTTATCCTGATCTTTATGATATATAAATATGAGTTTGCTAAAATGCAAAAGCTATTAAATTCATTATCTAAAAAATATTTTGGATAATTATATAATGGTTGGTTGATGTTGGTATAAAGGAGATACCAACATGGATGAAAAAATCGTTAAAGTATTGAATGAAATGTCTGCTTATCTAACAATTGAGCAGATGAGAAAATTGCAAGAAGTTATAATGAAGACATTTGCGGAAAACACATTAGAGAAACAAAATATCTCTAATGAGGACTTTATGCAAATGTTTTTTGCTGCAAAGCAAATAGAAGGTTGTTCATCAAGAACGATTAAGTTCTATAAAACAACCTTAGAAACAATGTTTTCACAAATAGAAACTGAAGTCAGAAAAATAACCACAGAAGAGATGAGGGAGTATTTATCTGAATACCAAAAGAGAAATAATTGTTCTAATGTTACTATAGATAATGTAAGACGTAATATATCTAGTTTCTTTTCTTGGCTTGAGGAAGAAGATTATATTTTGAAGAGTCCAATGAAGAGAATTCATAAGATAAAAACAAAGAAAGTAGTAAAAAATACGATATCGGATGAAGCAATTGAAAAGCTTAGAGATGGCTGTAAGACAACGAGAGATAAAGCAATTATTGATTTGTTATATTCTACTGGGATGCGTGTTGGAGAATTGGTTAATCTTAATATTGATGATATTGATTTAGAAGGTAGAGAATGCGTTGTTTATGGCAAAGGTGATAAGGAAAGACGTGTATATTTTGATGCAAAGTCTAAAGTGCATTTAAAAGAATACATTGATTCTAGGGCGGATGATAATCCGGCATTGTTTGTCACATTAAATGCCCCATTCAAGAGATTAAAAATAAGTGGTGTAGAAATACGTCTTAGAGAGCTTGGTAGAGAACTAAAAGTCGAAAGAATACACCCACATAAATTTAGGAGAACGATGGCTACAAGAGCCATTGATAAAGGCATGCCTATAGAACAAGTACAAAAGATTCTTGGGCATTCACAAATCGATACAACAATGCAATATGCTATGGTAAATCAAAACAACGTAAAAGCTTCACATCAAAAATATATTTCCTGACAAATCCGGGTTTGTTTGGATGATAGATGGAATATCGATTAGAAGACATCTTTGATCTCCAAATGGGTAAAACTCCTTCAAGGAATATCCCAGAATATTGGAATTCAAAAGATAATAAGTGGATATCTATTGCTGATTTATCGAATTGTGGAAAATACATAAAAGAGACAAAGGAATGTTTATCAGACTGTGCAGTATTTGAGAATAGAATTAGTCAGATTCCAAAAAATACTGTTGTTATGAGTTTTAAGCTTTCAATTGGAAAGACTGCGATTACAACCGAACCCATGTATTCTAACGAAGCAATTATGTCATTTAGGGATAAGCATGTAGTGGAACTGATTCCCGACTACATATATTATATGTTTTCTTATATGAACTGGGAGGATGGTACCAACAAAGCTGTTATGGGTAAAACTCTTAACAAAGCAACATTATCAAAATTTAAAGTAAATATACGAAATATTGGGGAACAAAGAAAGATAGTAGAAATTCTTGATAAAGTAACAAAAATTATTGATGATTATAAGAGTGAATTAGTGTCGCTAGATGAACTTATCAAAGCCCGATTTGTCGAGATGTTTGGAGACCCGATTAATAATGATAAGGGATGGAAAACTGCTTCTGTAGAAAGCTTATGCACAGAAATATATGGGGG
>CADANF010000077.1 GCA_902789175.1 uncultured Lachnospiraceae bacterium
GGTTACTCCTATAATCTCAATAGCTCCATCTGTTTTTTCTTCATGATATATCTTAATTATTTCCTGATCTTCTTTCTTAAGGTAAAGATCGAAGGTATGCATCGTGATTATCTTATTTTCAGATGGTTTATAACCCACTTCTGTATATGTATAAGAACCATTGACCTGATAAGCCTCATACGTTCTTCCGGAACTAAAAAAATATACTAACTCATCTTTCTTATCAATATAATAATAGGCATCAAGAGAAGTAGCATAAGTATCAACAAAGCATATATTCGCCCCTTTTAAACCTTTGATATATTTTTTATATTTCATAAAAATATAAACGCCAGTTGCTAATGATATGCTTAAGAGCACAATAAAAAAAGCTGAAACAAGAGTTAATATCTTCCTTTTCTTGCTCCATCTTTTTCTCTCTTTGATCTTATAATCAGGGATAACGGATGTTCTTATCATTGAAGGCTCTTTTTCTGAATCATGCGAAACCTCTTCTATCGCCTCCGTCGTATTACTACTTTCTTTATCTTCTACTGTTTTAAAAGAGTCTTTATCTTTCTCTTTTAAATCATCTATTCTATCCAGATCAAGAATCGTTGTTTCATCTGAATTAAATACTTCAAATGAATCCTGAGGCAGCATAGCTGCCTCAGCTTCCTTATTTTTACCCATTTCCTTATCTGTTCTTTCTGCCACCAATACATTTTTAATCGGAGTATCGCAGAAAGGACAAACCCTTTCCTCTCCAATCTCAGCACCACATTTTTTGCATCTCATTGTCTATACCTTTCAACTTCATACATATCAACTAATTTACATTTCTTTAGGAGTATTAGGTAATGCACACTTTTTTATCTCAAAAAGATTTAAGCCTTCAATATCTTTAGTTTCCATTTAGTGTTAGCCATTATAGTTCTATCGCATTATTAATATCAGAAACAAGCGTTATTTCCTTTACTAATTTAATATCTTTTATCCCATCATACTTAACTGAATATACACCTTTGTCAATATTGTCAATTCTCAAATTAATCTCCATTTCTAATTCTGGATAAACAAGACATTGTATTAATTCACTTGCATTTACCAAAATCAACTTTCCAGATTTTATATCAATATAAGTATTCGAATCATTTTTTATATCTGAAATATTAATTTCACAGTTATCCTCATCTTTTTTTGTTAGGAAGATAACCATTTTTCCCAAATTACAAAACTCTAATAATTTTTTTGTTTCTCTTTTTCTTACATCTTTCCATTCCTCATTTGGAAAATCATATACTAATTCAGTTTTTCCATCTTTATCAAGAAATATATCCAACTCCGCTAAAAGATCATCATCTATTTCATTTAGATAATCCTCATCTATTAAAACCAGACCATCTATACCATCACATTTATAGTTATATTTCATGGTTATACCTCCAATTAATTTGTAATCTTTTTTCCATTTTGAAATATTACTTGCATTGTTTTTCCATTCTCTCTCCACTGGTAAATAATCTTACCTGAATTTCCCATAGTTTTCACCCTCATTGCACCTTGGCAATTCTTACATGGAGGATTTTGCCCCGTAATTAGAACTGTTTCATCTGTCAATTCTATTCTTGTAAGCGCACGTTGTTCAGTATGAGTTGCTTGTCGCATTCTTCCTACTCCAAGTTCCCGCTCACTTTTCGTTGCATTTCCACTCACTTCTCTCCATACCTTTGTCACTTCTCCGTCTCTATCTATTATTTTCACAGTTGCATTATGTGAACCTTCTACTGGTTTGTCACCAATAAATCTGGCATCTGGGACTTTAACATTAAATGTTCCTCCATTAACCTGTTTAGGTGGATTAATCTTCTGATTTGTAGAACTTCCACTTGCCTTTCCATAACTATTCTTGTTAGCATCACCATTTTCCCAACTTACATTCTTTGAACCGTACTTATCTTGAAAATAGCTATTCCAGTCTTCCCCAAACATAGGGCTTTCAGGATAATTATCTTTTGACTTTAATTTTATCGGTTCATATTCTCCCTCAAAGCTGGCATATGAAATTTCCTGATTATTAATTCCTGAAGGGTCTTTTGTAGTTATTCCCTCAATGTCCCCACCAGCAAAATGTTCCTCATAAGAGAAATCATCCAGATACTGGTGTTCATACATTGATTCATAATCAAATCCAGATGAAAATGTTTCTTTTTCAAATGACTTATATGTTAATGCATTATTCTCATTTAACGCATACGTCTGC
>CADANF010000078.1:0-1644 GCA_902789175.1 uncultured Lachnospiraceae bacterium
CCATCTCCTTAATAAAGTTATACTCGCCCATGTCATTGGCAGTACGCATCACGTCATTAAACTTTCCAGTATTGCCATAAGCTCTCTTAGCGATAGCTGCAAAAATGCCCTTCTCAGGATCGAACTGATCACCAGGCTGACACTGCACAACAGTCTTTGTACCATCGTCCCACAGAACAATAGTACGGTCATCAGAAAAGTAGCAATTTTTTACCACAGGCATCTTATTCTCAGTTGCGGCGGGCGCGCCTTCTTTTACAAATCTAACCCCATCAATAACTACAGTATCAACATTCTTTACGTTCTTCATCATCTTATTATCCTTTCTCTTAAATACAATCAATTCCTTGTGTTATAATAATTATATTCCCACATTCTGCACAATAGTTCTGCCAATACAGCTTTACCGTGCGGCGTTGGGTATACAGTTACTCCACCCCCATATTCATCAACATATTCACAGAACTTATTAAATAATTGATCTTCCGTTTGAGTAATGATTGGTCTATCCCAGTCGAACAACCACCTCTTTTGGTCAGATCGTTTATTCTTGTCATGTGCGGCGGCCCGTGCTACAATAGCATCTGCTTTAGTTAAATCTATGCCCCCAGGATCTTGAATTAACTCCACCGCCAGGTCCTTCTTAATTTTATCTGGATCCCGCGCATTAATAGAGATATACATTCTGCACATCTCAGTAAATTGGCCCTTTGAAACAAAATCGTTAAACTCTTCTTCCAGCCACTCTGGAATATTATATCCGTTTAAGTAAGCTAGGAAAGCTTTCTTACGTTCCTTAAAGGAGTCCAAATGTGAGTTATCTTTATTCCTCGATACAAACAAAATAACTCTTAAATCGTTTCCACTATGTTCTCTATTGAATTTACCTAAAGAAAAATTCTTTGACATAATTTAATCCTGTATAAAATGAACTTCGACGTAATAATGAGAATCTACTGACTCATCTCGTAAATCAGCAGTGTTCATTTCTTCTATTGCCCGATCTAGAGTTTTAAAGAGACCAATAATAGCTCGATCCTCTTTTCTTGTCCACCATATTTATCAGGACTATAAATTTCCTGAGTATTAACTTTTATATGACTCATTCTTTACTTATCTCCTTTCCTTTTAATAATACAATTATATAATAATTTTTATGAGTTTTCAATTACTACCTCCGGTGGCCTAGGGGGTAACCCCCTAGGAACCCCGTCAAAAAATGAGCTAAGAGAAAAGCTTCCAATTTATATTATGCGCGGGCGCACGCAAAATACTAAAAATCTTAATAAAAAACAAGCGGCGGCCGCACCTGTCTAGATCTACCAAAGCGACTTGCAAATTATTAAAATTTTTCTTATAATATTTATAGAAAACAAGAGAGATGGATTTTAAAGAGATTATTACTAATGAAGGGAGGAATTTAGTATGAGTTGGTACTATACTTATTCACTTGGTGTGCAGGATGCTGAAGGCAAAATTTATCCTATCCTGTTTACCCCTCAGAATGAGAGATTGGATATCGTTAACAACTCTCGTTCTTTTGAACCTGAAGAGCTGGATAGTGTATTTTATCCTCTTCATGAAGAGAATGTTACTAATGCTTTGAAAGAAGCTTATTCTTGTCACGAGGATGGCGAAGACTTT
>CADANF010000078.1:1664-2871 GCA_902789175.1 uncultured Lachnospiraceae bacterium
TGATTTTGATGGGTTCTATGAAAGGCTTTCTCCGCAGGTATATGCGGCAAAGCAGGATGCAGAGTTAAAGTTCGGCCCGCCTATCCCTAAAAAGGATGACAATGGATATGACATTACTGAGCATAGTGCTCGTGATTATATGTGGTACGTCTGGGAGGACACCCACTGTGCTGAATATTATGCGGCACAGATTAGAAACATAGCTGCAATGTTTCCATACAATTATCTTGAGAAGCATTATGGTAAGAACGCACGCTTTGTAGCAATTCTTTTTCAGGGCTGAGTGCGGCAGTTGGTCAGTGATGTGAAGAGACTGAGTATGAAATGCTTCACATCTCTTTGATTCAGACAGTGAGCATCCGCATATAATAAAAATCATTGATCAAGAGTTCGACATTGAGCATTAATTCTATTGAGGAAGGTAAGAAGTCCTATCTTACCTTCCTTTATTTTTATAAAGATTTTATATATAATGTATATAGAAAATAAAGAAAGAGAGCTGGTATTATGGAGCTTCATAGAACAAAGATCGCCAACAGAGCAGCAAAATGTTTTGGTAGACTTTGTAGAAAGGAGAATAAATCATACACATGACACTAGATTCTATGATAGAAAATGTTCTTCCTTATCCTATTTATAAGCGGGCGCCGCATGTTACAGCTCTTACTGGGTTTCAGGCTTATGATTTAGAAATTATGGAAAGAGCTGAACGCATTGATAAGATTTGCAATATGGCAAGGTCTCTGTATGCTCGTGGCTTGGATCCCAATGATTATGTAGATGAAATCTTTGAGTCTGTTGGCATTGACGTTGACTCGTTAAGCTCTGATGAGATCGACAAGATCAATAGAGCATGTAGATAAGAGGTGATTGACATGACTCTCGAACAAGCAACAGCAAGGTGTAATGAAATAGCGACGGCCGCAGGTCTGGAGATACATTGTCCTATTGAATATAATGGTAGGTTAAAACGTACACTCGGTCGTGTTGATTATCGGTTTCGCGGAAGCTCTTATACTAAGCTTGAGCCAAAGAAGATTGAATTTTCCAAATCTTTTATGGAGAACGCCTCAGCTACAGAGGCAGATCAGGTTGTATTGCATGAAATGACGCATTTTATCATTACTACTAAGACAGGTACAAAGCATGGCCACGATGAAGTCTTTAAGGCTTTAAACCTCAAACTTGGTGGCAATGGCAGAGCAAC